>SDNZ01000004.1 GCA_004524565.1 Candidatus Thorarchaeota archaeon
TCATATCATGCTTGTTCAGACTAGAAATGATGTCAAGAATGATTTCAGCACTTCGAGGATCTAGATTGGATGTTGGCTCGTCTGCGACGAGTATCTTGGGCTTAAGGGCCAGAGTGGCAGCCATAGCCACACGTTGTTGCTCGCCGCCGCTCATCTCGTGAGGATGTTTTTCTCTTAGGTGCTCGAGATCAAGTAGTTCTATAAGCTCCTCAACTCGACGACGTATCTCAGTCGGTTCGACTCCAAGATTTTCAGGCCCAAAAGCAATCTCTTTCTCAACATTGAGTGTTACAAGTTGGTTCTCTGGTTGTTGAAATACTAATCCTGCAATCGAAGAAAGTTCAGCGACGGTGTTTTCTCGGGTATTCTTTCCGTCAATAATCACATTTCCAGCTATATATCCACGATGAAACTGCGGTACGAGCGCGTTAATAGTCCGACAGAGAGTAGTCTTTCCACAACCGCTCGGTCCGGTGAGTACTACATATTCACCTTCTTGGATGGAGAGGTCTATCTTTTTGAGCGCCAGAGTTTCAGCTCCATAATACTTGAAACTAAAATCTTTGAGTTCAATAAGCGGCACTCAGTGAATCCTCCTATGATTCCTTAGTAGACTCCGTTTTTGTTTCAACTGCAGCTCTTATCAGTTCGACTGCTTTGTCAAGTGCGACATTCAGGTTCTTAGTACCGTTTGCGCCTGCTGCATTAGCATGCCCCCCACCCTTTCCATCTATAATCACACCCAGCGGTTCCATCACATCAGTTCCTAGATTGATCTTCGTATTATCGTAGAATTCTCGTGAGCTTCTCGAGCTAAGACGAACTTTGTCTTTTCCTGGTTTTCCACCGATTATTGCAACATCCGCACCCATTTCAAGTAAGCCTCTGCAGGCACTTGCTTCAAAGGCATTGATTATTGATGTGGCAATGACCCAATCACCAAATAGATGCACCTGAGCCTTACTAGCTGCTTTCAACCGAGCAATTCTCTCTGAACGATCGGGACGAATCTGTAATGATTTGATACATTGCTCATAATCAGCTCCAAAATTAAGTAATTTAATTCCAATCTGGAGTGTCTGTAAGTCTGTGTAGAAGAATCGACGTGTATCAAATAGGATTCCAGTAAGTAGAAGATTGGCAATAATAGGGTCAATCTTGATATTCAACTCTTCGAAAATATCGACTAGAATTTCACAGGTAGAAAACCTATCACTTCGTACAATTGTATTGTTTGCGATTGCTCCAACTTCAGGATTAGGTTCATGATGATCTATTACAATCGTCCTACTTGGATCAATGGGAATATCTTGAAAGTCAGTCCCAAGTTGTAACCTGCTATTTGTATCTAATATAACGAGTAGATCAAATTTGGTTCCAGGTTTTTCAAGGACCTCTTCTTTTATTTCAAAGAAATCGAGTACTTGTTTTGAGAGACGACTAATATCGTCGACCATTAGAGCAAAGGAACCTTTGGGATTGATACTCGTGTAGAGTCTTGAAAAAGCAATCATCGAGCAAATTGCATCAGGATCCGCATTTTGATGGCCCATTATCAGAGGATTCATTGAATTCGCGAGAAGAGTTCTCAGATTCATTTTCCCTTCATCTCCATCAGCTTATTCTCAAGCCACTCCACTCCACAATCAATTGCTTCCTGAAGCAGATCATCAAGATTATGACCAGTATCAAAGGCTTGGCTGATATCGATGTCTAGGTTTACATCAAGTTGACCATCTAATAAGCTGAGAGAACAGGAGACAAATAGAACTTCTATGCTTTTTTCAGGGATTGCACTTTTTAGAAAGTCGGTAACGTGGACTTCACATTCTTCTGCCAATTGTTCAATAATTTCTTCAGAGATATCAGGAAGCCCGATATCGATAACTACGCTCATTTCTCTCACTGAAGACGCAAGTTCTGTTTGGAGAGTTCCATTTGGATCTTGTTCTGAAGCTCCTGGAGCTTCTCAGTCAAACTATCAAGTTGTTTCTTTGTGGATGCCAATCTCATTTCCAGAGTTTTCTGTCTATCATCAAGATCGGAAGATAATGTGGGTTTATCGACCTTGAACATTACTTGTCCAACAGCCTTGTAGGTAACAGTATCATCTGGTTGTTTCTTTAGTTCTTCAAGAGTGCCCTTGACCTCGGTCAACTCGGTCTGAAGTGCCTGTGCCATTGTAGTGAGAGTTTCGTGATTTCGTCGCATTGTGTCGAACTTCTGTAGTTCTGCTTCCAATGCGGGTGGTATATTTTGAGCCATTCTAGTGCATCTCCCAAAATCATTATGTATGCTATTTCAGATTGCGCCATCGGACTTGGGACTTAAGGCTTTGCATCAGGACTTGTCGATAGAATCGATTGTTCTGATGCATGCAGCAATCCAAGCTATATAGGAGTTAAGTGCAGCACGCATTGCTGTAAGATCATTAGCTACGATTTCAATTAAGAGCGAAGCGCCTTTTACACATACACTTGTTGTTGCTCTTTCAGAAGGGATAGACTCTGTTTCAGGCAATAATGCAGAATAGAGAATATTCGCTATTTGTTCAGATTCTAGGGGGATTTCAAGTATGGAACTCCCCTTGACGTCACTCTGACTCATTTTCACCTAATCTCCTGACCGAACTCACTCGAATTCTTGGACCAATTTCACTCAAGTCTTTCGTATTGTAGTGAGTCCAAAGGATTTTCTCGGAAGGAGCATCCTCAAGCCAAATTAGTGCTCTATTTTTCTCTGTGCGTCTTTCTGCAGGATCGGATAATTCTTCGATAGTCAAACTCATTATCTCTGCTAAACCTCTAGCAAGTTCCAACACGTGACTACTACTCCCAATCTTGACTCCAACTCCTTCGATAGAACCAACACGCCCCTTATTCGAGGAATCAATCTCACGACGAAGCAGTGCACTTTCAAGTCGTAACTTGAAAAGTTCGTCACCCTGTGATGAGAGTATAATCATCTCACCAGGATTTCCTTTCCAAATAGAAATAATGAGTGCAGCTTGTGCACCAGATTGACGGATTCGAGAAGTTAGCTCAGTTAGACCCATTCCTCCACGATTGAAACGCTCTGTTCCAGGGAGAACTGAGGAGAGATCACGCGCAAATGAACGGACTCTGTTTGAAGTCCGTCGCGAAGTTGTGATAAGTAAACTCGGCAAGTCAATTCGGCTCGAGATTATTCTTCATCATCAAGAGGGATATCGTCATCCTCAGATGCTACAATTGTTTCTGCATCGAGTACTACCTCTTCTTCCTCTGTTTCAATATTAGGAAGGAAATCAAGAACATCTTCAACATCCTCATCATCACGAAGAGCTAAGAAATCTCCAGCAATCCTTTGAGAAATTGCTCGTTTTGCAGCCTTGCCAGCATCAGTGAATGGAACATAGGCACCACCTGCGAATAGTAGGTCACACTTGCTACATTTCCAGAGACCAACAGCTTGTCTCTTGAGTGCTCTTGTAGCACATGATGGACAACGAGTTGGCTCGTTCCTTTTCTTTTCTATATCAAGGACTCGACGACGAAGTTTAGCGCCGTACCTTGGGCCAAATCTACCAGTGCTACCAACCTTCTTGGTTCGTGCCAATTTAATTATCTCCTTGTAATTGTGTTGTTTCGTATACGAAACAAGACCGGGCTCTGGAGCCTACCAGTCGCCCGTCTGTTTCTCTTATTAGCCTTACGTTGTGAAGCAAAGACGGGATGCCCCCGAAAGTGTGGTGCATCCTTCAAAGCTTATTCAACGTCTTTTACTGCCGCGTTAATCAGGTCCTTGATTTCTTTTGCATTGTCTAGAGCCATTCCCATGGCTTGGTCAACAAGCTCCAGTGATATAGGACCAGAACCGCCACCCTTCTGAAGAGCTGTAAAATTGTCGTTCTGATCTACAGCCATTGTTAGCCTGCAGTCCTGAACGAATTCCTCCCTTAGATTTGCATCGATTATCAATCTATTACCAATCTTTGAAACTGTGTGTTCTATTGCGATGTTTTTGATTGGAAGCTTTACAATGTTTCCAGTTGCAACGACCTTCTTGTCTTCTACCTTCATCTCAGGATATTTGGTTGTCAAGAGTGCTGCATTAACTGCAATTGATGATGCATCAATAAGATTTCCATCATACTCCAATGGGTAGACATCCGCAAAGACCATGTAGACTTTCTTACCTTCTTCTATGCATAGACTTTTTGTGTCCACGGTTTCAGATTCACGTACACCACGATCAACTATTCGTGCTAACTCAATCGCATCTTCCTTTGGAGGACCGAGCTCGAATAAAGGAGAAGCAATTGGTGACATCTCTGCAGTTACCATTGTAACCCCTTCATCAGGAGAATCTGGATATGGTTCTCCGACCAAGACCTTCACACCTGCTACAACGCTGGTATCGCCCAATCGTACAAGTGCAGAACCTTCTGCTTTAGCTGGTACGACATTAGCTTCAATCTCAATGTTGCGATATTCATCAAAGGCACGTCCATCAAGTCTTTCACCCTTTCGGATAAGGTCTTCAATGAACTTACGATCAATGTGACTGAGTGTTTCTGAACTATAGTCACCCATTTTATTCATCCTCCATTATTTCAGATTCTCCGAGATCTGCCTCGAGATCATCGTCGAAATCATCTTCACCATCTTCAGGATTTCTGACATAGACGCGTTTTAGGGCGTCTTTCTGAAGCTCATGTAGATATTTACAGGAATTAATTCCCATCTGCATAGCTTCGATAAGTTCCTCTCTTGTGAAGAAACCATCTTGCTGAAGTAGTGTGATTTCACCAGTTTGTGGCAAGATAGCCATTGGGACATCACCCTGACCGTATTTGTCTTCTTCATCACCAAGATCTACAAGCAACTGACCATCTGCTTTGCCAACAGCTACAGCAGGTACCAGACTCTTCATTGGAATGCCTGCGTCAGCTAGAGCTAGAGAAGCTGCATTGATTGCTGCACAACGAGTTCCACCATCAGCTTGAATGACTTGAATGAAGACATCAACTACAGCTTTTGGATATTCTTCTAGGAATAATGCAGGTTTCAGCGCGTTTGCAATTACCATTGAGATTTCTTTTTCCCTTCTTGAGGGAGCAGGTCTCTTTCTATCAGGTACTGAAAACGTAGCCATCCTGTACTCTACTCGTAGATATGCTCTATCATTGAGTGTTAAGTGACGTGGATGTAACTCTCTGGGTCCATAGACCGCTGCAAGTATGTATGTTTTTCCTTGTCGGATTGATGCTGAACCATCAGCCTGCTTCAACACTCCAACTTTTAGCTCAATTGGTCGTAATTCATCGGGTCTTCGACCGTCAACCCTCAAGCCCTCTGGACTAATTAGAAAATCAGGCTTTATTTCTGGACTCATTATTCGTTCACTTCCTCTGTTTCTGGTTTATCATCTTCATCAGTTGAAGCCTCAGGTTCAGATTCTTCTTCAACTGGTGCTTCTTCTACTATTTCAGCTTCAGACTCTGCTTCAGCTTCTGGTTCAGGAGCCTCAATAATTTCAGGTTCGGGCTCGATAACCGTTTCATCTTCAATTGGTTCTTCTTCGTCTACAGTCTCAACTTCTGCACTTGGCTCTTCAGAGGAATCAGAACCACCCAGTTTTGCAACCTCTTCAGCAAGCATTCTGTTGATCCTATCAGTAAGATTGGATGTGTGTGCTTGATCTTCAATCATTTTGAAAGCTTTGATTGCTAACCTTAGTCTTTTAACATCTGGAGATTTTATCCAAATTCTACCATTTTGACCTATGACTGTATCAATTCTCAAGTGATCATTAATCATGTTGATCATTGATCCTCTTCTACCTATGATACGGGGTATCTTTGCAGGACTGACTTCAAGAACCATCCCGCCCTCTAAGACTTCTAGACCTCGTCCTTTCATTGAAAGGAATGGACCACTCTGTCTATCAAAAGCAGACACCTCTGCAGAGATAACATCTCCCATATCCATGTATTCTGAAATGTCATCGGAGTAGGGTCTTCTTAGTGCATTATTTGCATGTAGTGATGCACCATAAGGACCTCCGATGTCAACTTTCCAATTATTTCCAGCCACTAGTGTGATTACACCGATGACCAAATCACCTTCCTTTGGGATGTAAGCACCTTCAAGCGCAACTACTTTTACTGTGTTACCCCTGAGTTCAGCTAGTCCCATAAGAGAGGAGTATATTTTTCCGCCCTCATCGTAAGTCCCAAATGATGAGCGATACCTGCCTTCTGCAAGTAACTGCCCTGGGACTACGACTTCACGTTTTTGAAAGTATACTGCCAATTATTGTTCCCTTCTATGATATATTATCAATCTTCAATTTTTTTTATAGGGTCTCAATTATCTAATGACCTCTATTCTGATCTGCCCTTTCGTGAGTTTGTTTAGCTCGTCATAAAGCTCCTGTCTTTTTTGTGCAGGGAGTTCGAGCAAACCGCTCCAAGACCCATCCAGATTCCAAGACTCTGATTTGATAACTCCAGCATTTGAAACAAGATTGTACCCTTTCCCAGCATAGGTTGCAGGGATTGTTATTTGGAGCTTCACACTCTCAAAGGAAATTGGAATGATGACTCTGAGAGATTTTACAACGATTGGAATTTGTTCATCTACACTGATGAATGGATCAATACGAACCTTTGCCTCTTCTATTGCTTGTCGAATGCGGTCTGGAGGATGGGGATGACCTGTTTGAGGATTCATTGCACGTTTTGAAATATGTTCTATGATCGTTTCGGTCTTTTCTTCTACAAGTTGTAGACGCTGTTCATGTGTTAGCCGAAACTCTCCTTGTTTGATTATTTCCGGAGCAATGTCAAATATCTCATCTGACCCGAAAGCATCCTTAACAAGACTATCGGTAGCGCGTTCTCCTCTTTTTGCATCCTCATAAACTTCGTAAGATTTGAGAATGTCTTGGATTGGAACATCTTCACCGCGCCTATAATCGAATGCCAAGTTTGGATCAACAAGGATTTCAAATCGAAGATGACCTTTCTTTATGCCGATGACAACTGCGTCTAGTTCAACCCACTTATCACCAGATTTCTTACCTGAACCTCCACCACCCATCATTTGATGTTAACTCCTACTCCTTTTTGCTGGTCTTCGGGGGATTAAGATATCCCTCAATCTCTTTACTCGTCAATTTCTGGAATTTCCTAGTCTTGACTGGAATTATCGCGATTTCAACATTATCAGCACTAAGGTCCTTTTCGCTAGTTTCACGAAGTGCTCCTAGGGCAATTTTAATGGCTTCAGAGAGAGACTTGTTTCTCGCATAATGTGCTTCAAGATATTCTCCAGCCCTTGCTGTGCCTTTACCAATTACTGCAGCGAGGAATCCCCAATATGTTCCAACAGGATCTGTAACAAAGAGCCGAGGTTTGTTGTCATGATCGACGGATCCAATAATCATCGCAACTCCATACGGTCGTGCGCCTCCACCCTGTGTAAACTCTGCCTTTTTATCACAAATATGTTCAGCAACAGCTTCTGCTGGGACAAGTTCTTCATAAGTCAACCAGTAGGATTGTGCCTTGATACGAGCCTCATAGATGAGTTTTCTGGCATCAGCCATCAAGCCTGCAGTAGCTACACCAACATGTTCGTCAATTTTTGAAATCTTTTCAACACTATCAGGTTCTTGGAGGGGTTGTACCCTCTTTTCTGTAAGTAGGATAACACCTTCATCAACAAGAACTCCAATGGATGTTTCCCCAAGTTCAACAGCTTTCTTTGCATATTCTGCGGCGAATATTCTTCCATCAGGACTAAAGATACTTGTACTCATATCATAGCCCTGTCCAGAGATTCCAAACATAATGTATTCCTCCAGGAAATCCAATGAACTCGTTGGAAGTCAGAACCTCACAATGTGGGTATTAGATATCTCCTGACAGTTCCAAAGAGTTGTGAAGACTCCTAAATTACCGCCTTAGGCACTTTTACCTCTAGGCTTAATCGAAATCTCGGACCTAGCCACATAAAGCTTCTGGTGTGCATCAGAAATTTCTTCAGCAGTGTTAGAGTAATCCGAACCAATTATTCTTGTAGTAAGTAGAGATATACTACAAATCCAAGGCAAAATATTGCACTGACTCCGCCAACCGCGACCCCAAACATGGCCCAGGCAATAGCTACAACAAGAATGAATATTGAAACAACTTCCAACCATCCAGCTCGAACTTCCGAGAGGAACAATCTAAGATTGATCACAGTAACGGATAAGAAAATGAACATGCCAAGGATTGTAAGAGCTTCAATAACGACTGTCAAAAAGGGATTGAAACCATTAAGCGCACCAACAGGACTTGTGGAGATGATGTCATCAGCAGACCATACCCAAAGTGTAAGTCCAATGATTAGAAAAATCACTGAAAATATGACTGTAATCACTGTAGATCGTATAATTTCGCTTCTATCTGAGACATCTTCACTCACTGTTGTTCACACCGACCTTGGAAATCGAGAATTTCTGTTTCACTCTTAAACATACCGACGGAATCAATGTTGTTCGAGGGGGTAGATTTGCTTTTAGTGTTCATGTTCATCTTCATGCTCGTGGGACAATGATTGAATCCAAGTTACCTTCAAATCATCAGGATATAATGCAGGGTCATCAATGTCCACGTCAACCTTTTCTTTCAGTCTCTTAATTTGAAGTGCAAGAATGTATGATAGAGCAGCAAGAATGCCTGCAATTGCACTTGGAGATACGAATACAACAAATGACGTGGCGATACCAGCTAATTCAGCGATAAGTGCGATGAGAAAGACGGAAAATATCACACCACGTACAGATTTCACCAACTCATTTGATGCAGCAGCAGGTGCTACCATGATAGCATAGACAAGTATGGCTCCAACTGCCTTCGTTGCTAGTGCGATAGCTAGTGCAGACACTATAAGCATGAGATAATGATACGCTCTAGCATTCATCCCGTGTGCAGTTGAACCTTCCATGTCGACACTGACATAGACAAATTCTTTGTTAAACATCAATGTAATGACTGCCAGCAAAAGCGTTGTACTACCCAGCATGATGATATCCAAATCATTGAGGAGAAGTATGTCCCCAATCAAGTAACCCCAGATCTGAGGAACTCTGTATGGAGGTATATAGTACATCAAAAAGACTGCAAAACTCATGGATAGAGCAAAGGAAACCCCCACAGCCACCTCCATTTTTTGAGTAATTCCAGACTCACCAGCATACCCAGTAAATGCAGCCACTAGCACACTAAATAGAAGCGCACCTAGAATCGGGTCAAACCATGGAACTAAACCTGAATCTTGAAGAAAGATACCTAATGCTGTGCCTCCTAAAGCAGCATGAGCTACTCCAGAAGCCATGAAGGAGAGACCTCTGAACACTAGGAATGTTCCACTAGCAGCAGCAACAATTGCAATCAGCAGGGCTCCGAGAATCGCGCGTTGCAGGAACGGACTCTCAATGATTATCTGTATGATATCAATCATGGCGATCAATTCCTGAGTCATGGGTCATGCAATATCTATGGCCCGAGTGTTCCACAATCCTCGCTGTAGGTCCATATACCTTCTTGATCAATTCAGGGTCCATTATACTACACGGTTCACCTAACCCGATTACTGTGTTCTTCAGTAGTAACACATCTTCAACAAGGGTATGAATCGGATTCAAGTCATGAGTTACCATTATTATGCTAACATCATTCTCTTTGTGATATCTACCCAATGCCTCAACAATGAGATTCTGACTCTCAACATCAGTTCCTGCTAATGGTTCGTCCAGTACGAGAATAGACCCCTCACTTGCTAACGCCCGAGCGACCAAGACGCGCTGTCGTTGTCCTCCTGACAGTTCAGGAAATGGACGTTCCCATAGCTCTTCCATATTCACTTGCTGTAATGCATCCTTTGCGATTGCAATGTCCTTAGAAGTAGCAAATCTAGGAGGTAGTTTCTTGAGCAATCTACCCATCAGAACGATGTCTTTCACCTTCATCGGTATTGCAAGGTCGATACGGTCTCGCTGTGGAACATATCTTACCAATTTTCGAATCTTCCCTGATTTCTTCTGTGAATCATAGCCCATCACCTTGATGGTTCCTCGTGATGGTTTGATAAGACCAAGGGAAGTCTTGACGAGAGTCGATTTTCCTGAACCATTTGGACCGATTATAGCCATGAAACTAGGTGACTTGATCTCAAAGGATACATGATGAAGTGCAAGATCACCATTAGAGTACCGAACTGCCAGGTCGCGTACTTGAAGCAAGGGTGTTGTTGCAGCCATTACTTTCCACCACCAACAAGACTGATGTCAACTTTCATTACTTTCTTCTGAGAACGCAGTTCTTTGAAAAAACTACGGACCGTTTCAGCGCCAGTTGTCAGAATCATAACTTCTGTACAATGTCCATCTGTTGTATGTGCATGAATCGTTGCTATAATGAATTCTCGATATTTGTGCTGTACTGAGCTTATGTTGTGGCCTTGACCCTTTTTATAATAGACTGCAGTGATTACTGCGGTAATTTCCCCTTGAGCAATCTCAACATTTAGATGCTCAATCATTAGTGATTGAACTGCATGACGTACGACCTCGGACCTGTTTGAGAACTTCCCTTGAGCTTGTAGAAATTCTAACTCCTCAAGATCTTGATCGGTCATTGATACGGCTACGATTGGTATTCACAGCACCTCACATATTTCTGAGTTAGTAACTATTTCACAATCCTTAATAATTTACTTTTGCAGGATTTTACTTGGTTGAGTGATTAGACCATTCGAGGTTCTGGTGAGAATTAGTGAATAGGAAGATATCTGTTCTGGTTCCAATTGCATTGCTGTTAGTTCCCCTCATTATGAGCGGTATAACAATAGAAGTTGAAGCACAGGTACACCCTGTTCATAATGTCGCGGTTTCTGTTGCCTCGTTAGCAGGAATAGTTGAAGAAGTTGGGGGTTCATTGATTAATACCTCAATCCTGATGGAGCAAGAAGCTGATCCTCATGCATTTTCAATAGAGCCACAGATACTTGCCATAGCTGATGCAGCAGATCTATTGGTATTTACGGGACATTTTCATTGGGAAGAAGAGTTAGCTATTCAAACTTCGACACCATTTATCACATTTCACAATGAAAGTGCATGGGAGAGTTACGAGGACTTTGGAGCAGCATTCTCCCCAATGCCCGGTGGTGTGGAAGTTGCGAGTGAGCAGGAACATGAACACGATGGAAATCCGCATGCATACTGGTTACTACCAAAGAATGCTGTAGCCATAGCTAATGCAACACGTGCAGCATTAACCACATTAGATGCAACTTTGACATCCGCTTGGGAAGCAAACTTTGCTACTTTTGTGGAGAAGATGGACAGCCTTCAACTTCTAATCAGTGATCTCAACGAGGTCCATGAATTCTCACAGTTGCGCGCAATTTGTGTTGCGCCTGCAGAAGCCTATGTTGCAGAGGCTTTTGGAATTCAGTGTGATGCAGTTCTTCAAATTGAAGACATTACATTGTCGGGGGCGAAACTGCTTGAGGTCCAGTCAGCTATACGAAATGGTTCAGTTCAGTTAATTCTTGGTTCCGATGTAGCTCAATTTCAGGCAGGAGGGGAGTTTGCATATCAAATACAATCGGATTACGGTGGAACTCTCATCTGGTGGAAGACAGTTTTCTATTCAGAAGCGGATTACTTCTCAATGATGACATTCAATCTTGGAGCTCTTGTTTCTGGAATAGAGGGTAGATCTGGGGGTAGCATTAATCAGACACTGAACATAGGTCTTCTCGCTCTTACAATTGTTATTGGGTTCATTGCCTTGCTTGAAGCAGTCCTCTTAATTCAAAGAGCTAGAGCAGAATAAACAACTTCTACTTGATATCAGTGCCAAGTCGCATGTTGTAGATTGCAGTTTCTAATTCGGTTAGTTCATCCTGGAGTTTTGGATACTTCTCCTCAAATTCACCAGAACCTATTAGACCAGCTTTCTTATCGGTCACGAGCTGCTTCAGAGCCCGTTGACATTGCTGTATTTTGTTCTTGAGCTGTTCCCATTCCTCTTTATTTTCATTCAATGATTCATTCCAACTCGAACTTGATGTCGCACCTTGTTCCAACTTCTGAACAAGGTCATCGAGTGTTTCTTTGATTTCTGCAGGATCACTTGTGGATTCACGGTCGCTCAAGATTGACACAACTCAGTGTATTATCATTTTAGAAACGATATATGCCTTCAGATTGAGCGGTTACTATCCGAATAGGAATGGGACAAAGAAGATAACTGGAAGTAGTAGTAAAGTGCCAACAGTGACTATAGTGGCTGCTTTTTCAGAGTCAAGTTTGAAACTTTTAGCATAGACTACGGTCAGAACTGCTGGTGGCATCAATGCTTCCAGAACAAGAATAGATGCAGGTAACTGTGAGAGTCCTGAGAATGCTATCACTGGAAAGACCATGAGGGGAATGAGAAATTGTCGAATACCAACAACCTCCAGGGCTGCACGTATCTCAACTAATGAAAAGCGTATACCTATACCGAGTCCTACAGCTATCAGAGCTAAGTATGTTGTAATCGGTCCAGAAAATGAGAGAATATAGGCAATATCTCCGGGAAGTTGAAAATTAACAAGGAAAAGAATCACAGCAATAATTGCAGCGATGAATGGTGGAAAGGTAAGTGCATCTTTTGTGATCTTACTATATCCTCCATTTTCACCTCCGAACATTGCTCCCATGAATGAGCCAAGGGTGGCTAGGAGAGTCATCTGTGTAAGGGAGAATATGATAACGACTGGTAATCCAATGGTTCCTACAAACATCAGCACAAGCGGGAGAGGGATGAATAGTGCATTGTTGAAGGTGACGCAGATGTAAAAGACTCCTTTTGTGGAATTGTCATAGTCACGTCTTTTGAGATGAAGATACATCAATGCAGGACCAAGCAAATGAATAAGGAGTATTATGGTGATAATGGTTGGAAGCTCGGTTAGTGTATCAGGAGCGGAAGTGAGCAGGGTGTAAATGAATAAAATCGGTATTAGAAGGTTAATCAATAATAGATTGAGATACTGACTAGTTTCCTTTCCTTTACCAGATAGTCTAGCAAGAAGGTAACCAATCAGTATGAATCCGTAAAACAGACCAAACTGTATTGCTGTATCGACAATCGTTTGAATGGAAAACACCCTTGTTTTACCCGAAACCACCTGCGGAAATAGGTAACGGAAGAGGATGAATTTTCACAACAACCTTTTCTGTAAATTTGCACTCAATGAGAGTTGGTACTATAGGAGGTTAGACTGCTGACATCAGAAGATGAGATTCTTAAAGCCATTCAGAACATGGTGAAAAAAGCTGAAGAACCAAAGATGCAGAAGCGGTTTGCCAACTATAGCAAAACTCTACTCATGTCATTTGAGGATCTTGAAATTAACCTTTCAATTTCATTCGTAGATGGGAAAGGGACAGTTGAGAGAGGGGGAATTCCAGAACCGAATATGACAGTCAAAACTGATAGCAGAACAATCCTTGACATCCTAAGTGGTAATCTCTCTGCTATGCGGGCGTTCATGAGTGGGAAAATCAAAGCCGATGGACCTGCAAAAGACCTGATGAAATTGCAGCATCTATTGAAAGCATGATTTTCTTTTCTAGAGATTGATGTCTAGTAACTGCAATGCTTCTTCAGAGGGATAACCTGTGTTTCTATCCCATTTTCGATATTCGTAGTAGTCTTTCAGTTGCATATCCACATCGGGAACAAAATCATCGGTTACGCTTTCAGGATGGGGTTTCAACAGAGCGAGGGGGAGTTTTTCATCCTCGGTACGCAATCCACATCGCAGATTGAAGAGCCGCTTCATAGTTACAGCTCGTGCACCAATAGTGAGAATATCCTCAACTTTAAGAGACACCCCAATCGCCATATTCAACAGTGTAATTGTTGTCGAGGGAGGCACAATTGCAAAATGACACATGATTGCAGAATCAAAGAACGCCCTGAAGTCCTGAGCCTTAGCAGCTGTCAGACCTTTTCCTTCATTCTCTAACCTGTCACCGCCAACAATGCCAAGTTCGCGTACATCAGCCCCCATGTCAATTGAGTACATGTCACCTTCAAGATGCGTTGCTCCGCGTGAGGCGATTGTATAGACAGCTGTCATCCCCGAGAAGGCACGAGGGTCATGATTAGGAATTTCAAGACCTCTGACATGAAGGACTGATTCCTCTGCATTATGCTTCTTACCTAGGGCGAGGGATCCTTCAGCGAGAATATTCCCCATACCGTTTCTTTGAGCGATATTATGGATAGTATCTATCACCATATCAGGGTCATCCCAGTTGAAACCATAGTCAGCCTTTCCAATATCACATAGATGAGTGGCTAAGGCAATAGTACTACCACAACTGATCGTATCCATGCCATATTGATTGCAGAGATGATTCATTAGAACTATCTTCTTCAAATCGGAAATTAGTAAGTTAGAACCGAAGGCTGTAATTGTCTGGTACTCAGGTCCAGCAATGTTCTCTAAGTCATACTCGACAACGGACACTCTTCTACCACAAGCAATAGGGCAGGAATAACATGCTGATCGACCAGTGAGAAGCTCACTTAGCGACTTTCCGTTGATTAATTCGATATCATCAAACTCAATCTCTTGAAAGTACTTGATTGGAATATCGTTAAACATCATACCTATGTCTAGATACATGTTAGTACCTTGATCACGGAGCATGTACATAGCTTCGCCAAGAATCTTAGATGACGAGAGTGCAAGTTCCTTGAATTCATCGGGTGATGCCAAAGGTATATCGTTGGATCCGTTCACTGTTATTGCTTTCAGTTTCTTTGAACCCATCACTGCACCTAATCCACATCTTGCCGCCACTCGTTCATCATTCACAATACTAGCAAATTTAACTAGATTCTCACCAGCTGGACCAATACAAGAAACCTGCCTTCTTCCATAGTTCTTCTTCAGGGTCGTCTGAGTGTCCGATGTTGTCATACCCCACAGGTCATCAGCAGGTATGAGTTCAGATTCTCCATCTTCAATCTGAAGCGTAACTGGAGTGTTAGATGCACCTTTGATGAGAATCCCATCAAATCCGGATGCTCTCATTCTTTCACCAAAATGGCCGCCAGCATGAGACTCACCCCAGAGGCCTGTGATGGGGGACTTTCCACAGATAACATGACGCCCGGTACTTGGCGCAAGGGTTCCTGTTAAGGGACCAGTCATGAATAATAGTGTGTTATTGGGACCAAGAGGATCTGCCTTTGGATCAATCATATCATAAAGTAAACGACTGGCATACCCACTTCCTCCGAGGAATTTAGATGTGATTTTCTCATCAGTGAGAAGTATACTTGTTTCCTTCTTAGTGAGGTCTGCAACCAAGATTTTCCCGCAGTAGCCAAACATCTAGTATCCACTCATCATTTCCCAGAGGTCTTGTTCATCTTCTACAACTTCATCCGGAAGGTGTTTTGGAGTTCCAATCTGTTTTGAAATCATGTAAATCTTACAGGTTCTTTCAAGAACCATGGCTAAATGAAGAGCCTTCTCGAGAGTTTTTGCTATGCAGACAGCTCCATGATTAGCAATCAGAGCTGCACTCCTATCCTCGATTGCCTTTCTAACATTGGCTCCAAGTTGTTTCGTACCAGGTATCGCATACTCAGTGACTCTAATATGAGAACCTAATTTGGGTACAGTTTCATCAATAATTGGAGGTAGTGACTCATTCAAAACAGCCATTGCAGAAGCATAGATGCTATGGGTATGAACTACAGCACCTACAACAGAGCGAGTGTTGTAAAGTTCGAGATGCATCTGCCATTCAACACTAGGATTTCTTGTTCCTTCTATGACCTCTCCGTCAAGATCAATCACAACCATATCATCAGCTTTCATATCAGCATAATGGATAGAACTCGGAGTGATGACGATATAGTCGTCTACTCTCACACTCGCATTTCCTGAAGATCCTATCACTAGATCTTTCTCAACCATCTTTTGACAGATTTCTAGTAATTCTTTCTTTGTATCTTCGTACACTTCAATCACCTTCGCACCACATACTCTTCCACTTGGTATAGTAAGACTCGTAGAGAGTTGCTCTACCATCAGGTTCAGATACAGGTCTCCATTTCACCATATTCTTTGCGGAATCAGATAATGAGGAATAGTGACCTACCCCCTTTACAGCACATATTGCAGCCCCAATGAGACTACCCTCAGGCTGTATGGGTGTATGGACTGGTTTTCCAATGACATTCGCCAGAAGGATAGACCATATTTTCGACTGTGTCATTCCACCGATTGTCTTGATACTACTGAACTCTTGGTGTGCTTCCAGCTGTTCCAAATTCCCACGAGCAGCATATGCGATATTTTCAAGAACCGCATGAATCATAGTTTTAGCGGTTAATGGGACAATTTGAGGCAAAGCAGGTTGGGGAAATCTCATCCTTGCCTGTTTTACATCAGTGATTCTTTGACAATCCATAATACTTGGGCCCAATCCTATGAGGGTCTCATTACTTCCGGGAGGAATATCAACAAGTAGTTCATCCAAAGTATTCAACGTGGTCTTCACGCAATCCGCAGGATTCTCTGCACGGTCACATAACAATCGAACAACCCATTCTAGATTGGCACCTGTAAGAGTTGCATTACTCTCTAGCACCCATCTACCTTTTTGTAAATCACAACCGGTCCAAATCTTCTGCTCCGGATCACAATACAAATCATCCAATATCATCATCACAGGTGCAGTACTTCCTGCAATGATAACAACTTCATTTGGTTGTGCATCGCTTGCCAACAGTGCACAATGAGTGTCAGCAGCACCTTGCACTATAGGTAGTCCTTTCGGAAGTCCACATTCTTTCGCAGCTTCTGTAGTTATTTCGCCG
The DNA here is from genome assembly GCA_004524565.1 of Candidatus Thorarchaeota archaeon. Taxonomy (GTDB): domain Archaea; phylum Asgardarchaeota; class Thorarchaeia; order Thorarchaeales; family Thorarchaeaceae; genus SMTZ1-45. Next base: position 16,937 of record SDNZ01000004.1, read on the forward strand.
ATAACTGATCCGGGTTCATATATCTCGGGTAGAATGTCTCTGGAAACGCCTACTGCTTCTATGACCTCATCACTCCATTCACATTGGCGAATATCTAAGAATCCTGTAGCACTTCCCGATGATGGATCAGTGACAAAGATATTCCCAAGTTTATAGGATATCCAGTCATTGATTGGTAGCAGATGTGCAATAGACTCAAAGAGGTTAGGTTCTTCTTCTTCAAACCATGATAATCTTGAGGGAGAGAACATGAGAGGTGGCCAACATCCAGTAATTTCATGATACCTCGCTCCAAGAGATTCTTCAATGATGTATTGTGTCATTGCTCCTCGAGCATCAATATTGGGTCCTGCATAGACCTCCTTTCCTTTGGCATCAAGAAAAACAGAGCCATGTCTCTGGCTTGTGGTTGCAACTGACTCCAAAGTGCTTGGGGTAATTCCGGAAGTTTTGACCGCCTCTTTCACTACTGTACAGATCAGATGCCAAAAGTGGGTGGGATCAAACTCCTTAGCAATCTCCAAATCGGGAGGTGTGATATAATCCCAATTTCTGCGACTAATACTGATTGGAACACCATCAGGTCGTACTAACATGCACCGCACTCCTGTAGTGCCTGCATCAATTGCTACTACAACCAATTAGCCATACACCTCCGGATTCAGGATGTTCTTTGGCATATCACCCCTAGCAAATGCGAGGATATTGTCAACAATAATTCGAGTTTGGCGTTCAAGGGTGTCAATTGTATTCCCACCCATATGAGGCATTACAGTGACATTATCTAATTCTAAGAATTCATTGTCGGAGTCTACAGGTTCCGTTGAAAAGACATCTAGACCAGCACCTGCGATAGTTCCCTTTTTCAGAGCATCAAGAAGTGCGTGTTCATCTACCACTGATGCTCGTGCTGTGTTTATCAAAATCGTAGTCTTCTTCATCTTTTGAAACTCTTTTGCACCTAGCATCCCTCTTGTTTCATCCGTTGAAGGGCAGTGTAATGTGATGATGTCAGAGTTCTTCAGAAGCTCGTCGAGTTCTACACGTCTTCCGTTGACTTCCTGAACCTTATTCGAATCAGCATAAGGATCTAACACTAGAATCTCTACATCGAAAGCAAGCAACCGTTTAGCCACTTCATAGCCGATCTGGCCTAACCCGATGAAGCCAACAGTTCGACCAGAGAGCTCGAAACCCATGAGGCGCTTGTACATAGTTCCAAAGTCCTTGAAATCATCTACAAAGAATTCACTCTTGAGTAGACGTTCTGCCGCAACTATGTTCCTTGCTTGAGCGAGCATGAGTGCAATAGTAAGTTCAGCAACTGCAATTGTATTTCTCCCAGGCACTGCGATAACAGGTATATTCTTGGCAGTAGCAGCTTGCAGGGAGATATTATTAGGAGACCCTCGAACGGAACCAATCAGTTTCAATTCAGTCTGTTCGATTATTTCTTCTCTGATCTCATCACCCTCTACAATGACAATGTCATAGTTACCATTTCGGATAGTTTCAAACAAAGACCCGCCCAGATGTAACCTACCAGTGTCAAGCCAACTGTGATAGTTGACCTCAAATCCACTAGCTCGCAATTCCTCTAGCCCTGACTCGGTGAAGGGAGCTGTGATGAGCACTCGCAATAAGTAGGACCTCCACTTTCAGAAGAAGCTAGTATTGAATCGTCCCTTTAAACATTCATCGAAACATTGTACTTCACACTAGTTTGCATCACAAACCTCGATGTAGTTCAAAGATTGTCCATTCTTTATATTCATTCTATTCTCACTATATGCTAGTGAATTATAATGTCTGAATCTGCAATTGAGATAACTAATCTGACAAAACGGTTCGATGACATCACAGCATTAGATAATCTCAGCCTTGAGATTGGTTGGGGTGAGCTATTCGGGATTCTCGGACCTAATGGAGCAGGAAAAAGTACTGCTGTAAATATACTCAGTACTCTGCTAGAACCCACAGAGGGAACAGCAACAATTGATGGATGCGATGTGGTCTTTGATCCGGATTGTATTCGTAAAATAGTTGGTGTCTGCCCTCAAGAACCTGCATTCTATCCTCATCTTACTGGTGAAGAGAATATCACATTGATGGGAGATATGCATCTTGTGCCAAAAGATATCCTCAAAGAACGTATCAAGACTATGGTCGAGAAAATCGGTATGGAGGATCATATCAAGAGACGAGCTAAGGACTACAGTGGTGGAATGATTCGAAGGGTCAGTATGCTAATGGCATTAATCAATGACCCAAAGATAGCACTCCTTGATGAACCAACCGTAGCTATGGATCCAAAATCTCGTCATGCGGTCTGGGATTTCATTCGAGAACTAAAGACCCAAGGTAAAGCAATCATCCTAACAACCCACTATATGGAAGAAGCACAGGAATTGTGTGACAGAGTTGCTATCATTGATGAAGGCAAGCTTATCGAGCTTGGTTCTCCAACTGAATTGATGGAGAAACATCAAGCAAAGAACTTGGAAGATGTCTTTCTGAAATTGACAGGCAAGAAACTCAGGGAGGCGTTCTAGAATGAATCTACGAAGAATACTTGCTTTAATAAATAAGGACCTCAAGAAGACAACACGTGAACCTGCGGTTCTTTTCCTACTGCTTGTTTTCCCAATTGTGTTAACTTTCGTTTTTGGATTAGCCTTTGGTGGAATTGGCGGAGGTGCAACAACTAGTTTCGATGTAGGCCTTCTCAACCTTGATGTTACGGGGCCCAACACCGAGTGGAGTGATTCTTTTGTTAACAATCTAACATCTTCAGAAGTTTTTGTCATTCAGGAGTTTACCGACAATATAACTGGGCAAGCAGCACTTCAACAGGGAAACCTAGATGCATTCATTATTATTCCTGAAGGATTCGGAGATAGTATCGAATCGTATTATGGATCTCCATTTGATCCAAGCGTATGGACCAATACTACAATTAATCTTTACGTTGATAGCGGGTCAATGATGGCGGTGTCAGCAGTTCCATCTCTAGTTCAAAAGGCTTTGATGGAAACTATATTCGGTAGTGAATCTATGTTGATTGGCCTACCAGTTGAGATTGATAGTCCAGCTCTAGTGGAGTCAAGTACTCTATCTCAATGGGATTTCATGGCGCCCGGGATTTTTGCATTCGCTGCAATCTTTCTAACAATGATAGTAGCTCAATCGATGACATACGAAAGAGACGAAGGTCTCTTGAAGAGATTGCGAACAACTCCAGTATCATCCGCGGAGTATATGGTCAGTCAGACCCTTTCCAATATGGTAATTGCAGTTGTACAAGTAGCATTAGTTCTAGCATCAGCCTTTGCCATTGGGTATAGGCCAGCAACAGGTCCTGCAGGCATTGGATTTGCCTTTCTAATCGCTCTTGCTTACTCTCTTGTAGCGGTGGGATTTGGTCTAATTGCTGCAACTATTTCAAAGTCAGCAGATGTTGCTACTGGTATCAGTTTCGTCTTCATCATGCCACAGATGTTCTTTGGAACGTTCATGCCTCTTGGCGGAGCTACCGAAGTGATAGCGAAGTTTATGCCTAGTAAATACATCACAGATGCTTTGACTACTCTCTTCTTGAGAGGTGCACCTGTTACATCGACCATCATATGGTTTGATTTCGCAGTTGTATCGATACTTGGAATTGCTCTCATACTCGTGGGAATCGCACTATTCGAAAGGTTCGGTACGAAATAGGAGTCCCTTTGGGGACTCCATCTTTTTATTAAGGAGGTTTATCAGAATTGAATTTGCTAATTGAAATAGAGGTGGTCTAATGAATCCAGAAAAGAATGGTAATGATGATGAAATGATTGAGAAAGCGAAGCAGCTGCTTCTACTCACAGACCTTGTTGACAAATATCCAATGGTTGTTGCTCGAAGAGTCTCTGGATTGGTCTATCTCATCATTGCTGGAGGAATATCCTTTGCAACACTGATTTACATGTCATTGCAAGACATCCTTGGACCCGGAGATCCACTCTTGGTAAATCTGGCATTTGTTGGAATCAGTCTGTTCTTTTCATGGTTGGTAGCATTTAAACTAGTATTGCCACTCACTCAATCATATCCTCAAGATACCAGCTCAAAAGAGGGTGAAAGAGCCCCTTTTGTAATTTGGGGTATTCTTGCAACAGCTATCGTGATTCTTTCATTTGTAACATTCTCAACTGGAAGTGGTGTTTTATTCGTACCATCATTGCAATTGATTATGGGTACTGGTTTTCTTAGCAATTATATATTAGGAAGAAGAGAAGAAGGAGTGGAATTTTTCACGCGCGAGCATCTTTACTTTGCATTAATTGTCTTCCTGAGTTTCATTCCAATGATATTGTTTCTGGAGTTTGCATATGTTATCCTGATAATTGCAGATATGGGTGGAATCTACATCGTAGGAATCTATCAGCTCGTAACAGCAGAACGACTTCTTCTTGAGAGTAAGGGGCAGGGATAGTTTTGAAGATTGATGGGGACCTCCTTTCAGCATTAGTAGGTCTCATGGAAGAAGACCGTGAAACAATGGTCCCCACAAGACTCTCTATACTTGTTTATCTCTATTTCACTCAACATGCAACATTTCCAGTTCTTCAGAAGAAACTAGGTCTAACATCAGGTAATCTCTCAAGTCATCTCAGAAAATTGGAAGAACTAGGTCTCATACGAATATCAAAGAGATTTGTTGACCTTAAACCAACAACGTTTGCGGTTTTGACCTCTGAAGGTGCTGAACGTGTAAGAAGTCAGATGGTGAGAATGCGTGAACTTGTTTCAATGGTTATTGATACAGGGTCCAAATCAGACCAGTAGTTTCTGTAATTTTAGAAGGTCTGGAACTTCACCTTTGGTCTTCAACCTACCAGAGGAATATGCAGCCATGGGGCTCTCAGTTTTGTCAATAATCCCAAAGAATACTGCTGAATCCATTGTAACTTGAAGCTCTGCTTCAGTTTCTCCCTCACCAACTTCAAGGAGTTCAGCATCTCCGATTCTCATGTACATCTTTGTATCAATATCAGGGAAGATGAACTGAAGTGTCTTGTTATATTCCTTGAACCTTCGTTGGATTTTCGGGTCATCAAATCGAGATGAGAGAGATTGAAGTTGAGCTGCTATCTTATCCTTTGTCATGTTGGCACGACAATACGATTTACGCAAACTGAGTTATATCTTTCCAGACCGAGATATTAATACGATAGTTAGAAAATATACTGAGAGGTTATTACTATGACTGCAGAAGAAACTGATTCCATTGAAGTAGAGAACCGCGATGTGAATTCCAAGAAAGCATATTATGCATGGGCCGGAGCCCTGATCTTTTCTATTGCATTCACATTCATTATCTGGGCGGTAGGACCTTTTTTAGAACCATTCATTGCAATACTTGGACCTGATCTCGGAGCTGAGTGGTATTATTGGAAGCTGCCGGCTCGAGAGTTCATGACTATGTTGATTGTATGGAGTTTCTATCTTGCACATCAATTTTCTATCTGGGGATCAATCTACTGGGCACAGAAGAACCTCGTAGAATACAAGACAAGACCGACCTCCGGGTTAACTACCTACAATTGGGCAACACTTCTCATAAATGCGGTATTCATTATTCTTCATCTGTTCCAGACGCATATTTGGTTCGATGGCTTAGCCCAAGATGTCCCAATCATAACAAGTCAGGGTTCTGTAATTATAATGCTCGTACTGATTCTAGTTATGGAGAATCCAAGACGTGGATTATTCATGGGTCGAAAAGCCGGAAAACCAATTACCGCGCAGGTTTCAGGTTTCTTCAGACGCAATCACCAGTATATCATAGCCTGGGCATTGGTCTATACGTTCTGGTTCCATCCCATGGCATATGATCCACAGCTTGTGACCGGATTCTTCTATATGTTCCTTCTTTTCACGCAGGTTTCACTGGCCTACACAGTAGTCCATGTGAATCGAGGATGGGTTGTGCTTCTTGAGAGCTTTGTAGGAGTTCATGCATTCATTGTTGCTGTTTACAATACAATTCAACATGCAAGTACTGACATGTGGGCGATGTTTGCATCTGGTTTTGCATTCATGTTCGTCTTCACGTATATCTACGCATTCAAGGTAAGAAAGGAGATCAGATGGATTGCTGTAATAGCATATATCGGTGCATTAGTATGGATATACCTTCCAGCTTCATTTGGAGGATACGGAAGACCGCTGACCTATCTAATGCGACTCGAATTTCTGTGGATTCCTATGATTCTCTACTTACTAGCATTTGTCTTTGCTGGGATAGTATACCTATTTCTGAAACGTAGAACTACGACAGAGACTTGGTAAAAACCACAATGAGGGGCGGAATCCCCCTCATTGTAATTTATTTTATTTCAGAAACATGAACACTACAGGAAACACAGGGATCATATGAACGGACAACTGTTTCTAATTTGGGTCCTATGATCTTAGCATCCTTAATGCCTTGTTGAAGTAGTCCTTCAGACATTCTTTTCAAATCATCTTCGAGGATGGGGAGGAACATAGCTGTAGGTGTGACAATATCAGCACCCTTCACTTTTCCATTCTTGTCAACACTGATTGTGTACGCAAGCATTCCTCGTGGTGCTTCCGTCATTGATACTCCAGTTCCCGCTTTTGTGATATGAGGTTTGATTCGCTTCTCGTTCGGTTTGTACGAGCTGAGAAGATTGTGTATGATATTCTCCGCACGTTGGATATAGTATACGACCTCAATCGCTTGAGCAAAATTATTGGACATAGGATTACTTGCATCAAGATACTCCACGTACATATCAGCTAGTTCCTTTGCTCTTTCAATAAGCCTATCACCGAATAGCACGTTTCGTGAAAGCGCTCCAGTCATGAAGGGCTGTTCATTGTAATGGCCATGTTTTGCAAACGAATGCTCTACAACACTCTCACAGATTCGCATCTTGTAGGCCTCAACTTTAAATTTGGTCCCATCAGATACATGCACTATATCACCCATCATTGTGTATGTTCCATCAAATGGTTCTATAGCTAAATGCAATCGCTTTGCATCAACCTCCGGCCAGTTTCTATTGCCTACCAGAGTTTCGAGAGCCTGTTCGCCTTCATTTCGCAATCCTCTAAGGCGAGTTTCCAAAATCTCTAGGTTCTTCTTGGTTGGGAGTTTGCCAAATCCACCCATCATTGCATTTTCTTGGTGGATGTATCGAGAACCAATAATGGTCTGAATATCTGCCCCGATATCCTTCAGAGCCAACCCAGCAGAAAGAACCTCAGGATAGTCCTTTGCCATTGAGAAGGCATCAGGATAACCCAAGAAATCTGGAAGAGCTAGTAGAAATAGGTGTAGCGCATGACTCTCGATATAATCCCCAATATAGAGTAATTCACGCAGCTTGATAGTTTGCTTTGTAGGATGAAGACCAATAGCCTTCTCTGCTGCTTGTATACCGGTTATTTTATGAGCCGCGGCACAGAATGAACAGACTCGTGGAAATACAGCAGTTGCTTCTTCTACTGATTTACCCAATGTGATAGCTTCAAAATATCTGGGACCTTCAAAGATTTTGACTTGTGAAACCTCTACATTCTTTCCATCATGACGGATCTCAATACCCGCCTTTCCTTCGATACGCGCAATGTGATCAACACTGATTTGTCGACTGATCTTCTTTGTAGATTTCTTCTTTGTAGTTCCAGACATTAGTCAGTACCTCCGTAGATTTTCTTCAACATTGGCTCAAGGTTGGGATTATGGGCTCCGAAGATTCTGAATCGTTCTCGAACTTGGTCCTTCGAGATTCCTTTATTCTTGAAAGTCATAGCCAATGAATCAAACCAAGCAGTATCGTGTGGTACTGGTCCTCTACACCCGATACATGGTACATTGAATGTAATGCATCGAGCTTTGCAGCCAGCTGTTGTAACAGGGCCAAGGCATGGTTCACCACGTTCTATCAAAATACATGGATTCCCAGCAAGTCGACATTCCGAACAAACTGGATAGTCTTTGGGCTCTGGAAATGTTCCGAAGAGAAAGGCGGAGATGAAGTACATTATCTCATCTTCTTCGGGAGGACAACCGGGAAGATAGTAATCTACCTCCACATGTTTTGAGATGGGAGTGGCCTGAAGACCTTTCATCCCAATCTTCCCTGTACCATATACCTTAGCATGGAGCTCTTCGTGAGTCATCTCACCTTCAGCCCAGCTCTGGACACCACCATTAACGGAGCAAGCACCAAGAGCAACAAGAATCCGTGAGTGTTTCCGAATCTCATAGAGTTCCTCCAGATCCTTCTCTGTAGAAACTGAACCTTCGACAAACGCAACATCGACATCTGCAGGATGTTTGCTGGCACTGGATAGCATGTAGAAACTTTCAAAGCTTACAGCATTTGCAATCTCCATAATTTTCTGCACTGTTGCAAGTTTGAGTTGACAACCATAACAGGAAGTCAGAGCATAGACCCCAACTCGCGGTTGGCATTCTCCATCGCAGCCATCTATTATTGCCATTTCATATCAACCCCGGAATGCTTGTGATGGCATAATAATCGAAAACAGGACCATCCTTGCAGGCGTATTTCCAACTCGTTGCAGTGCCAATATTGCAATGACCGCATTTACCCACGCCACATTTCATTCTCCGTTCGAGAGTGACGAAGATGTATCGAGGATCATAACCTCTGGCAATGAGTTCCTCGAACATGCCCTTGTACATAGCTGGAGGACCGCACATCGCAACAGCACAGTTCTTTGGATCAACATTGACTTTCTCGAAGTGAGATGTTGCTCTACCGTGTAATCCTTTGAAATCAGGGTCACGTGTTGCAGTCTGAACAATAGAGATGTCCTCTGCAGTAGCAATATCCTTCATAGCTTCAAGTTCTCGTTTGAAGAGTAATTCGTTCCCGAATTTTGCACTGTTGATGATGGTTATGTTACCAAACAACCAGCGGTTATCAATCGCATAGAGAAATACAGATCTCAATGGAGCCATACCAAGACCAGCAGCGACCAGTAACAAATCACGATTATAGAATTGCTCCATTGGAAAGCCATTACCATAAGGACCACGGATTCCAACAAGTGAACCGGGTTGTAGTTTATGAATCTGAGAAGTGACGCGACCAGCATTTCGAATACACAGTTCAAAGAAACCCATTCTTCGTGCAGAAGAACAGATTGAGATTGGAACCTCTCCTAGACCAAGTAAGGATACTTCTACAAACTGCCCAGGTTTAAATCTCCAATTCGTTGCAATCTCTGGATCCTCAAAACGGAAGAGAAATAGTTTGTCGCTTTCTGATAGTTTGTATTTTCTCAGCAGTCGACACTTAGCAGTATCATAGATATTCTCTTTCCCTTCATCCTGTGTTTTACTCTGTGACATTATGAATACCCTCCTTTGTACCCAGCAATTTCCATGAGATTCTTCTTGAATTGAATATCCGCAGGACAAAAGTATGTACAACGTCCACAACCTACACAAAACGATGTAGTTGTGGCTGAACAATAGGAATTCTTGCACTGGTATCGGTTATGGAATCTATCTTGTTTTGTTTCTCGGAAATTGTGATCTCCTGCTACTAAGCCGTGAGAACGAAATTGACAGGAATCCCAGAATCGAATCCGCTCACCCGTTCTTCCATCAATACTTGGAATATCCTGTACGTCATAGCATTTACATGATGGGCATGTGAGTGTGCAATTCCCGCACCCCAAGCATTTCTCACTCTCCCGTATATACATCGGGTGATTAAGACGCAATTCCATGAAATATCGCAGATTATCCCAGTTCCCCTGCGTTGTAAACATCGAGGTACGTTTCTCTTCGAATTTTGACATATTTTCAGTATCGTCAGGACATACTTCTTCGAAAAGTTCGCCCTCATAGGGATCTACAAGTTTATGCCCTACTACTGTACCAACACGAACCAGAAAGCCATCAGGAAGCTCGTGGAAAAAGAGATCAAATCCAGCATCGACAAACTCCACACGTCTAACGTTACAGAAACAATACTCATCTGGAAGACATGAAAGACCAATTACAATCCCATTCTCTCGCCGTGATTTGTAGTAAGGGTCAGGTTGGTCATCTATAAATTTTGAGTCCATTGTTCGAAGTGCAACGATATCACACGAATGGACTCCAAAGAGAATCTGCTTCTTGTCAGAAGGAAGATTTTCGTATAGTTCAACCTTACGAGTATCAAAAGTAAATAGAACCTCTCTCTCGGGATAAAAGAACCGACGTGGTGGACGGATAGTTCTCTGGTACTCAAACATGACATCCTTCACATCGTCAACTTCACAAAAATCAAAGAACTTCTCAGATATCTTATGAGGAGCATAGAGAGTTCCAATCTTCTTTAATCTCTCAAGAAACTCGTAGGTGTTTTGCTTGGATATCTTTACATACCTCAAGAGTGGGGACACCTCATTATTACACGTGAAACAATTCGTTAGTAGAATAGATTGCTAATAAAATGGTAGATGTGGACGTGGCATTTTCGTTAGAATTGATATAGAACTTAACACGCTTAAGGTCAAGACAGAAAGATTATATCGGCCCCGCGATTGAAGCCGCCGTTACAACCTGACACTGGAGTCAATTCCTATGGCCAGCAAGGCAGCCAAAAAAACGGACACAAACCCCAAACCTACTGATGTACTAGTGATCGGCGGTGGAATGGCTGGTATCAGTGCCTCACTTGGGCTTGGAGATGGTGGACATCACGCTCATATCGTTGAGAAGACAGTAAATATTGGTGGCAATTATGTTGCCATCTACAAAATATTCCCAGCCCTTGAATGTTCTGCGTGTGTTATGACCCCATTAACCTCCTTCGTGGGCAAACATCAGAATATTACAATTCATGCATTGTCTACAATTGAGAAAGTAGAAGGAGAGGAAGGGGACTTCACTGTCACTATCCGACAAAAGGCAAGGTATGTGGATCCAAACAAGTGCACAGGTTGTGGGCTTTGCGTAGCGGCTTGTCCAGTCGAGGTTCCAAATGAGTATGACTTCGGTCTCTCACTTCGAAAGGCGATTTACTTTAATTTCGCACAACAAATACCACTAGTATCGACGATTGACCGAGATTCCTGTATTGGCTGTGGAACCTGTGCAGCAATATGTCCACAAGGTTGTATAGATTATTCAGATAAGGACAAGGTATTCAAACTGAATGTTGGATCGATTATTGTTGCTACAGGATTTGAAGAGTACAAGCCTATAGACTACGGTGAATATGGTTATGGAGTATTTCCCAATGTACTCACTTCTCTTGAGTATGACAGACAAACTCATCCAACTGGACCAACCGATTCACACATGGTACGACCATCGGATGGTCGAGAACCTGATAAAGTACTCTTTGTTAATTGCGTAGGAAGTAGGGATGTCAGAGAGAATATCACAGGATACAGCAATCACTGCAATAGGGTGTGTTGTTCCTTTGGTGTAAAACTAGCACAGGTCACCAGAATGCATTACCACGAGTGTGAGATAATCTATACATACATGGATATGCGTACTGCAGGAAAAGCCTTAGAAGAATTCCTTTGGGATACTGAGAAGAACAAAGGAGTCAATTTTATTCGAGGTAGAGTATCTGAGATTCAGGAAGACCCGGATACACATGACCTGTTTGTAAAAATGGAAGATACTGTTACCGGAGAGATAATTGAAATCGATAAGGTCTCCATGGTTGTGCTCAATTCAAGTTTCAGACCAAGTAAGGACTTCGAAGAACTTGCCAAGATACTAGAGATAGATATTGATGAAACTGGATGGGTGAAAGAGAAACATTCCAATGCAGGAGCACTTGAAACCAACAGACCGGGTATCTTTGTTGCAGGTTGTGCGCATGGTCCAAAAGATGGAACAGATACTGTTAATGAAGGCAAAGGGGCGGCAATGGCTGCACACTCAATACTTCCAATTCCAACACCTGAAGCGCTTCCTGAAATCCCGCCTGCAGAGATGGGAGATGAGCCAAGAGTTGGAGTCTTTATCTGTCATTGTGGAGGTATCATCTCAAACGAGATAGACACAGCAGCTCTTGCAGAGTGGGCAAAGGATATTCCCAATGTAGCGTTTTCAACAGATTACATTTTCATGTGTTCGGACCCAGGACAAGAATTTGTCACAAATGCAATCAAAGAACATAAACTGAATCGTGTTGTCGTTGGATCGTGTTCCCCTCTTCAACATGAGGAAACATTTCGAAGTGCCATGGAAGCTGCAGGTCTGTCAGGGTACTATCTTGTTGGACCTGTTGGATTGAGAGAACACCTAGCACTGGTTCATACACAAGCACCACCAGAGGTTAGACAGGAAAAGGCACAAGATATGATTCGAAGTGGTGTAGCAAAAGCACTGCGAAATGAAGTGGTTCCCAGAAAGAAAGTAGAGGTTACAAGAACCTCAATGGTTGTTGGGGGCGGAGTATCAGGAATGACTGCAGCATTAGATATCGCTAGGAAAGGTTTCAATGTCATTCTTGTTGAGAAACAGGACAAGCTTGGAGGAAGATTGAATGAACTCCATAACATCTTTCCCAAGATGAACTCTGCTCAAGAGATTGTTGATGATCTTATAGCTCGTGTGCGAAAAGAGAAACTAATCGAAGTCATTCTAAATAATAAAGTTGTAGCTCGAAGTGGGTCATACGGTAACTATGACATTACAATAGAAGATGTAAATACGGGAACTCAGACAGTCCATCGAATTGGAACGATGGTACTCACTGTAGGGATGGACACCTATGATCCGAAAGAGGGAGAATATGGATGGGGTACCGTTCCTCAAGTGATTTCATCTTTGGAATTGGAGAAGAAGCTTCGTAATGGAGAATTGAAGAAAGCACCGAAGAATCCAGTCTTCATTCATTGTGTTGGCTCCAGACAAAATCCAGGTGAAGGAAATAGATACTGCTCCCGAGTCTGTTGCTCTGCGGTCATCTCTATGCAGCATGAACTCAAAGAGATGTTCCCAGATGTCAAGATATTCTCAGCGTATAAGGAGCATATCCGCCCCTTCGCAAATGGAATGGAAGAAATGTGGCGTGAGAATAGGCAGAAGGGAGTTGCATACCTTCGCTGGGAACGAGAAAGACCAGTGACTATAGAGCAATCAATAGATGGAAAGGAAGCAATCGTGACCATCTATGATACCCTATCACAAGAAACCTTCAATATTCACTCGGATATGATAATTCTTGCACTTGGTCTTGAAGCTCCACATGATGTAGATGAACTTGCGAAGGCCTTGGGAATTAACAGAGGGCAAGATGGATTCTTATCAGAGATGCATATGAAATTCCGACCAGTCGAGACCACAGTACCTGGTGTATTTGTTGGATGTACCTACGCAAAGAACGTCGCTGATTCTGTTAATCAAGCCAGAGGAGCTGCAAGTGAAGCTTGTAACCCACTTAATCTTGGAACTGTAGAGATAGAGCTTCTTACTGCAGAAGTCGATCAAGAGCTCTGCGTTGGATGTGATCTCTGTCATTATTCAGAGATATGTCCCTATGATGCGATTTCAATGATCGAAGTGGAACCAGGAGTAAAGAAGAGTGTCACCGATGAGTTACGATGCGAAGGATGTGGTGCGTGTACAGCAATCTGTCCCACTGGTGCAAGAGATATGAGATGGTGGCGTGAGGAGAGCTTCCTCGATGAAGTCGAAGAAATGCTCAGGGAGTGAGTCGATTGACCTCTCTATCTAGCCTTCGAGCGGTATGGATGGTTCTCAATGATCTCATGGGAGACCTAGAGAAGAATGGTGTTCTACTCTCAGATCTCGCCTATGCAGATCTTCGTAACTCTAAGATGGTAATAGAATATCTAAATTCCTTTGAAGATGAGATACGAGCAAGTGAGGGTGGAGATACCACACTCAAACTGGAGATAGAACAGAAGGTCCTTGTTCTGAAAGATTCACTCCTCATCCGAGCAGGGGACAAAGTTGGAGATGAATATCGCAAAGAATGGGAATCCAAGTTCGAGCAAGCCTTGGAAGGAAAACTAGACAAGGTAGCAGAAGAAACAAGGACACCCATCTCAGATATTCCGCGGGATAAGGATACAGCATTTTTCAGAATAAAGTTGCCCGATGAAATTCCAGTAGAGATTGTCTCAGAACTTGCGGAAGACTGCCAAGTCAATGTATCACTAGACGGTGAAAGGCACCTCCAAGTAAGTGGAAAGAAGGAGTGCGTTCGTGATGCCATGAAAAGGCTTGGTGAATTATTCTATGGCGAGAGTAAGTTAAAGTGATTGGCGCCATTGTTTGGAAATTAACAATTTTTAATGCATGGACTTAATATTACAGGGGTAACGTCCTACAATTATGAAAGCCACTAGGCTCTACACTCGAGTCTATCTGGCGCGATCAAAAGACCGCCGGGAGATGGATGCAGTCGAAGATTTGAGTAAGATTAAGATCGATCATTTCAGCATTTATAAGCCAAACTAGAATAGACCTTTGCACCAGATCTTAGTATTATTAGCCCTATGAGAATAAGCTCTATGAGGGCTGTTTTTGTTTTTTTGAAGTATTCTGAAGGTTATCCATAGTATACTAAACTAAAGAATGCCTATTCAAGCTCATTCTTTTTGGGGTCCAAAATTGTCATTATAAATAGAAGAAACAACGAACTATTTGTGAAAATTATGAAGAGACTGCACGTTTCAAAAGTACTTCTTTTTGCGCTGATGTTTCTATTAGTAGCATCACTCTCACCTGCCACTGCTTTTACAATAAGTGGGGATGATACTACTACAGAAACTGAAGACAAAACGGAAGAAACTCATACTGATGATGATAAACACGATCTGGATGAATATCGTGATACAAATGGAACAGTCTGGATAGAAACTGATGTTATGACAGTTACTTTGGACCCCAAACTGCCAATCTATCAATATTGGTATACTGGAGATGAGAATGGTAGTCTAGCACGGTTCATGATCAGTTACAAAATGATTGTTGAATTCGAAGATTCCAATGGGGATGGTATCTATCAACCTAATGAAACCCTAGCTTTTGTACCCCTCGATGCATTCGAATGGAGTCTACAGACTGGTGAAATTACAAATGATCTAAATGAAGTTACAGAAGTATATGCATCATACACGAAAGGCGGACTAAGCTACAAGTTTGAGGATGATTGGTACGAAGAATGGATGCCTGAGATAGAAGAGGAGGAAGAAGAACCCGTAATACTTGCTAGTGAAGATCCAGAAGACCATGCTTTCGCAGATTTCGCTGGAATGACCCTTCGTTTCTATGGTCATGTATATACAACGGACTATTTTGGAAACGTTAGTGATGACTTTGGGGTAGAAAGTAATTATACAGTTGCTGGCGGAATGGAACTCAAAGTAGACATTGAAATTGGTAATTTCCCATTCATATCAGAAACATCAAAGGTTGCTGTTCTAAATTATCTTATTGAGGATGTTGCATCTAGTGGTGAATATGAACACAGTTACGAACTTCACGAAAAGGATGGAGATAATGAAGTTGACTCAGAAGATGTTTCTGATATCTATGGAATAGGGTTTGAAGATCGCGATGAAAATCACGATGGACAGGATGATGATATCCAACAAATCTCCGTCGTTGATGGAACCAATAACCTGACAAGAGGTCTATATTCCTGGCTTGATAAAGCGATAATCACAGACCTGAATGGAACTGAAACAGCTGTTGATGTAGATACATCATACTGGACCGATGGTGAGGGTCTCTTGCTATTCTTTGCATATCCCAACTTCGATGGAGGATCGCTACTTCATGATCCAGCATTAAGACTGCTTGATACTGGATCACCCATAATTCAACCAACAGGAATTTTGAATCTGCCAATGGAAACTATTACCTTGATTGGTGTCGCTTCTGCAGTAGTTATAGTTGCAATTGCAGGTTTTGCCATTAAGCGTCGATAGAAAGAGGAAGCTCGCTTCCTCCCTTTTTTATCAAAACAGATGAATTATTAGCAATAGAAGGAAACTACGAGTTGGTCTACATGTCTGTTACAGCTAAGAGCACGCTATTCGTTGCAGCAATCCTCATTCTTGGTTTGATTGCTTCAGCTTCGCCTATTGATGCACAAGCAGATTCACAAAACATACTTATGACAAACATGAGGATTCATGCAGAATTGGTACCAGATTGCAACACAACTATTGTGCTAGAAACAGAATTTACAAATGAGGCTAGTACAGAAATTAGCTCTTTTGGTATACGTGTAGATGTAAGAGGTCTTTATGTAAATGAGGCGACCATTGACGGATTATTTACTGAAACAACAGTTCAAACGGTAGATAACTATGTGGTTGTTTCAATTATACCAAATACTTCAATTCCAATAGGTGCTCAAGGGAATCTCTTTCTGAATTTCACAACCAGATGCCTTCAAGAAATGATTGGATTGAATAGTGATGGCTCGATGTATGATAGTCATCTCATCTACTACATTCGATCTTTAAATCAGATTCAAAATCTAACATTCTCTGCAGCGCTTCCACAACATGCAGTGATTGATTTGGATGCAGCAGCACCACTATATCCAAGCCCTACAAGAAACCATACTGATGGTAGCAGGTCAGTCTACTTATGGTACACAGACGTTCTTCTTCCTGGGCAGGAAATTGTGTATATCATAAAATACCAGATGCCTGCAGCCCTCATCGATACTAGTGATATAATTCCTGTCACTTCGAGTCCGCTCTTTGTTGCCTTTGTATCAGCAGTACTAGCAGGTTTCGCTGTGCTTTTTATAGAGAGACTACCAGGCTGGATTAGAGGCCTGAATTCAAGAGAGTTGATTGTTAGTGGAAAGATTTCCAGTCAGGAACAGGAAATTCTTGATCTGCTCAATGTTCGTGGCGGCTCATGTCCGCAGAGGGAAATCTATGAGCATCTGGATATGTCCCAATCAATGGCAAGTATGATGCTTACTTCTTTGGAAGGGCGAGGTCTAATTAAGAGGCTTCGAAGTGGTAGAGAGAATATAGTCCACATAATGGAGGATTAGGATTCCTCCATCTTGATACCTAGCTTCTCCCATGCTGGTGCAGTCTTCCGCTGCATATATTGCAGGTGGGTTGCTAGGCCAAATTCATCAGGCTCATGTCCAAAAGCAAGAGCGAGCAATTCCACAACATGGAGAATGTCGAGAGTATATTCCTTCTCAAAGTATTTTTGTATCTCGACTTGACCCATGTCTAGCTGCAGTTCACAGAATGGACATGGTGTAATCATCATGTCTGCTCCACCAGCTGCGTTGAGACTATCGAACTTTTGCATAGTGAATTCTAATGCAATCTTTACATCTGCAGTCCTAACAGCACCACCAGCACCACAACATATGAGCTCATCTTTGTAGGGTACATAGGTCGCACCAGATGTCTCACAAAGTTCTCTGAAGATGTGGGGCCGTTCGGAATCATCTTTTTGTTTGATATTCTTAGGGCGCATCCAGTGGCATCCTGGATGAAGTGCCATTCGTACTCCAGTGAAAGGTCGAATCACCTTCTCTCTAATCTTAGAGAGACCTGCAATTTCTACTAGAGCATCAACATAATGCCAAACTTCTATTGTTCCCTTGAACTCACGGTCGACCACAGCTAAATTCTCGTTGACTGCATCTCTGAGTTCATCATCATGTTTCAATTCATGATTAGCATCCCATAGGCTGGCAAAACAACCATTACATCCAGTGGTTATCGGATGACCACCAGCTTCAGCAATAGTAAGATTACGAGCAGCAATAGTTGCCCAAGTGACACGATCGAAGGAACCAAAGACACCAGGTGCAGGACAGCATGTTGCACCATCCATATCCAGAAGGCCCATTCCGAGGTCGTTGAATACTAACTTGACTGCTTTCTCAACACTAGGATATCTGTGCGGTATAATACAACCCAGAAAGTGATAGAACGATTTGTTTGCCATATCTTATTCCTCCTTCTGCTTCTTCTCTTCAATCAGTTTGTCAAAACCAGTTTTCTTGGCGATTTTCTTGATTTCCTCTATAGCTTCAGAGTATCTACTTGCATTAGGAGGTACTCGTTCAAGACCAACCTTCTCGCGTAGATTTTCCCAAGACTCTTTATCCAATGGTACAGCATGACCTGCTTCGAGAACCTTCAATGCTGTCTTTTGGTGAGGTTCGAGCATATACCCTTCAGCTACTGCAATATTTCGGATAGCTTTGATTACATCTGTTGGCTTTACATCTTGAGGACAGCGATCTGTACAAGTGTAACAGGTTGTACAATACCATAACTCTGGTGCAGAGATACACTGTTCTTTCAACCCGAGGAGTGCCTTTCTGATAATCCCTCGAACTAGATAGTTTGTGCGGGCTCCAGCAGGACAGCTACCTGAACAGGTCCCACACTGGTAGCAATTTTGGATATTAGGACCTCCTGTCTTCTTTATCATTTGCACAAAAGAGTCATCTGGAGTGTCGATATCAATTGCGGTTTTGTCTTCAGCACTTGTCAAGATAATACACCGACTACGGAGGTGGGCTTGAATCTCATCCTTAAATCCATTACCGAAAGGTCGTAAAATTCGATTGCGTGAATAGGTGATATAAGCAAATTCAATAGAGCTCTTTGTAATAAGGCAACTCAATGCTTATATCCCACTAAACAAGGGACCCGACCACCGAAATGCAGAGGAACTTTGATGACTGATAATATCTCTCGCGAAACAATCCATAACGAAGCAATCGATCCAGACTTTATCGATGCGATTGTAGATGCTGGTGCAGATAGGATTAGAACCTGTATCCAATGTGGAACCTGTTCTAGTGTCTGTCCTAGTGGCCGACGGACTGCATTTAGAACTCGCGAACTTATGAGGAAGGCTCTTTTAGGTCTCAAAGACGAAGTTCTATCGAGCCCAGATCTCTGGCTATGTGCAACGTGTCTTACTTGCTTAGAACGTTGCCCCAGACAGATCAAAGTAACTGATGCAATTATCATCATGAGAAATATGGCTGTAGCGGAAGGGTACATGCTCCCGCAACACAGAAAATCTTCAAAGAAACTTCTGGAAACTGGTCATGCAGTACCCATAGATGATGCAAATCGTGAAATAAGAAAAAACCTAGGTCTCAAGGAGATTCCTCCAACTGTTCATTCAAGTGATGAAGCACTTGCGGATGTACAGAAAATAATGGAAAGAACAGGATTCAAGAAACTCATTGAAGAGGAAAAGGAGGAGAAATAGATGACTGAATCCCAAACATACTCTTTCTTTCTAGGGTGTGTAATGCCAAATAGATTCCCTAATGTTGAGGCTAGCATACGACTTGTGTTGCCAAAATTGGGTATCGAACTAGAGGATCTTGAAGGCGCAAGTTGTTGTCCAGCACCTGGAGTGATACGATCCTTCAGTGAGCCTACGTGGTTAGCACTTGCGTCAAGAAATTTAGCTCTTGCTGAGATGGCTGGACATGACCTTCTCACAGGATGCAATGGTTGTTACGGAACTTTCAAGGAAACTCTGTCGGAGATTCGGGAGCATCCTGAGCGATTGAAAGAAGTTCAAAGTGTGTTCAAAGGAATGGGACTCAAGTTCAAAGGTGAAGTTGAGGCAAAACATCTGATAGAGATCATCTATGAGCTTGATCCGGAGAATATTAAAAAACGTCTAACTAAATCTCTTGAAGGTATCAAGGTAGGAGTGCACTATGGTTGTCATCTACTAAAACCGAGTAAGAATAGACCTTGGGGGCAGACACAACGTCATACATTCCTCGATGAACTTGTTGAATTGACAGGTGCAACTAGTACTAAGTACAAAGACAAATTCCTATGTTGTGGAGCAGGTGGTGGAGTACGCGGTAGTCAAGTTGCAGTAAGTGTAGATATTGCAAAAGAAAAGCTAGACAATTTGTTAGAAGTTGGTGTCGACTGCATTGTCAATGTTTGTTCATTCTGCCATCTCCAGTACGAAGCGTCCCAGGTGCAACTCAACAAGGAACTAGGAGAGAAGAAGTACCAAATCCCAGTAATATACTATACACAACTACTAGGTTTAGCGATGGGTCTCGATCCAATGGAGCTTGGATTAGGTGTTCATATGATTAGCACGCAGCCATTGCTGGATAAGATACTAGGCAAGTAATCTAGAACCATTTTCTGGCTGCATAGTAGACAACTATAGCCATTATCGAACTAGATACTACAAGAATGGCAATGAATGCTGTCAGTCTAGCATCAAGAGTGGATGTGGTATTTGTTTCCGTTGTTGTGCTTGTAGTTGTTGTGCTTGTAGTCGAAGTGACTATATCTCCTGCAGTGAAGGTTGAATCTGAACAATCTGAGGAGAAATAAATACCATCAGTAACCCTCACTTCTACAAGATAAGTATCCAGCTTGTCTAGTCCTGTGCAATCCCATTCTAACCATTGTGCTGTTATGGAAGAAGCAAGTGTGTCAAAGGAAGTTCCACCATTGGCGGATATGAGTACATCATATCGTAACACTTCTGCAACATTGACATCTGATGCGGACCAAGTGATGTTGTTTCTACCAGACCATATTTCATTTCCGTTTGGAGCTATTACAGTAATACTGGGAACAAAGAAATTGCAGATTAATACGTTTGAGAATATTTGATAGAATACGGATCCATTAGAGAACCATGCTGTAGCATTGATAATACATGTTAAATTGTTACCAAGACCTCTTGTATCAATCTCGGTAATGTGGGAATTGAGGTCCTTTACCAATGTTGTAGGAATTACTGGAGCGTGTACTTCAAGTCGTGATCGTTCCACTAGTGATCCGTTCCATTCCGCAGTGAGTATAACGTGATCTCCAGCCAAAATCGAGTTCGAAGTAACTGGCTGTGCTGTTGGATCTGCAAACGTATGATAGGTTAGATTGAGACTTGGTACTGCTGCAAGTGATACTACTTCAAAAGGAGCTTGGCTTGAATATTGACTCTGCAGTGGATTCATCTGCAGTGAAACTGGCAATACTAGGGATATCATAAGAGCTAAGATTACTGCGAATCGTAGATATTTATGCGAATTTGTTAGATGGCGCATTAGTCATCATCACCTTCTGGAAATGGTTGTTCTCTCCACACTTTGAGCGCTTCGTACCATAGTACGGCACAGGATGTTATCAAGAGTGCAAGAAGTATAGCTGAATACCAATCAGCAAACCAAAATGCGAGTGTTGTTAGAGCTGCGGTAATAGAAGAGAAGAAAGTTGCATAAAACAAGAATCTAGGTACCATGAGACGACCTTTCCCCATGAATTGATTCAAGATTCCAACCCGTACATCACGTGTCACACTATATTGCCCATGAACATCTTTCTCGACTAGGCCAAACTGACGTAATCGTTCTAGATGGTGCATTGAAAGGGAAGGACTGGATAATTTAGCACCACGTTGAATTTCTCTTGCTGTTAATGGTTCAGTATGGCGTAGCATATACCAGTATACACTGAGAGTCTTTCCTTTGATTAGTTCAGCCAATTCTTCATCATCAGGCTCATCTTTAGTCAAGACCACTACTCCAACACTACCCAATCTTATATTTGCATGATATTAGAAAGGACACTTAAAGACTGCTAAATTGGTTCTCGATTTAAGGTCCGGCAAGGCAAGGCTAAAAAGGGGTTATAGTCCGCCATGGGTCACACCTGAATGCAATGTTCGGTACTTCCTCCAACTAGCTCCAGAGTGGAGTTGGTTCTCACACAAATGTGATTCCGGAGAGAACATAGATGTCAACGGTAAGGAAACCAATCACACCAAGACCTCCCAGAAGCCGAGAAAAGGTCTTAGTAATTCTTCAGGAGCAGTGCAAGCAATGCGGGCTCTGTATAGAATTTTGTCCTAAGAATGTCCTCTGCCTTACAGATATTTACAATCGGAAGGGATACCATCCTGTCACAGCGTGTGATATTGATGCCTGTGTGAATTGTGAGTTCTGTGAACGCATATGTCCAGACATGGCAATCTTTCTCGTTGGTAGAGAAGAAGCCGAGAAAGCATACAAAGCTGGAGCAATACAGGAAGGTACAGTGATTCCTGAGTTCGAGGTGGCAAAGGAGGAGTCAAAGTAATGCCAGAACGTGTAATGTTCACAATGGGCGATATTGCCTGTGCCGAAGGAGCTCTCAGTGCTGGTTGCCGATATTTTGGAGGGTATCCAATCACACCAGCTACAGAAATTGCAGAATGGATGGCACAGAGAATGCCTGAGCTTGGTGGAGCCTATGTTCAATACGAGGATGAGATTGCATCAATTACGAGTGTAATCGGAGCCTCATGGACTGGAGTCAAATCGATGACTGCTACATCCGGACCTGGTGTTAGTCTAATGCTGGAAGCGATTGGTCTTGCTGTGATGACTGAAACCCCCTTGGTTTTGGTTAACATCATGCGTGGGGGACCAAGTACAGGTCAACCAACTAGAGGCCAGCAAGGGGATATCATGCAGGCGAAATGGGGTAGTCACGGGGACTATCAAATTATTGCATTAACCCCAGCCTCAGTACAAGAGATGTTTGATCAGACAGTTCAAGCATTCAATCTCTCTGAAAAATATCGAACACCTGTCTTTGTTCTAGCTGATGAAACAGTTGGACATATGAGAGAACGACTTGTCATTCCTGATGAAAAGGACCTGAAATTAGAATACAGGAAGACTCCTACTGTCGATCCAGAAGAGTATCTTCCCTTCAAAGCAGATGATGATCTTGTTCCACCAATGGCATTGTTTGGATCAAAATACCAATTCTATGCTACAGGACTCACTCATGACGAACGTGGTTATCCCAGTGACAAGGAAGATGTTCAGATTGATCTTATCACTCGGCTAAATGACAAGATAGTACGTAATGCTGACAAGATTATCGATGTAGAGCGAGTGGATCTTGAAGACGCAAGGATTGGAGTAATTGCCTATGGCACCCCCTCAAGAAGTGCAAAGAGAGCCATCAAAGATGCTCGTAAAGAGGGGATTAAAGCTGGGCTTCTAAGGTTAAAGACGGTGTGGCCATTCCCTGAAGAGCAGGTTGCACAACTCGCATCTGAGGTAGACCATATTATTGTTGCAGAACAAAATCTTGGTCAGGTCTATTATATGGTTAAAGCAGCAGCTGCACCAACTCCTGTTCATCTAATGTCAAAACCTGCCGGAATGCCTCAACTACCACATGAAATTCTTGCAAAGCTCAGAGATATCAACTCCCTCTAGTATTAGGAAAAGTTAAGGCAGAAATATACAATTTCAACGGATGAGAGTTTTACTAACTGGAGCCTTTGGCAACATCGGAGAGAGCACATTACTTGCATTACTCGAGAAGAATTACGATGTCATATGTTTTGATATCCCTAATGAAAAGAACGCAAAGATAGCTAAGAAATTAGAGAAGCAAGGTAAGTTTGAAACAATCTGGGGAAATATTCTTGATTTACCGTTAGTCAAATCAATAATCGAAGATGTAGATTGTATCATCCACCTAGCAGGTATAATCCCTCCGTTGTCTGAAACAAAACCAGACTTGGCAAAATCAGTAAACCTTCAAGGAACAAAGAATGTCATTCAATCTGCAGAAAACAAAGAAACAAAAACAAAATTGATCTTTGCAAGTTCTGTTTCAACTTATGGTCCGACAATGCACCTACAACCTCCACGAACAGTTGATGATCCACTAAACCCAACCGATGTATACACTGGAACAAAGGTAGAATGTGAGAAGATAGTTGGGGAATCAAGCCTTCCATGGACAATCCTTCGGTTCGCCGCAGCTCCTCCCATGGAACTTGGTTCAGATATAGATTCTATTATCTTTGAGATTCCATTAGACCAACGAATAGAATTCGTACATTCACGGGACGTTGGAATAGCCTGTGCAAATGCAGTAGAAGCAGAAACAATTGGAAAAACTCTGTTAATAGGTGGAGGAAAATTAAGTCAGATGATTCAACGCGAATTTGTATCAAGAATATTCGAAGGCATGGGAATAGGAATGCTACCGGATTCAGCTTTCAGAGTAGCTACAAAGCCAGAAGAGTACTATTATACTGACTGGCTTGATACAGAAGAATCTCAACGGCTTCTACAATATCAGAAGAGGACCTTTGATGATTATTTAGAAGAGATGAAGTCTCAACTTGGTATGATGAAGTATGTTGCAAAGTTATTCAAGGGTCAGGCACAAAAGAGAATACTCAAGGTATCACCATATTACAAAGAGGAATGATCATCTCGATTAATTAAAAATGGAGTAATAACAAAGAACGTAAAAGGAAATTCCTGAATCACTATGTGGAAGAACAATATAATATGACCAATATCTGGTGATATTTTGAATGAACTTGAGAACTTGGTGAAAAGAGCAGAAGAACTACGAGAGAATGACCGCATCGCTGATGCTGAAGACCATGTCAGATATGCGTTAGAGAGATATGAAGACTCTTGGGAATTGTGGTCCCAACTAGGACATATTCTTTCACGAAAACAGGAATCTGCTGAAGCTGCTGAAGCATTCATGACTGCTACCACTCTTAATCCGGGAGAATTCTGGCTGTGGCTGTATCTAGGCTATGCTCAAAGAGATCTAGAGGATTACGAATCTGCGATTGAATCGACTGAAAATGCGCTGAGAGTTGAAAGTGGGCAGAATGAACTCGACCAGGCAAACTATAATCTAGCTTGTTATTATGCACTCTTAGGTCGCAATAAAGAAGCAATGGATTATCTCAAGGAAGCGCTAGAAAATAATGATTCTATGAAGGAATGGGCACGCGAAGATTCCGACCTGAATTCCCTTAGAAGTGAGCCGGGATTTGAGTTCCTTGTTGAAAGATAGAAGCTCAACGGGTTGCAACTGAGAATCTTTTCGATGAAGCATTACCATATTATAAAAAACAAGACTAGGGAGAAGCAATAGATGGATTAATAATTTTATTTACAATTTGACTGGTTTGTAATGCAGTTCGGTGTAAAGATAGTTAGCTATTCTCGTGAAGATCGACAGCCATTCATTTACTACTCATTCATCATTATTTGAGTGAACTACTTTTTAGAATCAGATAATTTCTAATTTACAGTGTTAAGATTGTTCTAAGAAAATCCTGACCACATCAACAACCCTTTTATCATGTTTAGTTAGAGCTCGTGATAGGGAGAACCTCCTATGACTGAAAGCGTACCCGTCTTGAAGCATCCAATGGCGAAGTACATCAGAGAAGATCGCCAACCATGGATTTACTGCCCAGGCTGTTCTGTTGGAATAGTTACAGGAATGCTTGCGCGTGCAATCGACAATCTAGGTCTGGACTTCAACAAGACCGTCATCATATCGGGAATTGGTTGTACAGGTCGAACTTCAGGATATTTCAAGACCGGAACATTTCATACAACTCACGGAAGATCAATCGCTTTTGCTGAAGGGGTGAAGATAGCCAATCCGGAATTGGAGGTCATTGTTGTGAGTGGAGATGGAGACCTAGCTGCAATAGGTGGCAACCACTTGATTCATGCATGCCGAAGGAACATCGATATGACTGTCATTTGTATTAACAATTTTAACTACGGGATGACAGGGGGACAATTCGGTCCAACTACAGAACATGAAAAATACTCCCAAACCAGTCCCGCTCCAATAGGGAATATGGAACACCCATTCAATTTAGTAAAACTTGCAGCATCATCAGGTGCAACCTTTGTCGCAAGATGGACTGCAGTACAGGCTCGCAGAGCGACTAAATCAATTGAGAAGGGAATCACAAAGAAAGGCTTCTCTTTCGTTGAGATCATCGGAGCGTGTCCAACAGCCTATGGTAGAATGAACCGTTTAGGTGATGGTAATACCATGCACAAACATCTACTTGAGGTTGCAGAGATTCAAAATGGACTACCTCCACATGAAGCAGAACTCAGCTATGCAGACAAAATCATCTGTGGAGAATTTCTGGACATTGAGAAACCTGAGTACACTGAAGTGCTTGCAGGAATGCAACGTAGAACCAAGGGTGAATAAGATGACTAGATACGAAGTCAGAATCGGAGGATTCGGCGGTCAGGGTGTAGTTACTATGGCAGTTGTCGCTGGAGAAACTGCATCACTCTATGACAAAAAGTATGTCGTACAGACTCAGTCATATGGTCCAGAAGCTCGTGGTGGAGCAAGCAAGAGTGAGATTGTTATCTCTGATGAAGAGGTAGATTATCCCAAAGTACAGGCTCCCGATGTTTTTGTTGTTCTTAGTAGAGCTGCATATCTAGAATATATCAAAGGTCTCAAGGATGATGGAATTCTAATTATCGATGAAGATCTTGTTGAGATTGAAGGAGATCTTCCAAAAACAGTGAAGGTCTATAAGATACCTGCAACAAGAATTGCTGACAAAGAAGTAGGGAATAAACAATCCACAAACATTGTGATGCTTGGAGCTTTAACAGTGATAACAAAGATTCTGTCTGTTGAAGGGTTAAAAGCACGTATTGAAGAGAGATGGCCCAGATTCCTGAAGTCAAATATGCTTGCACTTGAGTTGGGTATGAAAGCTGGTGAAGAAGCACTTGCTAAGGCAGCATAATTGAATCTCGTTCAATCAAAATAATTCTGTCATTTCTTTTTTTTCGGTTCTTTATGAGGAAGACTTGATACATACGAAACTGACTTTTGAATCAGATCTCTCAATTTAGACTTCTTGTCAAGTACACAATCTAACAAAACAACATACTCCCCCATAACCATACCTTTGCGCGGTTCAAAGAGAGTGATACCATCGTGTAACAAGGCTTCATCGCGGTCTTCAGAAGATAGTCTTAGAAAGAGATATGATTGATGAACTCCAGCGAACATGTTCCTATTGATGAAAAATGCATATTTCCCAAACATCTTCTTCTCAACAAAATCAACCTCTGGTATATGTTGTTTGAGCAATTCTCTTAGTTCATCTTCAGACCTTTTTGTCATGGTAATTAACCATCTTACTCAATTGCTAAAACTGCAGCGCCTAGTGCGCCTGTAAGCTGTGGTTCTTCAGGAATCCAGAGGTCTAATCCTAGATGCTTTGAAAGGTAATGTCGAAAAGCAGGATTCAGGGCAACTCCACCAGTAACACAGACAGGAGGTACCACCTTCACTCGTTTTGCTAGAGATCCAATCTTGGTCGTCATTGATACGTGGATACCTGCTGCAATATTTGCAGGTTTTTCTCCCGCACCTATATGACCAATGACTTCGCTTTCTGCAAAGACCGTACAAGTACTGCTAATTGATGAGGGAGTTTTAGACTGGAGTGCAAGAGGCCCTAGCTCATCTAGTGTAACACCTAAGACTCTAGCCATAACTTCCAGAAATCGTCCCGTTCCAGCAGAACACTTGTCGTTGAGCTCGAAATCTTCTGGTCTTCCATCTTTGCCTATCCGAATAACTTTTGCATCTTGCCCGCCGACATCGATTAGCATACGGATTTCCGGATTAAGTGAGTGAACACCAATGCTATGACAGGTAATCTCTGTTACGGTCTTCGTGGATTTCTCAATACGAGCTCGACCATACCCTGTTCCTATTATTGGAATATTGTCTAGCTGAAGTCCCGATTGCAATTCAAGTTCTCTAAGAATTTCATCAATTGCATGAGCGGCTGCAGCTCCTGTAAGCATGATGTGTTTAGCTCTAACATTCTTTTCACTGTCAATAAGAAGTCCTTTTGCGGTTGTAGAACCTACATCAATACCAATCCCAAATTTATCCACTATATAACCTCACATGAACATCTCTAGTAATGCATCCACTCTTGTCTGAATTTGAGCCTCGTTGTATACTCTGGAATCAACCATGTCTCCTTCTATCACGACACCGGGTACACCAGTACGCTCAGCAACTATTTCTTTTGAAACTAGTTGACCCAGAGAATACCGTTTGCATGAACGAACAGAGAACATAACAAATCCGTCAAGATTGTAGTCTTTAATCATCTTACACATTTTGTCTATCTTAGCATTTAATCCCTTGTTGAGATACACATTGGAATAGATACTAACGACACTACCGAATAGATCATCGCCTTCAATCTTTCCAGACCATGCATGAGTATAGGTATCTGCAGGAAAGACTACGCCTCGTTTAGCAAGCCCGTTAAAGAACTTGAAAATAGAATGCCATGGTGGAATATTATCCCAAAGAAGACGTATCTTCTCATCACGGATTGCCCCAAGACCTTCCTTTACACGCATCTCAACCTCATCTAAGAGACTTTGATAGAAATCAATGATTAGCTCTGTACCTCTCATTGAAACAACTGGACCCATTGCTAAGAATCGATCAGCACAATTAAGTGGGGAGGGACTTGTTTTGCATGCAGTCAGTGACTTAGTCCATAGTCCCAGTGCTTTGCTAGATAGGTCTGCAACTTCTTGCATCCGTTCATCTGTTAGAGTCTTATTGAAGGTGGTTCCAAGAAATGCCACCAATCGTTCAATACCTCTACGTACATACTCCTTGTGATGGTCAGGTTGTTCATCCTCAATCGGAGGAGTATCAAACAAGAAGACTGGCGCGCCAGTCTGCTCTGATATCGCATCATACCACCTTAGAACAGTACCACAGATATTATTCCCTGCTAGAAGTGCCTGTGGTTTAGGCAGTCCTTCCATTGGACTATTATCAGGATTCTCAACAGAACCAATACTTGCACGTGCGTAGGAGCAGAGCTCTTGGGAATATCCAATATCTTCAGCGTACCCACAAACTTCGGGTCCTACTTTTTGAGATCCAACAATTGCTCCGTACTGCTCTGGGTAACTCACACCAACATCCATTGCTACAGGAATCTCAACAGGAAATCCTGACGTGACCCATGCAAGACGGTTCTCTTCGCTTGCTTGGTGTCCCATCAACATATTCTGGAACATTATCTGTTGAAGAAGCTTGTTAGATTCAAGTTGACGATAGACTTTTTCTTCCTTTTTCATTTCAGTCAATATGTTCACCTCAAGAGATACCAAGCGATTCTAGAAATGTTTGAATTTTCACTTCAATACGAGCTCGATCGGATAGTTCAGGATCGAGAGGAATTCGAACAGTACGAATTCCTGCAGCAGATGCAGCCTTCTCAATTGAAGGGGCTTCGAACTGGTCCGGGTCGCAGAATGATTGTTCGCAAATTATCAGGCCATCAATATGAAGTGCTTTAACTAAATCCTTGAGAAAATCCATTCGATACCGTAGTCCCTCTTGGGTCGGTTCGCCAGGTGCAGCCAAGATTGATTTTGCCATTTCTTCAAAGGGATTGCCACTCCTGTTAATTGGAGGTGCAAAGACGCTCTTGAACCCAAATGAAAGAAGGTCTAAGATTAGTATAGAATCATCTACACTGTCGATTCCGTTAATGATGGTAGCAATAGCTTGAGGTTCAACCATTCCTCCAACAACAAGAAGCCTAGGACCAGAAGGAGGTTTGAATGAATTTACCTTGGAGAGGTCTTTCTTTTGAAGACCTGATAGGATCGAATCGATGATACCTAAGAGCCCTTTTGATTTCAATTTTTCTTTTACTAATAATGTAACTCTATGGATTTCAGAACCTACAGACGTTACTGGGGCTGATAAGAAAGATCGAACAAGACGTGCGAGTTCAGTATATGATAGTACTTCAGGATCGACTACTCTAGCAGCATAGAGAAATTGTGCATCAAGACGAAATTCTCGAATTAGTGAGACCGCTCTTTCGTAATTATCAGTTGTGAATGGGCGGTCTAGGGTAGATTCAATCGTGCTACTGAGAATCTCAAGTTCCTTCGTCAAGTATATTTCAGCAGAGTCGTCATTTGCATATCTAGTTACAGGATATGTCAAACGAAAGACACGGTCTTCAGAAAACCGGACCTTCCAGATGTCAGTAAGGTTCTGGAGAGAATCACATGTGTTTCCTGGAAAAAGAAGACCCGAAATTGGGGGTAGTTGCTCATTGGTTCTCTGGTTGTACAGGTTTCTGATATATGAACATGCAAATGTTTGCAGGCTTTCTTCGAACCCACTAGTTATCCCAGGAATCGCTCTCATTAACGATGGTGTGAAACCATGAGCAAGTATTAGTTCGAGAGGAGTATGAGGATAGATGTATCCTATAATTTCCTCACCTGCTTCTACGAGCTCTCTCAGACCCGAATCAGATTGTTCCAGTACTCCTTCGTAGCTCAATATGGTCCACCTAATGATGAGTATCTAACGACATACATCTTATTTGTTGTGCTAGAGAGCCAATTTTTCGAAGGGCGAAGGAATTATGTACTGCAATATCTATGTAGGAGAGCTATACTTAGAATGAATTTGACCTACTATTTATTGGTCAGGTCATGATAAGGAGAGGAGACAAAGATGGAAGAACAACTATGGCACAAATCGAGGTGGCCATCTGTAGTCAAGAAGACACTAGAATATCCAGATGAGCCGCTCTATATGTTGCTTGATAATATTGCAAAGAAACATCCAGATTCACCCTCAACCATATGGTCGGGTGTAACGAAGAGTTTCTCTGAAGTGAAAGACCATGCAGACAGGATTGCGAATTTCCTGATAAGCAGGGGAATAAAGAAAGGAGATAGAGTAGGAATATTCCTTCCAAATCTGCCACAATATCCTCCAATCTTCTTTGGAATTCTGAAGACGGGAGCAATTGCTGTAACCTGTAATCCATCATATACCGAAGGAGAGCTGAATTTCCAGCTTGAAGATGCAGGCGTCAAGGCTGTATTCTGTATGGATGACAAGAGATTCACCCCCACGACCTACAAAGCAATCAAAGGAACAGATGTCGATACAGTTGTGGTCTGTAGTGTAAAGAGCTTCCTACCTAAGGCCAAGGCAGTTATTGGAGGGCTCATAGGTAAGATACCCAAGAGTCCATATTATGAAGATGGTATCACATTCTTTTATGATAATGTCGTCACAGAGTATCCAGCTGAAGTTCCGGATGTCAAAATCAATGCAAAGGAAGACCTTGCTCTTATTTTGTACACAGGAGGAACCACCGGAACTCCAAAGGGAGCCATGCTGACGCATCGCAATTTGTACTCAAATGTAATGCAAATTGATGAGTGGGTTCAACTAGTACCTCCTGGTGGTGGAACACCAGAGAAATTGAAGGGTGGAGAGGACATCTATGTTGGAGCCCTACCGTGGTACCATTCGTATGGCCTGACCCTCACAATGATTGCATCCTACTTAATCGGAAGTTCCGTAATCTGTATTCCAGATCCACGAGCAGGAAAACCCCCATTGACGGAGTTATTGGCAGATGTTCAGAAATACAAGGGAACTGTCATGCACTGTGTTCCAGCTCTCTATGCAGGGATGGTGAATCATCCAAATGTTGCAAAATACGATCTATCATCAATCAAGGCATGTGGATCGGGTGCAGCACCATTGCCACCAGAACTCGCTAAGAACTTTGAAGCAGCAACAGGAGCTATTGTATTCGAAGGTTACGGATTAACTGAGACTTCACCTATGACTCATGCAAATCCATCATTTACCGACCTTCGTAAATTCGGTGCAATTGGTGTTCCAATTCCAGATACGCATTCAGTCATCGTCGATATGGAAACTGGCACTAAAGTGTTAGCCCAAGGAGAAACTGGTGAGATTGCAGTCAATGGCCCCCAGGTGTTCAAAGGTTATTGGAACAAGGAGAAAGAGACCGCTGATGTCTTCCGAAAGATTGGCGGAAAGGATTATTTCTTGACTGGTGATATCGGTCACATCGACGAAGATGGCTTCTTCGTAATCTCGGACAGAAAGAAGGACATGGTGAACGTTGGAGGCCTCAAGGCATATCCACGAGAGATTGAGGATACTCTATACGAGCATCCAGCAATAGCGATGGCTGCGGCCATTGGAGTACCTAGAAACGATGATACTGGTAATGAATTTGTCAAGGCTTTCGTTGTTCTCAAGGAGGGGCAGTCAGCAACTCCTGATGAGATAGTTGCCTGGGCAAAGGATAAACTCGCAGGGTACAAGAGACCTCGTGAAGTTGAAATCGTAGACGAACTCCCAGTCAGCACAGCAGGTAAGGTCCTTCGAAGAGAACTCCGCGCAAAGGAGCTCGAGAAGAGAGGTCTATCATAGACCAAGTATAGCGGGAGTGTAATCTCCCGCAACTCTATTTTTTTCATACAAACGAATTTCCGTTTGGTTCTACGTTTTTCCCAAAACCTCAACAAATATCAGAAGAGGAAGCAATACAAAAAAGAATGGAGTTTACATCCAATAATAGAGGAGTTTGAAGAATATGGATGAAATGTACTGGTTGTCAGGAGCGGCATGGCCACAACATGCTCGCAAAACAATAGATTATCCAAAAGAACCGTTGTTTACAATGCTAGATAGATCAGCTGACAATAATGGTGACTCGCCCTATACAGTGTTCATGGGTAAATCACAGACCTTTGCAGAAGTTCGTGATACCACAAATAGGATTGCTAACTTCCTTGTCAGTAAAGGAATCAAGACCGGGGACAAGGTAGCTATTTTCTTACCTAATATGCCTCACTTTCCACCGGTTTTCTTTGGAGCACTCAAGGCAGGAGCTAAGGTAGTTACATGCAATCCAATGTACAAATCAGGAGAATTGAATTACCAGCTGAGTGACACTGGAGCTAAGATTGTTTTTGTACTCGACCATCCCACCTTCACACCTACTTGTTATGAGGCAATCAAGGAAACAGACGTACATACAGTAGTTGTTTGCAGCGTGAAATCGTACCTCTCGAAAGCAACTGCTATCATTGGAGGCCTCATTGGAAAAGTTCCGAAGAGTCCATACTATGAAGAAGACAAAACCGTATTCTATGAACAAATTCTATCAGACTATGAACCTGAAGCTCCAGAAGTAGATGTAGATCCAATGGATACTGCAGTTCTAATATACACAGGGGGCACCACTGGATCGCCTAAGGGGGCAGAACTCACTCACTACAATTTGACTTCCAATATACTCCAAATTGCAGAATGGGTGTATCTTGAGGAAGAAGATACAGATAGACCAGGTGGAGTTCGACATGGCGAAGAAGTTTTCGTTGGAGCTATTCCTTGGTATCATAGTTACGGATTAACACTGACTATGTTGATGTCAACTTGGTTTGCAGGTCAACTTGTATGCATTCCAGACCCGAGGTCAGGCAAACCGCCACTTTCGGATCTACTGAAAGAATTAGAAAAGACAAAAGGAACCGTCTTTAATTGTGTACCAGCTCTTTACGCTGGTATAGCAAACCATCCAGATGTTGGAAAATATGATTTATCATCGGTCAATATCTGCAGCTCAGGAGCAGCGCCATTACCACCAGAAGTAGCGAAAGCATTCGAGGCGGTAACAGGAACACTTCTTTTCGAAGGATATGGTCTCACAGAAACATCCCCCGTAACGCACATCAATCCGACCACTAGCAAACACAGAAAATTTGGTTCTATTGGTCTCCCAATATCGGATACTATCTGTAAGATTCTAGATATGGAAACTGGAACAAAAGAGATGGCAATGGGAGAGATTGGAGAAATAGCTGTTCACGGGCCTCAGGTAATGAAACAATACTATAAGAAATCAGAAGAAACCGCCTTAGTAATGCGTGAAATCAATGGTAAACGATTCTTTCTAACAGGAGATGTTGGGCACATGGACGAAGACGGTTATACCTTCATCAGTGATAGGAAGAAGCAGATGATCAATGTTGGAGGAATGAAAGCCTATCCCAGAGAGATTGAAGATATTCTCTTCACTCATCCCAAGGTGAAGATTGCAGCAGCAATTGGACTACCTAGATTTGATGATCCGAGTAATGAGTTTGTTAAGGCATACATTGTTCTAAAAGAAGGAGAGACTGGTACACCAGAGGAATTCATCGAGTGGGCACGAGATAAGATGGCAGGTTACAAACGTCCTAAGGAAGTCGATATTGTAGATGACCTACCGATGAGTTCAGTAGGAAAGGTGCTACGGAAAGTCCTTCGTGACCTGGAGATGCAAAAGAGAGCAAATGACTAGTGAATCATCATTTCTCCACGGATTTATTAGATAGTGTTAGCTCTATTTTCGAGACCTACTCTATTCAATGTGGAGTTGTATGAAATGGCCTCATGGAAGAGAATTAGTGCATACTTGGGAATAATTGGTGGGATGATTTTCATAATTGTGACATTCATTGCAATGTTGACATACCCAGGAGGATATTCGTTCATAGATTATCCTTTCAGTGCTCTTGGATTGACTGTTATCAATAGCACACCATCAATGCTGAATTACTTTCTATTCGTAATAGCGTGTACGAGTGCAGCTGTCTGTTTAGTACCGTTCTCGCTTGCAATTCGAACGGTGTTCACAGATACTACATTGCTAAAATTACTGAGTTGGGTGGGAACTATTCTAATATTAGCATCTGCACCAAACCTGTCAGCACTTTCTCTATTTGCAGGGAACGTGTTCCCAGCTGAACATGGTCTAACCACATTGTTGTTCTTCATTCTTATCACATTGGGAGTTCTATTCTATTCCATTGCAACTCTTCTGAATAGCGAATATAACAATCTCTATGGATTGATTGGATGCATTGTTGTAGTAGTGTGTTTCATGTACATTGGGGCATTTTTCAGTCCGCTCTTTGCATCATTTGGAACCGCACTATGGCAGAAAGTTTCAGTCTATGCATTGATTCTTTGGTCAGCGTTTCAGGGATACTACTTGCTAAAGAGATTCGAATGAAGAACTAAGAAACTGGGTGAGTGCGTTCTCCCCGTAGTTTCATTCATACTCGCTCGAAGGTTGCTCTCATAGTTCCACCACAATAACCACACTTGGCTTCAAGCGGTCCAACCCAATCAACACCCTCATGAGAAACTTCAGCTCCGCATGAAGGGCATTTCAAGGGTAGACGGACAGTTGTGGTCTGACTGCCATGAGATTGGATACTTTTTTGATGTTTGTCTGGAATTACATGTATTGGTGCTTCAACAGCGATACTCTCGTAGACCTCTCTTCCTTTGCGTCCACTTATGTAACTAGCTAAGCTTCCAATGCAAATTGGAACAAAAGTTACAACAATGATGATTATGAAAATCCAATCATCTTCATCAAGTGATGCTAAGAATCCAGGAACGTGACTGTCATCATAAATCCCGATGTCGTAGTAACCGCTGGTGTCGTGGTATACTGAATTTTCGCTGACTGCAATATATACAGTGGAACTCGAGTTTAGTGTGAAATCAATACGTGGATGATTACCTGTGCCACTTCCACTTACAGCAATTATGTTTGAACCAGAAATATCCCATGAAACAGTAATCTTGACTTCAATATCATCCCAATCAGGTTCGATTACTACTGTCCAGTGCCCAGCTTCTAAATCTGTTACATAACTATTGGTTGATCCAGAGTACAGATATTCATCAGTTCTTGGAACGTTAGAGACAATAGATGGCAAAATTCCAGGAACATGACTGTCGTCATAGATACCTATGTCATAGTAACCGCTGGTGTCATGGTATACTGAATTTTCGCTGACTGCAATATATACAATTGAACTCGAGTTTAGTGTGAAATCGGCATATGGAAAATTACCTGCGTCATTTCCGCTCACAGTAACTATGTTTGAACCAGAAATATCCCATGAAACAGTAATCTTGACCTCAAGTTCATACCATGGATCTAAATTGGCAACCACTGTCCAGTGTCCTGCTTCTAAATCTGCTACATAACTGTTGGTTTCCCCAGAATACAGATATTCATCAGTTCTTGGAATGTTAGTGACAATGTCATCTTGAGCAGTAACAGTTCCAATTAGCAAAAACATGGATACTAATAGAATTCCGAGAACGAGTCGTTGGTTGTCCATCTTGAGTACCTAAATCATTGCGAATTATTGCAGATTATTATAGTTGCTGGGATTATGGATTCATACCAGAGTCGGATGTCTTATGGGTCTTTCCTAGTTCAACATACAACCTTGCACCTACCATGAAAGATTCACGTAAACCTGCGGGTACTTCTTTTACGACCTTGCCAGGAATTCCCAATACTAGACTTCCATCAGGAATGATTGTTCCATTTGTAACAACAGACCCTGCCCCGATTACGCAGTCCTTTCCAACCTTTGCACCATCAAGAACAATTGACCCCATTCCTACGACTGTGCGGTCTCCAATCTCACAAGCGTGTATCACACAATTATGACCTGCAGTCACGTAGTCACCAATGGTCGTTGGATTTGTGACCGTTGTATGCACGGTACAATTATCCTGAATTGAGGTCCCCTTTCCAACTCTAATATAGTTCATATCAGCACGAAGCACTGCAAACTCCCAGATGCTTGCGTCAGCTGCAATCTCAATATCACCTATCAATGATGCACGGGGGGAAACGTAAGCTTCAGGATCAACTTTAGGTTTCTTACCATCAAATTCGTAGAGACCCAATTTTCACACCTGATACGGCAGGAACAGTTCTGTATCTTTAAGACTATCGTAATAGCCAGAACACATTTTACATCCCTAGTCACATCATTCAATGCATTCGGAGAGAGAAAAATGATACTGCTGGATCCAAACAATCTAACCCGAAAATATCCCGATGAAGAATCCAAAGAGATAATGAGGAAGACTGTAGAATTCTTTGAGAACAAAGGAAAAGTTGCTCTCAAGAACGATGATCATGAGAGAGTATGGTATCAAGACTTTCTTGATTTTCTGAAGAAAGAAAAGATACTCTACAAAATGCTAACTCCCAGTCAATATGGTGAGGAAGGATGCAGATGGGATACCTGGCGGAATATGGAATTCAATGAGATTCTTGCATTCTATGGATTGCACTATTGGTACACATGGCAAGTCACGATTCTTGGACTGGGACCAATCTGGATGAGCAAGAATGAGAATGCTAAGAAGAAAGCAGCAGAATATCTGAAACAAGGTGAGGTCTTTGCTTTTGGACTGAGTGAAAAGGATCATGGAGCTGACCTCTATTCGTCAGAAATGGCATTGAAAGTCCTAGAAGATGGGAAGTACGTTGCAAATGGATCAAAGTACTATATTGGAAATGGAAATGTAGCACGAATGGTTTCCGTCTTTGGAAAAACGGATGTTTTTTCATACCCCGAAGACGAGAGATATGGTAACTATGTCTTCTTTGTTGCAGATTCGCAACATCCTAACTACGAATGTGTGAAGAACGTCGTGAATGTTCAATCGTATGTTGCAGAGTACAAATTAAATGATTATCCCATTAAAGATGAAGATATCCTCTCTAGAGGGCGAGAAGCATGGGATTGCACACTCAATACGGTCAATGTGGGTAAATTCAATCTAGGTTGGGCATCGATTGGTATATGCACACATGCATTCTACGAAGCAATCAATCATGCATCTAACAGACACCTCTATGGAAGCTGTGTAACAGAGTTCTCGCATATCAAACAGTTCTTTGTAGATTCATATGCGCGGTTGGTTGCAATGAAGCTCTTTGCCTTACGGGGTGGGGACTACATGAGATCTTCATCCCCAGAGGACCGGAGGTATATCCTATACAATTCTCTAGTTAAGATGAAAGTAACCAGTGAAGGAGAGAAAGTGATTGATCTCCTCTGGGATATAATAGCAGCCAGGGGATTCGAAGGTGAAACCTATTTCTCAATGGCCACACGAGATATTCGGGCACTACCAAAACTGGAAGGAACTGTACATGTCAATATGGCCCAGATTATCAAATTCATGCCTTCGTATTTCTTTATGCCCAAAGAATATCCTGAAGTTGGCACCATCACAGAACCAAAGAATGATGATTTCCTCTTTGATCAAGGTATCACTAAAGGATTGAGTCAAATCCAATTCCATAACTATCGAGATGTCTATGATACCGTGGACCTTCCCAATGTGAACATCTTCAAGAAACAAATCGAGGTGTTCAATGAGTTCATGACTGAAGCAACACCTGATGAGAAACAGGGTGCAGATCTAGATTTCACATTGAACGCAGGAGAGCTATTCTCACTTGTTGTGTATGGACAACTGATAATCGAGAATGCAAGGATCTACAAAATCAGTGACCATCTACTTGACCAGATATTTGATTTCATGGTTCGTGACTGCTCAAGATATGCTCTGCAAATGCATTCGAAACAGGGCTCAACTGAGAAACAGCAAGAAATTCTGCTCAGAATGATAATGAAGCCAAATGTGGATAAAGAACGCTACGAAGCAATCGTGAAAGAAGTCTATGCGCTGAATGGAAGATATGATATGCAGAAATGAGTACATTTCCCTGTATGTCGATAAGATAATTACCATTGAAAGCGGAGGAGGCTTTGTTGAGCCACTATGCCAGTTACGCCACTTCATTATCCCTTTGCATTTCTGATATCTAAGAGCGATACACGACTATCACTACCTGCTCTGGTGGTTGGGTCCGTAATGCCGGATATTGAGGTTCCTCTAATGTGGATATTCTTCAGTAGTCTTCCAGATCATCTCTTCCTTCATAGCTTAATAGGTGCTGCAACTATAGGTACTCTGCTTACTGTGCTAGTTACCCGTTTCTTGTATACCCCTATCATTTCTACGATCTTTCAGGTTGATAGGATTGAGTTAGGTGAAATCTGTAGAATCACACCATGGTTGGTTGTTTCATCATTCATTGGTGTGATGTCGCATCTGATCTTGGATTTCCCAATGCATTGGTATAATCCGATTCTGTGGCCTTGGGTTGATCCATATACTATAGTTGGACCACTGGTACTTCTCTTCATGCCAACATACAGTTTTTGGGAGGCCTATAATATTGCCAGTGCATTAACCCATATCGCGATGATAGTTCTTTGGATGGTAATTTTGGTAAAGATATATTCCAAGGGAAATCTATGGTTCAGGCATTGGGTTAGTGACTACTCGAAAAGATGATTTCTTGATAGAGAGATGTTAGCAAGCTATCGAAAAGGTACAAACCATTCTTCAAGTGAAATATACGATTGTGAATCTAGCACATTATCATTCTCATAGAGTTCTCGTAGAAACTTATTGAAACTACTAATTGAATCAGTTCGTACCATCGTAAGAAGGCGATAGTCCTCACTTGTACGATAGAGATCCCAGACATTGTCATTCTCAACCAATTTCATTGCAAGATCACTCACGGAGCCAGGTGATACTTTGATTCTGACATAGAATTTGATAGGAAGATCAATAAGACCAAAATCAATATCGACTGAATAACCGATGATTGCACGTTTGAGTAACAATTTGTCAATTGCTTTTGATACCGCGGGTTGACTCAATTGAGGATTCATCAGAGTCCCGATTTTTTCCTGTGTGAGGGGATATGGATTCTCACTAGTGGGTTTTTGTCGATAGAGAATTCTAATGAGCTCCAATTCTTTTTCTGATAGGAGTGTTTCTGGAGTTTCTTTAGTAATAATTCTGAATCTATTCTTCTTGTAAGCTGTCAGTAACTGAACCAGGTCATACTTACCAGTTCCTGAGCTTGCTACTACTCTATCTACACGATCCAATAAATCTTCAAAGATACCTTGCGAATTGTATCTAAAGAATCCGAGAAGTGAAAAGTCTCCAGAAATCCCATCAAGAGATTCAAGTTCTTCCATTTCCATGAGTTTTTGACTAACATTGGATTCTCGGGGATTACTCTTCATAAACAAGATTGTTCCTCGTGCACCCTGTACAAGAGAGGGATTCACAATAGTTGTATACCCTCTAATGGCTCCACTCTTTACTAGCCCCTTGATTGTACGCGATACCCAATTACGACTTTTACCAATCATCTTTCCTATTAGGTCGGGACTGTATCGAGAATTCTGTACAAGTGCTTTCAAAACCAATCTTTCGACGTCTGATAATATAAGTTGCATTATTTATTCCACAATTTAGTGCATATTATTCTAAATTGCTATGTAGCATTCATATACTTTATGTTTTTATCAAATACTGTTGATAACAATGGCTGAGTATAAGGTCAAAGACATTGGTCTTGCCGATGAAGGCAGGATGCTAATCGATTATGCTGAAAAGAACATGCCAGTTCTCATGCATCTACGAGAAAAATACTCCAAGACGCAACCCTTGAAGGGAATGAGAATTGCTGGATGTCTACATGTAACCAAAGAGACTGCAGTACTGGTTGAAACCCTTAGAGCTGCAGGTGCAGAGGTTGCATGGTCAGGTTGTAATCCCCTCTCTACTAATGATAAAGTTGCAGCAGCTCTTGCCGCAAATGATGTGTCCGTTTTTGCTTGGCACGGTCTAGATACAGAGGAGTACTACTGGTGTATTGAACAGACTTTGAAGACCAAACCTACCCTTACTTTGGATGACGGTGCGGATCTCATTTTCACATTGCACAATAAGCATGAAGAACTGATCCCAGGTCTGCTTGGTGGTTCTGAAGAAACAACAACTGGTGTCATCAGAATAAGAGCTATGGCAGATGATGGCAAGCTTAAGTACCCAATCATGGCAGTCAACGATGCTGACACAAAACACCTGTTTGATAATGTATATGGAACAGGTCAGAGTGTGATTGATGGTCTCCTAAGAGCTTCAGCCATTCTTATCGCTGGAAAGACATTTGTCA
>SDNZ01000204.1 GCA_004524565.1 Candidatus Thorarchaeota archaeon
CTCCGAGTTCATAACTCTATGAACGGAAATCGTAGGACGGCCAATTGAATTTGACTTAAATCCTTCCCTCGCGGCCTATAACTGTGTCAATATCTCTAGGTATATTAACTGCGCAAAGTTGCAAATGAAATATTGAGGATTTATGATGATTGTTAATAAGACTCCCGTTAAACAGGAACGATTGTACAGAAATCCTCGAGTCTTGATTTTAGCAATCGATGCTATGCTGATTATGCTTGGATTTGGTATCGTGGCTCCATCGATGTCCTATTACCTAATTGCACTCGAAGGTGGACTCACACAACCTCCTGGCCCCGGTTATATTATACCTGCTGAAGTTGTAGCAAGTTTCTCGCTTATACTTGGAGTCATGATGGCTTCTTTTATGGGAACTCGCACTCTTTTAGCTCGTTATTGGGGTGGATACTCTGACCGTCATGGTCGCAAACCAATAATCTTGACTGGTCTTATTGGTTATTTTCTTCTATTGATTCTCTTCGGATTGGCCCAGAATTGGATTCACTTGCTGATTGTTCGAGCTCTCCAAGGTGTAGTATCTGCGATGGTCTGGCCGACTGCAGAGGCGGCTCTAATGGATATCGTTGGATCTCAACGAAGAGGGGAGGGCTTAGGACTCTACATGATGGTTTCTAATCTTGGATTCATACTTGGTCCTGGGGTAGGGGGATTACTCTATAATTACTGCAGAGACATCCTTCTCCTTCCTGTTCCAGAAGTGTTTCGAGTTCCATACTTTGTTGGTGCATTGATTGTTCTTCCTGCAATCTTTGCTACAGTGATAATCCTCAAAGAGACCTCTCCTGGGAAACTTGACGCAACAGAAGACATATTGGAACCGACAATTCCAGTATCTCCAAAATCTGTAGAATCTGAGATCACTCCAAAGGTTCGTAGAATGATTAACGCAATATATCTAATGTCACTATTCAATGGGATCGCAATGGGGTTAGGTCAACCAATATTCCAGCTTTTCTTAATGAGTAAAATCACGACAGATATTGGTCTTATCGGACTTGTAATATCAGGAGCTGGAGCAATAGGGATGCTATTTTCAATTCCTGCTGGACGCTATGCTGATAGACGTGGGAGAAAAGGATTGGCAGTTTGGGGTGCTGTTGCCTCAAGGGTCAGTTTAGGAGTTCTTCCACTTGCCACAGATCTAGTTCAAACAAGTGCTGTTTGGATTGGACAAAGTGCTGCAATGTCGTCTTCTCAACCTGCTATGCGTGCAATACAAGCTGATGTTGTACCATGGAATCTTCGTGGAAAACTCTTCGGGACCATTCAAGCATTCTTTAATGCTGGCGCGACAATCGGTCCAATTGTTGGTGGCGCACTTTTTGCATATTTCTCATTGATACTAATTCCACTAGGTCCTCTGATCATAGAGGGGCTTGTTGTTCCATTCTGGCTTGCATCTGGTCTTGGATTGTTCGGAGCTTTCCTCCTATGGAAATACGTGGAAGAAACCCGTCCCGTTCAGATTTCAGTAGTTGAAGACGAAAAACCAATAATCGATGCTACATAGATTACTTCGATTCTCGCTGAAACCGTAACGCCTATATACTTCTCTGGAATGAGAAAATTTAGTTTAATGAAAACGGAGGTGCGTATGTATCTATGATTGAATTTGTGGTTGTTACAGTGGATGCCAGCACCTACGTTGAGGATGTATAATCTTCATCCGTTGCTTTTTTGTGTTCTTCATGCAATTCACGCATCGTGCGTGAAGTCTCATTGAAGCACAACGTTTGTGAATGGTTTCTGCTTTTCTGGAATTTTTGTGCTGTGAACATAAGATGCGTTAACTCGTCAATGAGAGTGTAACAAAAGTTGCATACAAACAAGCAAAACAAACAGGGTCTAGTAAAGAGAACCCAATACGCAAAGGTAGACTCCAGTCGAAAGGAAGATCGGTCTAAGTTAGAGAAGACCAAGAATCTGACTGTGGAGCAGATTCTCGAGATGTATTCTCCATGCCCTTCTCCAAGTTCGAGCTTCTCGCGCAGTGAGGTGTTCTAGAGTGCCTGGTGTAGTGGAGAAATTAAATCCAAAGAAACCCAGTGCTCTTTCCTTCAAGAGAGATGGTCAACGAGGTTCCCAAAGAGGCTGGACTGTTTCGATCAGTGAAATCACTCTAAGTGAGGTCAAAGAAGATGCTGTCCGATTTGGATTGGCGACAGATGTAGCTTATCAATTGAATGCAGGAAAAGAAGCATCGATTTTTGTTGCATATCATAAGGAACATCCAATCATTCTGAAAGCCTTCCGACTCTGGCAGACTTCGCAAGCAAAGAAATCAAAGGGATTCTTTGCACCAGGGAAAATGCAAGTTCTCGCTGCAAAGGAGTTCGATCTTCTCATCGCATGTTTCAAGGCAGGGATGCATGTTCCAACTCCCATTGGACGAGTTGGATATTACCTGACTCAGAGATTCCTTGGTGACGGATTAGAACCAGCACCGCAGCTCCGGAATGTCACACTCGAAGATCCCGAGACCGTTCTGGATCAGATTCTTGATGAGTATCTCATCATGTATCGTGATGTCCATTACATTCATGGCGACCTCAGTGCCTACAACATTCTGTGGTGGCAGAATCGACCTTGGATAATTGATATGCCACAAGCATACCAAGTTGGTCCATGGGCTGATATGAAACATGTTGTGAATATTCTTCGACGAGATATTGTCAATGTCTTGAGTTACTTCAAAAAGTACGGACTATCTCTTGATCCTGACCATATCGTCGACATATTC
The DNA here is from genome assembly GCA_004524565.1 of Candidatus Thorarchaeota archaeon. Lineage (GTDB taxonomy): Archaea > Asgardarchaeota > Thorarchaeia > Thorarchaeales > Thorarchaeaceae > SMTZ1-45. The sequence continues at coordinate 2,780 of SDNZ01000204.1, forward strand.
CTTTCTGAGTACGTTCCTGATAATCTGAAGAACTATGATGAGGATGTTGCTGCTGCATTTGATGGAGGGAAATGAATGAGTCGCGTTGACAAATTCAATCCTCTCGCAAAGGGTAGTGCCATCGATCAGAAGCGAGATGAACTCCGTGGCGGAACAAGTGGTAAGGCTTCAATAGGTGAACCCGGATTCGCAGAGATTAAGAGTGATGCAATAAGATTCGGACTTGCTACAGATGTACTCTATCCAATGAGTGCAGGTAAGGAAGCTTCAATCTATCTTGCTCTCTGGAATAATCATCCGATTATCCTAAAAGCATACAGGCTCTGGGCGACTCCTCACAAGTTATCAATGACCAAGGGTCACATCCGTGAGTCTAGCGGCAAGAAAACTAGATGGATTCTAGGTTTCTTGGAAGATATTGCAGTGAAGGAATTCGATATTCTCGATAACTGTTTCAGAGCTGGTGTTCGTGTTCCAACACCAATCTCACGAGTTGCCAATTATCTGACAATGCGGTTTATTGGAGATGGCGAAACCCCTGCTCCTCAATTGAGGGAGATCGAGCTTGAAGATCCAGAGGCTGTCATGAATGAGGTCTTTGATCAATATTTACTCATGTACCGTGATGCTAATTATGTTCATGGAGACCTGAGTGCTTACAATATCCTCTGGTGGCAAGACCATGCATGGATTATCGACGTTCCTCAGGGGGAACCTGTGAACAAGTGGAGTGACATGAATAAGATTGAACTCATTCTCCAACGTGATATTCATAATGTATTGAAGTATTTCGAGAGTTATGGAATCGAACGAGATCCTGAACACATTCTCAATGTCTTTCTTGATGCATTCATTCCATCTAATCTACGGAACTATCGAGAACTTAGAAAGGAAGGAATGGAACTTCTGTAAGTAGATTGTGTGCTTCTCTTTTAGGGAAGCACATATCAGCTTCTTTGTATCTGAAGTATTTATGGAGGGTCATTCAGAGCACACAAAATTCGAGAAGTTACTTATCGTGCTTCTTCTGGTTCATGGAATATTCTTCTTTCAGCTTGTATTTCTATGGAATAACCTGCATTATTATATTCCTCTTTTAGAAGATCTAAATTTATGGATGGGCGGTCCATTCTTCGTTTCCCTGGCTTCTGCATATTTTCTCAAACGTGAACCTAGAAAGAAAGATACGAAAGACTTGCTTGTTGGCAATGTAGTGGCTGATTTTGTATATGCCATTCTACTCTTTTTCGATGGTTTTGTTTGGGTAGTAACTGAATTTCGAATCCTGTTCTCGATTATCTCATTAGTTCCAGTTATAGCGATGTTATTCTATATCCTGACTACTGAATTTGTCAAATAAAAAACAACATTCACTAATGAGAAGATATCAAAAAAGACATAGTGAGCCCCAGAAGCTGAGGCTCAATTGCGGACGGTTGCTTGGGTTTCACCAATGAGCCAAGGTGCCCATTCCCTGGAACAAGTAGTACTCAAGCTACCTTTCGCAGGACTACTCTGGACACTCCCGGAATCTTCTTCAAACTCTCTTCCAGCTCGTTCAAAGTTACAACGAGTTGATCGGGTATGAAGTAGCATTCGTAATAGCA
>SDNZ01000205.1 GCA_004524565.1 Candidatus Thorarchaeota archaeon
GACTCCAGTTTTTACCGTTCCTGTAACAACCACATTTGTTCCCTTTATTCCTCGATATACTTTATCAATATATGCAGCAGCAGAGTCTGTTATACTAGACTGTTTGGAATTTGTTGGAACATTTTTTAATAACTCAATTAGCAATTCTAGGGAGTCAATATCCAGCGAAGAAACCAGTACGATTGGTACAATCACTCCATGATTGATCTCGCGAACAACCGGTGGTATCTCATCCATCGAACGAACGAAAACTGGTATTTTGCCAATATCTTTCAGACTTTTCCGGACGACATTCAAGACAAGTTCTAACTCATCTGGCTTTGTCTTGTCAATTTTAGATACTACGACAAAGAAGGGTGCTTCCTGACTTGACATCAAAATCAAATGCTCTCTCGTAATTTCATCCAATCGCGGAATACCTGAATTTTGTTCTTCCTGTCTAATGAGATATGCTTCTTCTGGACCTGGAACCAAGACAAGTCCATATTGAGCATCGGCACCGAGAATACTTCGAATCATTGTCTTACTGTATTCCTTGTGACCCGGCGCATCGAAGAATGTCACGATTCTCTCAGACTGATCAAGTACCCTCGCTGACTCTTCTTTACTCAGTGGATTCTCTAAATGGAGTAATTCTCCCTCCTTATCAAATCCCATGAATGAGAGATGAATATCTGCAGTTTGCCCTCTCGTGATTTCTTGAGGATGTATAAGTAGGAATGAACGCGCACTTCCTTTTCCATCATCAGGTTTTCCAGTTACTAATGCTCCAATCAGACTTGATTTCCCTGAATTTACACGACCTGCAACATTAACAGAACAAGTCTCTTTTATCTCGGGAGCTGCCAGTCTTTTGAGTAGGTATATTCCTACCAACCCAAGTGGAGTTTCAACTCGTTCTTCTTCGATTATCTCTACAGCTGCTTCTTCACATAAATTAAGCAAGATGCTTTCCGAAGTCTTTAACGCTGCTTCTGATATCCCTCTGACTTCCCACTCTTTGCCTGCAATGTCTTCAATACCTATCAGGAAGTGACCTTCGAATGGATTATCACATGTCATATACTTGATTCTAGTGATTAGCTTCTCTCGTCGTTCTTTCTTCAGGTCTGCCTTTGTAAGGCGTCTCTTGAATTCTGTAAGGCGACTTTCTCCATTCTCCAGAATTCTTAGGATATCGTCGTGAGATGTCATTAATTGGACTCCATAGGTAATCAGTTTTCAATTCTAGAGGTTATAAGCTCTATCAACCAATGGATCTATTTTCTTTCACGATCGAATATTATTTCAACGAGTCCTTGAGCCTTGTCAAACACATTGAATTCTTCGCTATCATTGACTTCCAAATCTTTGAATTCATCATAGAATGATTGTGCAAATGTCCGTAACTTGTATCTCAGATCAAAGCTCTCTTGGTCTGCAATAAGTGTGACAATCCAATATTCCTTGTGCTCCATTAGAACAGTAAAACCTTCGTGATTTATTGATCTTAAGAGACCACTTTGTCCTAGGAGTTCATTTGAGAATGATGTGATCGCAGAAATGAAACCACTAATCAAAACACTGTCCATCTTGAGTTTTTCGTCAAAGTGATGAACGAAGATTGGAAATCCTGTTCTCTTGTCCAACGTTATAAGTGAATGAAGCGTTGGTTGAGGTATCTCTCTAAGTTTTCCTGCTGCTGGTTTGAAACCACTTAGTCTGTCTAGTGTCCTTTCCATCGGGGTCTCTTCAACGGTCGATATTTCTGGAGTTACAGTCATCAATCGTAATCTTGCTTTCGCTTCATTTTCTAATCTATCATCCTCGACAAATTGAGCAATGCTGAGTGCCCGTTCAATGTCGCCTTTTGCTTCGAAATCTTGACCTGCAATGGTGAACATGTCACTTCTAGCTAGGAGTGCTTCTGCATACAATGCTTGAATTCCTTGTTCTTTTGCCAGCTGGATTAGATCATTCAGATGATATCCTGCCTTGGACAAATTGTCTACTGATTGTGTTGTCTGATACGCTTTCAAATATGTACTTGAAAGTTCAAGCTCTGCACGTACCAAGAATTCGAAGATTTCATCTTTTCTTGAAACTTCTGATAGGTCCTCAAAGATTGAGATGGCTTCATCATAATTTTCCTGAGCAATGCAGTAGTGTCCTTTCGAAAATAGGTATGCTGCCTTTTGAAGAGGTTTCTCTGAAGAGTAAGCAATCTTTTCTGCTATCTTCAGATACTTCAACGATTCTTCTAATCGTCCTAATTTTGCTAACAATATAGTATACCAAGCGTAGAGTTCAATTACTCCTATCTGCGTCTTTTCATCTAGTCTTATTCCCTCAGTCAAGTAGTTTTCAGCTTCTTCATACCGACCGAGACCAATAGTAATCTCTCCGAGATTAGCCAAGGCTACAACACGTCCTGATTCTACATCCATTAACTCCAGAGAAGCTTTAAAGAAATCAAGACCCTCCTCAAGCATTAGTGAGTTTAAGCGTAAAGTACCCAGATTGTTCAATGACATGGCTATTCCAAGTTTGAATCCAAGTGATTCGCTAATTGTTCGTAAGGCGATATAGTGCTTCTCACCTTGTTCAAATTCTCCGCGAAGATTGCAAATATGCCCCCTTAAATTTTCAACGAGGGCTAAGAACATTCTGTGATTTTTCTGATTAGCCATGTCCTCTAGAGTATCAGCGATTCGTGATGCTCTGTTTGCCTGTCCTACTTCTCTGAGAAGAGTTCCTACAACATACAGAGTGAACATCGTTTCAATGAGTGGATTCTCAACTTGTTCAGGATTAGTTTCCAGAAGACTGTCAAATTCCATTATGCACATTATGACACTAGTATCTTGTTCAGCGGCTGCTTGTAGAACCTTGACTGTGCTTAATCTGACTTGGTCTGAAGATGGAGATTCTTCAGTCACAATTTCACTGAGTCTATCTGACACTTCTCTAAGACCTTGGACATCTGAAAGGGTGAATAACACAATGGCTCGAAGAGCCAAAACTTCAACATCTTGGGAATCAGTTGACATAAAGAGTGCTTCAGCCAATCTTCCTCGAATAAGACATGCATGAATTCCTGCAGCAATGACTCTCGGATTCGGATTATCCTTCATGCTCTCTTTTGTTGCTATCTTTGCTACTGAGTTTGTTATAGCTTGGATTGAATCGGTGTCCTTCTTCTCTGCCTTTTCAACCTCCAAAGCAATCTCTGCCCAAGGTATGGACTCCTCCTCGCTATAACTATCAAACTCTGCAGGTACGAATTTCTTACTCACGATTCCCACGTCTATTGTGTAGACTGTATTCAAATGGTATTGGATGTTGCGGTTGGGTTTTGTACCAGAATAGGAAAGTTATTACCTCTCAAGTCAAGCGAGTAATGAAGACCCTATGCTCCCGTGGAGATGATTTCGAATTGTTTGATGTGTTGGAAAAGGCCATAGAAAAAAACCGTGACCTTGGTGCATCCTATATTGAAGCCAGAGGAGAAACTGGTTTCATCGAATATATTCAGATGGATGATTCAAGGATTAACGCTCTTACTCAACGATTAGAACGTGGTGTTGCAATTAGAGCACTAGTTGATGGTGCTTGGGGATTTGTAACCACTGGTGATATTGACAACTTGGACAAGGCAGTATCAGATGCCATATCCATGGCAAAAGCCGCAGCCCCATCACGACGTGAACCTATTGAACTTGCTGATATCAAGACATACGAAGATGTCATTAAAGCAAATCCTAAGAGGGATCCTCGACATGTTCCAATAGAAGAGAAGATCAAGTATATGAATGACATGACCAAGGTTATTCGTGACTATGATCCCCGAATCACCGCAGTTACAGTGAAAATACGTACCGCATCGGGTGAGAAGTATCTTGTCACCTCTGAAGGCACCAAGATTCAGTCACCATCACTACTTGTGTGGACCTATCCTTGGGTCAGTGCAAAAGATGGTCCTAAAATGAGTGCTGCAAGATATGAAGAAGCTTCAACGCATCAAGGCTGGGAGTTCATGGAAACGATTGCAACTCCTGAAGTCATTGGAACTCAGGCAGCGAGGAAAGCCAAGCTTCAGCTTGAAGGAATAGCTGCTAAGGCTGGTTCTTTCCCATGTGTCTGTGCTCCCAGGGTCATTGGTACACTTGCTCACGAAGCTTTGGGTCATCTTGCTGAAGCTGATCTGACAGTCACAAGCGCTTTCGGTGGCAAAGTAGGCGAAGTCGTTGCTGCTGAGGGCGTTAATATGACCGATGATGGAACCATTGCTGGAAATGTTGGAACAAGTAAGTA
>SDNZ01000055.1 GCA_004524565.1 Candidatus Thorarchaeota archaeon
CCAACATCAATCCAGATAGTTTGGTCGAATACTGCTAGCATCACATTTGTAGAATCTACCACAATCATGGTCTATTATCGAATGAGTAATGGAACACCAATCCAAACTGGGACACTTACTGCAACAATAGACCTACATATCTTACCACTTGTCTGGAACGCATCCACAGAAGCATATCATGGAACCTACATTGGCGATATGGATCCTCCGGGTATTGGTAGCTTTTCAGTTCAGATTGATGCATCAAGTGCTATCTTTGCAAGTCAATCAACAGCAGTTCCATTCTCTATCAATGAAGAACCAACATTTGCTATTGCCTCCTGGACTACAATTTCGTTTGATTGGACACAAAGTGTCATATTGGGAATCGATTGCAAAGACTCCTATGGAAATCTGATAGATGATGCTACACTAAAGAGAATTACAGTAGATGGCACTCCATACACACTGCTGGGAACCAATGGTACCTACTGGATGGAATTTAACAACACATTCGACTTGGGTCTTCACAGTGTTGTTGTAAACATTAGCAAGTATGGGTATGAATTTGCTGTGAACTCATCAATCAGTTTCAATATTGTAAATGCAAATACGGACCTTGTACTTGTTTGGAACTTCACAACAATAGATTACCTGGGTCAGATTTCACTATCCGCAAACTACACCTATGTTGGAACAGGGGAGTCAATCTCAGTTGGACTAGTTGAAGCAAATATCACAATAGATGGCACCATGACTCTAAGCCTTATTCCAGTTGGTAACTTATGGACCATCAATCTAGAAGGAGATTATCTAGATCTAGGGTCTCATAGTGTGGTGATTAGATGTCAAGCGTATGGATATGATTATGCAGAAGCAAGCGAAACATTAATTGTGAATGAGGTTTCAACAATATCATCAACGGTAACTTGGATCCCATCAAACCTAACAATTGAATACACAGATTCACTTGAACTAGTTGTTGACTACACATATTTGGGAGGAGATGTCCCTGCAAGTGCGGTGGTCAACCTCACCATAGAAGGACGTTTTTACGAACTACTCTATTCAACGGGAGCATGGAGAGTATCGATTCCAGGAAGTGACCTCGGAATCGGTATATTTGATGCTGATATTCATGCATGGTTTTACGGATATGAAGCGATATCGGTCACTACTTCCGGAATCAATGTCACGGTTGCAGCAAATTCGTTCATTGTCACTTGGGAGCCTTGGAACTTAACTCCAACTTACATTGACCAAGTAAATCTTTCAGTTGTGTATACAGAGAATTTCATTCCAATCGTTGGTGCTACCGTACGTCTCTACATCAATGGATCAGATTATGACCTAACCTATAGTGCCGTGGATGAGAAGTGGCACTTCAGTGTCAGTGCTGCAACAATCAATCTAGGAGAATGGAATGTAACTGTAACTGCTAATAAGACAGGATATGCTGATGGTTTCTTCACGGATATACTGACAGTTGTTTCATCTCAAACAACCCTCAACATTCTTGATACTGGAAATACTTTCTACTTCGATGAAACAACATCAGTTGATGTTTACTACCAATTGTTGAATCTGAGTTCAGTTCCTGGTGCAGGATTATCAGTCACTTTGAATAGCATTGAACAGATAACAACATGGAGTATCGATCACTGGAATGTTGTGCTTAATGGAACTGAATTGGGAATTGGTATCCACACATTCACGATTATTGTGATAGCTCATGGTTTCGAAACTCAATCAGATTCATTCATAATCACTATTCTGGAAATCCCGACATCAATAATGGGACCTGACGATTTCACAATGTTTGCACGTGATTCTGCAATATTGAGAGTCACATATATTGATGATAGGACTAGTACACCGATCTATGCAACCGAGTTTGAATATGTATGGAGTCAATTCTATTCAATCAACATGCTCCCTAATTATACATACTTGGTGACTATTGGTGGAAGTGACTTCCATGTTGGAAACTACACATTTCAAATTACGCTAGGAAGACTCGGGTTTGAAAATAATACTGACTCTGTAGATATCGAAGTGATTCCAATATCAACTCAATTAATCTATAGTACCAGTTATTCACAATATGAAAATGAAACAGCACACATCGAATTACAATTCATTAATGCTGTACAATCCACAGCTATAGATTGGGGTTCTATAACTGTCGAACTAGAAGGTATAGAATATGTAGCAATGTATGTTGGTGGAATTTCATACAATGTGACTTTCAGAATACCGATGAGCATTGAGCCTGGTATCTATACGCTCTACTTGAATGCAGAAGCAGAGGATTGTGTTTCAATAAATGCAATTACAATATTAGAGGTTCTCGCGAAAAGTGAGTACTTACTTTCAATCACTGTCTCAGATGATGTCCAAGCAGGAACAGAAGTTAATGTTTCAGTTTCTGTTACAGAAGACAGCTTGCCCATTTCAGGTAAATACGTTACAATCACTATTGTGATAAACTTCAGCGAAGGAGAACCACAGACCATTGTGGATAGTGGAACCTCAAATAGTGAAGGTCTTGTTATACTGACACTTGATATTCCAAGTACAGCAATAGAACTTGAAATCAGTGCAAGTTTTCAGGGATCAATCTCAGAGTGGCCTATCGAAACAACCACTGTCTATGTTGATGTATCTCCTGCTTCAACAGTAACCAGTACCCCAATTGTTGCAGACCTACTTACAATAGGTATTGTAATAGGAGGATTCGGGGTACCAATCCTAGCCATAGCATTTAGAAGACGAAGAAGAGGTGCAGGGAGCGTATCAGCACCTGTTTCTGCTTCGCCCAGTCCACCAGTTCCACCTCCTACAACTCAAGCAATTGGTATGCTCCAAAAAGTGATGGATGAAATAAAGAATAGTGAGGAAGGCGTTACAAGAGCAGAGCTCTCAAGACGGCTAGGCCCCTCGGCAAGTAAGATAGGAGATATGGTCAACGATCTCCTAGGTACTGAACTGGGTTTCTACGAAGTTAGAGATGGAGCCAAGAAGCTGATTAGATTCAAGGGTAAATGATTATTAATTAGTGTCTAAAAATAGAACATTTGTTCGATTTATAACTTAGGCTAATTCGAAGACGAGTCAGGATATCTTAATATAATCAGCATTTAGAATCAACCAAACCAGAACTGTTCCTTTCCCCATCATTGGTTAGTCTGTACCACCAATATGTAATAACCAAAGATGAGATTTACAGTTGCGGACACAAGCAAATTTGCAGATGCTGCGCGAGGTTGAATCATGAGAAGATTCCAAATTCTTGCTCTTACACTTTCGGTATTATTCCTAATTCCAATTTCTGGAAACATACCAATTCAAGATAATATGGATTTATACAATACCAGGATGGTTGTACTTGATTCCACCTCACTATCTTCAGCAGGTGGTACTGGAGTATCTACCGAAACTTTGAGCTACATGACCAGAGAACTTACTGGACTCAATTTTGGATTAGACAATACCTACCTAGATTCTAGTCATGCACTTGATATTGATCTGAGTATCTATCAAGTTCCTGGTTGGACTCTCTATAGTATATCACTGAATGCAAGTCAAATCACTGCTACTGCTGAACGTGAAACTTTGGGAATTACACCCACAAGTTACATCGATTTAATCAATTCATCCGGTACGGTCACTGATGTTCTCTACCAAGCCTTCTACAATCAACCGCATGATGGAAAGCTAGAGAACTACTCATTGACTTACAATTGTCCGTATTATGGAGTCACATCAGATCATGCATATTTAGTCGTTAGAACCGATTTTACAGACCCATCCACTAATGTTACCAGCTTTATCGAACCATGGTCTCAGGACCTATTCAATGACCAAATTGCGACGCATGACACCTCTGGGGATAGTGCAATTCTAGACGCCAGTACATACTACTTTGCAGTCATCGATGGTGAGGCAATGTCCGGAGGTGGTACTTGGTGGAATACTATTAGATGGAGAGCTGCAAACGTACTTGGTATTCAAACAGGCTATCATATTCGCGGAGATAATTGGTATATCTATCAAGGAATTCCTGCAATTTCCTGGGAAGCGGAGTTGAACTATACATATACACCATGGAACAAGACATCCAACGCAGCCATTGTGTATTCTGCTGCTGAACAGATTACAATGACTGGAAACTCAACTCCACTAACAGGCACTTATTGGACATTTACATCCCCGACAAATATCTCTCAGATCACACTTGATGCTACACAATCAATCGATGTAGATTATGATATCACACTTAGATACAAGAAGACTGTGAATGTCAACCCTGTGTGGTATGTTGATATCTCAGGCAATCTAGTTGACTGGAATGTTACGAGTACTCTGAACTATCCTACCCTCACTGGTACAATTCAACGGTATCTCAATGTGACAATACCCTCAGATTGGACGCCAACAGGACTGTATAACAGCACACCTGTAAACTATGGCCATTTCACCAAGTATAGTACAGTGGTTCATTGTACTGATATGACGTCAGGAGATTGGACACTTACACACACTGCACCAAATTATGTGGTTGATGTCACTCTCTATGATTCATCTTCGGACTTGCCTATTGGTGAAAAAGTTAGCATTCTTGTAAATGCAGATGTTAACATTACAGTGGAAGATGGTGTAGGAACACCAATGGATACGGGATCAACAAATCTCACAATCTGGAATGGGGGAATAGTGATTCATGCTCCACCAGATGAAACTGTCAGTGGTGGTTTCGCTAGTTACCTCTGGGATATCAGTGCTTTAGATAATAACGGAACCCATGTTGTTGAAGTATTTTGGACAAATGGTTTGGAAGCAGGATATTACGTAGTGCAGGTCTTTGTGTACTATCCGACTACGATAGGAGCTGATGATTTAACGATTTCAGCCTACACAGACAATACGTTTCTCATCGGAATTGATTTTGACCAAGATTATCCAGTAAGAGGTCTTGATGGATCACTAGCTGCAGTCACTTATTCATTCGATAGTGTAGTCAATGATACACTGGATGATGATGGAGGGGGAAGATGGACCAAGACCGTTTCAACTGCATCTATGACAAGTGGAACATACATCCTCACCGTCTATGCAGAAGGATTCGCGCTCGAGAATCAGAGCCTCACAATTTCTGTCGACCTTACAATTGAAACATTATCTCTCAATTGGAGCTGGTCAAATACAAACGATATCACCTATACTGAGAGCACAAACCTGACTGTTACATACCAAGACTTGAGTAGTACTCGAATTGCAGATGCTTGGGTCAACGTTACTTTTGATGCTCAGACATACAATTTGACTTGGGATGCAATATCGGAAGTGTATTGGATAGAGCTATATGGATCAAACTTCACTACTGTCCCAGGAACAGCAAATCTTACTGTAAATGCTTGGAGCTCAGGTTATACTTCACAATCAACAAGCAATGTTCAAATCACAATTTCTGTGGAATCAACTGGTGTTGGCCTGGTTGTAACGTGGGACCCTGATAGGAACATCACATATATTGAAACGATAACAATCACTGTTTCATATACTTTCAATACGATTCCAATAGATGACACTTGGGAAGGAGTCTGGGTAAGAGCAACCTTCAGTGGATACCCGCTGGTAAATCTCACTTATAATGGGATTTCAGAACTGTGGGAGGTCACCCTAGCTGGAAGTGACTATCTAGGAACAACGCTAGTAACAATCCGTGCGAGTGCAACTGGATATAGTCAAGTTCAGGATATTGAAACCCTTCTTGTAACAGAAGATATCCCAACACTTACTGATTCTTGGACAGATTCTGCTGCATCAACAGACTATGCAACAAATGTGAATCTTCAGATAACAGTGTTGGATTCAAGTGGAACGCCCATTAATGGTGCGACTCTTACTGCGAATGTTTTCGGAACAAATCTTCCAATGACCTTTGTTGCCGCGGGTGTTTATACAATCACAATAGTCCCTCAAGAAACAAGAGGCGTTCACATTGTCAACGTGACAATTGCTGAATATGGATATGCAATCACATCGACCTTCCTAAATCTTACAGTTCGTGCAACAACCAATATGGACGTTGATTTCACTCCATCTGAGTATGAACAGTGGAATCTGACAATCACTGTAACCTATACAGATACTATCCACAGTGCAGCAATTACAAATGCAACGGTCACAGTTACTATTGATGGTGTTGAATTCAATCTAGAATATGACAACGATACTGAAGTTTACGTACGTGAGATTGTACTAGATTTTACTCCGGGTATCTATACAATGACTGTAGTAGCAAATGCCCAGTACTGCAACGAGGCAACGGAATCACCATCATTAACAATTCAAGCTAAAAGTGCTGTGTATCTGACATTGAGAACTGAAGGAGACCCAAGTGCTGAAGGACAGGTTCTCTCAGTCATTGCTACATTACTTTACAATGAAACAGATACCGGTGTTTCGAACGAAGAAATCTACTTCACTTTCACAATCAACTTTGCTAATGGGACAACAGAAGCTCGAAACAGTCCCACGCAGTTTGACACGACTAATACAAATGGTGTTGCTACATGGAACCTAGAAATTCCTGCAGGAATTATTGAGAGTATCACTATTACAGCAGAGTACCGTGGAAGTAGAGTGATTTGGGATACAAATCTTACTTACGAGGCTACAGTTGCTCCAAATCTTATAGTTGCATTATTGTCATTCTTCTTCATTGAACCTATTGGACAAATGATTGTTCTTTCGATGATAGTCCTTGGAGTGGTTGCAACTGCTTACAACAAGAGAATCAAACCAAAGAAGAGAGCTGCACGAGCATCACTTGAGAATCAACTTCAGATGTTTAGAGACCTGGAAACACTTCGTCACTTCATGGCGGTCTATCTGGACAGAGGTACCTGTGTGTTCTATCATCCCTTCACAGATGAAAGAATTCAACCAGACCTCATCAGTGGATTCATAGCCGCAATCACTAGTGTCTATGGAGAGATAAAGGGAGATGGTGTCAGAGGAACCCTAGAAGAGATTCAGTATCAGGGGCTCAGGCTCAACAGCTACAGTGGTGAATTTATCATTGGAATTCTTATCCTTGAAGGTGAAATGACACCATTGCTCAAAGAGCGATTACAATTCTTTATTGAGCTATTCGAGAATCAATATGATCATGAACTGACAGATTGGAATGGTCTCATCGATTGCTTTGATTCCGAGTGGGTTGTTTCCACACTCAACTCCGCATTCAACTATTCATGGCTTCTTGCTCACAAGTTTGGACCTACCCAAAAAGTACCAAAGACAGATGCTAGAATTTTGGACTACATATCTGCTGTTCGTGATGATAGAAATGAATTCTACTTCAAAGACCTTCTATCGCCACTGGCAGAAATGCTTGATGTTAGTGAAGCGGCAGTTCTAGATAGGCTCCTAGCGCTCCAGGATAGAGGAATCATAGTTCCTGTAAGTATTCAGACCATCTTGCAACGTCAAGGAATGGGACTTGCTAATGGCGAGATTGGTGAAGATACACCTCTATTAGAACTTCCAAAGAAAGAAGAACTCCCAATCGACGAATCTGAAACTCCAATAGAGGAAACCTCAACTGAATCAGAAGTTAAACAAGAACCTGTAGAGGAACCTGAACCTCCTGCTGAAAAGACTGAATCTGTAGATGATTTTGTGAAAGAAGTTGAGTCTTTAATGAGTGTGGAACCTGAAGAAGAGAAGGAAGAATTAGATCCAATGGATGAGTTCGTTAAGGATGTCGAATCCCTTCTTACAAAGGAGAAAGATAAAGAAGAAAATGAATAATTGCAATTCTACCTTAAAGCCAAGAACACTTATCTACCACACAGATGTGTTGAATTTCGAGGCAGAGCCATGCCATGGGATATTGAAAATTACCATATCGTTGACAATCGCATTCTGAAAGTTGAGATTTCGGTTCCACTACTTGAATTCCTTTATGTCAATATTGATGATGTTAAAGTAGCATGGCTTGAGATGCTAAGTCAGTTCGTATCTGAACAACCAGGCGTAGATGTTTCTTGGGAAATGCAACCTGTTGATGACAAAGCAGTTGTTACAATAAGAATTGCAAAGGCGGGTCAATTTACTAAAGCAGAAACTAAAGGAGCAATCGACGCTGTAGATGCACTCTTTGATAGGAAATAGTGTCTTCAAGTGTTTTGCATAATCGGAAGTGTTCGACTTCCGTAGGGGAGCACAGCGATTCTTGGACTAGATACGATATAGCTTTTCGCTAATTCATACCCCTCTTGTGGGTCCTTAACTCCGGAGCAGTGAAATCGTTCAGCAATCAATGATTCTCGTATGCGACTGCAAACTATTACTTTTCTAGAATCCAGTATATCCCAAAAGAAGCGAGATTTCTCCATTCCTACTTCGAATCCAGTCTCAGATAGAATTGCCACCTCTTTACTAGAACTACATTCTGAAACTCCTCGGACAAATCCATCTGGTCCAGGTCCATCAATACACTCTGCTACGAGAACAATAACGCCTCCATGTTCAGTCACTGCTTTTCCTGCGTAGAGAGCGTCTGCGGCATTATAGAGCGTCTTATCATATGAAGCACCACCCGCACTAACAATAGCAATGTCAGCCTTATGGTGGAAAAAGGCTTTAGACACGCTCCTTGCTAGCGGTAGACCTTTTTCCAAAGCAGTATACGGATTCCCAGCAACAATCCCATTCAATTTCCCAGCGCAATCTGGTATTCCATTTATAATGAAATCTAGACATGCCAAGCGGGATGCTTCATCAAGGTCAATACCTACTGGATTGTCAATAATAAAAGGACCGACTGAACAAGTAGCTTGCAATTTGGAGTTTCGAACAATTGACTTTATTCCAGAGCTATACGGTAATACTGACATGCGCCCCCCTGTGACACCTACGAAGACATCAGGACGGATTGTTCCAATCCCTATCCGGATTTCAGCATCCATGAATACCTTATTGACATAGAGAGGTGTACAGTGGGTGGGTGTTTCTCCAACATAATTGAGACCATCAGTTAGCTGTGAATCATGAGGGATTAGTCTATAGTCATCGCGTTCATGGATTCCCAATCTTTTTTTGATTTCGTTAACCGATTCTGATTTCAGATTACCTATTGGAAATATCACTGATATGTCAATTTGGCTTGAAAGTGAAGATTGAATGTGATCGAGCACACAATTCAGAAGAATAGAGTTCACTTCGATATCCTGGTCGCCGTTAATAGCAACTGCTGCAGAATTTGCATGGGTAACAATATGTGAAAATGAGTCAGAATCAATGGGTTCCTGAAGAGACTCTACAATATTTCGTTCTATTCCGATTTTTTCTTCAGTTAATGTAGGTAGAATATTGTCTACTTGAAGTCTTCCTGATACTTCGAGTGGAAGAATTCCAGCACCATATTGCAAATCGAAGCGCATTTACTTTGAACCCAGAAAGGTGTTGTCAACATACCTCTTAAAGTTACCAGCATTCGTTTAAGCAATCTTCATAACAGTGAAACAACCGTCAGAGCCTAGGAAAGGATATTCTTGCGGAAATCTGATAGAGTGTTAATAGTAACACTAGCAGCTCTAGCATTCTATTTTGTCCTTTCAGTTACAATACCTGATATAGCTAGTCCATTCATCATCGCATATAATTGGTTATTAGAAATCTCGAAAGTAATGGGATATTTTGGACCATTCATAGTATCATTTATCGGAAATGCATCATTTCTCTTTCCTATCCCATACATGATGGTGACTTTCTTCCTTGGCGGGTTTACGGATATAGACACAGGATTATTTCTTTTCGACCCTTGGCTGGTCGGATTGATATCAGGACTTGGAGCCACGATTGGCGAAATGATGGGTTACATTCTCGGTTACGGTGGAGGTCGACTAATTGATGAAAATCAGAGAACCGCTTTTGGTGAATATATTGGGACACACCCAAGGGCAACGCCATTCATCATTTGGCTTCTTGCAATAACTCCTATTCCAGACGACTTTCTCATTGTACCTCTTGGGGCTGCAAAATACTCGTGGTGGAAAGTAGCAGTTCCACAATTTATTGGCAAGTCCATGTTCATGATTATGGCTGCATGGGCAGGAAGATACAGTCTTGCATTCTTTGATTTTCTACTTGGGAATCCAGCAAGTATCACATCTAGAAGTATCGAGGTTTTGGCACTCCTATTCTTGATAGTAGGACTATATCTGCTTGTTCGAATCGATTGGAGAAAAATGATTACAATTGAACAAGTGGAGGACAGTCAGCAATGAGACGTGCTGATCAGGTATTTGGAGTCTCAATGATTCTTGTCATGTTCTATTGGATTACTCTACTTCTTAGTCCAACCCTTGTTAGTCCATTAAGTCAGTTTTTTGATTGGGTCACTGATGCTGCAATCTATCTTGGATACCCGGGAACATTCCTTGCTTGTCTTTTCGGGAGTGCGAGTGTTGTAGTTGAAGTTCCTTTTGCCGGCGTTCCTTTTGTACTAGGAGGTCTCAGGAACGGATTGTCAGGACCATTCATCTTTGATCCTTGGTTGGTGGGTATTCTCTCCGGTATTGGAGCAACAATTGGAGATATGACAAGTTATGCACTTGGATATGGTGGAAGACGATTAGTAGATGAGTCAAGTAGTTCTGGTTTCAGTAAATTCATCGAAGATCACCCAAGAGCTACACCTATTGCAGTTTTTGTTTTGGCAGCAACACCGCTCCCACTTGATCCAGCGGTGGTTGCATTGGGGGTTGCCAGATACTCGTGGTGGAAATTATTCTGGCCATGTATGATAGGAGAAGTGATTTTTCTGACTGTTGTTTCATGGGCGGGAAGACTGAGCTTAGGATGGTTAGTTGATCTTTTGGGAGTGGGGGGTCCAGTGACACCCATATCAGCGACAATAGAAGTTCTTGGGATAGTTCTGCTCATCTTAACAGTTTACTTAGCTGTTCGTCTTGATTGGTCTTCATTATCTGGTAAACTTAGAAAGATTCCGGAACCTATTCAAGAATAATCAGGTTTCAGTCCTCGGATGATTTGCTTGTATAGAGTCTGTCAAAGAAAGCCTGACCCGCTTTTGTAACCGATATGAAACCATCTTTGAGCATGTTAGTGATTGCCATTATATCGATTCCTCCATCTGAGATTGGAGCTTTGATCATTCCAATATCATTCATTTCTCGAATAAGTTGCAAGAATGCTCCGAGCCTATGAAGAGCAAAGATGCCTATACACCTTGAGAACGCACGCTTGATTCCTTCAATTATAGCCTCTTTGGGATCTTCGAATTCTGCTAGTGCTTTTTCGATTTCTAAAAATGTGCAGCACATAGTTCTTGCATTCTCATCAGGATTATCCATGAAATGACCGGGTGCTTCCATTTGAAAGGGATCTTTCAGATGATTAATTATTTTTAATCTGGTAGATTCTTCGGGAATAGACCACCACGCACGGAGGTGTTGATCTGAAAGAGGTTTTATCTCCAGAATTCGGTCCTGAGATTTTTCTGAAATAATCGCAGGGAGAAAAGAGTGCCATCCAGGAATTGTTCGTAGACCTAATTTTCCGGAGAGCGGAAGCTCAAAATCAAGTCTTCGTGAACAATAATGAACGAGATCATAAATTGCGAATTGTCGCTTTTTATCAACATAGACATAGATTGGTTCGTAATCACCTTCATGTGCCGGTACAGCTTGATAGTCCCACACATAGAGATATTGAAGACAAATTAGGTTGGGGGTCTCTTTTGAACGTACAACTCTGCCATAGACACCGATGAAATCAGTTTCTAAGAGCGCTTCACGAGTTGCTTCTGGAATCACAACTCCAAGAGTTGCAGCAAGCGCCTTATCGCCGCCTTGTACTCCAGAGGTTATAGGAAGATATTTTTCAAGGAGGGAATGATCAAAATCGACGGTTACACCGGATACATGTTCGGTAAAAGTCATCTCATCAGGTCTTGGACGAACGCGAAGCAACTCTGAGTATTTCTTCACTACCAATCAGTTCTACCTCTTTTCATGAATCATACAGGAGAGATTATAGAGGTTACTACAAAAAAGGAAATGATGAGAACTACAAGAGTAGCTCTCATATCTATAATTATGCAGGCTTGAATGCGAGATATTTCTTCCCTGTCTTGTTAATCTCATAGTCTAATATTACAACAGAACCTAGTGGAACTTCCTCAGGTTTGAGTGGATCAAAACCAAGGAGCCGGGCACTTACTCTTGTCCCTTCTTCAAGTTCAACTATGGCAATGTAGTAAGGTGCTTCTTCTGCGAACTCATCAGGTGCAACGTGAATGACCGTAAATGATACGAGCGTGCCCTTACCACTCACGTTTGTCCATTCCATCTTGCTGCTGCCACAACCATAGCATGAGCCTGATGGAGGAGCAATGACCATTCCACACTCAACGCACTTGTACGCTTTGAATTGACCATTTTGGATGTTTTGCAGATATTCTTCTACTGTTGGCTTCTCACTCATGCATCAGCCCTCCTCAAAATATTCACAACACAAGACGCGCCTGTGCCACCGAAGTTATGCATTATAGCTGTATCATGGTTTGAAACCTGATTTGGTCCAGCATCGCCAATTAACTCACGATAGACTACAACAGCTTGTTTCACTCCCGTTGCACCAACAGGATGACCCACAGCTTTCAGTCCGCCCATAGGATTGATCGGTTTGTCACCGTCTCGGGAGGTAGTGCCTTCGCGTACTGCTTTTGCTCCTTCGCCAGGTTTGAAGAAGCCAATATCCTCACTAGCTATGATCTCAGCAATAGTAAAACAATCATGCACTACTGCAAAGTCCATATCTTTGGCTTCGAGTCCAGCCATCTTGTAAGCCTGCCTGCTTGCATCTACTGATGCATGGAATGATGTGAGATCAGCGCGATCACAGAGATTCATTGAAGCAGATGCCTGACCAGTTCCAGTGATTTTGACTGGGAGGTCAGTGTATTGCTTTGCTTTTTCAGTTGAAGTAAGCACTAATGCTGCAGCACCATCGGAGATTGGTGAACAATCAAAGAGTTTGAGAGGCCAGGCAATGTATCTGGGAGTCATTGCTTTCTCAAGGGTGATTTCCTTCTGGAACTGAGCAAGAGGGTTTGTTGAAGCGTTCTTGTGAGCCTTCACTGCAACAAGAGCCATGTCTTCCTCGGTTGTGCCATACTTTTGCATATGAGCGACAGCAGCTATACCAAAGACTCCTGGGAAGGTAAGTCCTATACTAGACTCAAATTGATCGTCAGCCGCAGCAGCCAATGCTTCGGTTGCCTTGTTCGTAGACACGGAAGTCATCTTCTCTGCTCCTGCTACTAAGACTGTATCATACATTCCTGACTCGATTGCCATCACTGCTGCACGCAGGGCAGTTGCACCAGATGCGCACGCATCCTCATGACGTGTTGCGGGGATTCCTTTCAAACCCGCGAAGTCTAGAAGGAGAGGTGCAGTATGTCCCTGATGAACCAACATCTCAGGTATGAAAGTTCCAATGAATGCAGCCTGGATGTCCTTCTTTGGGATTCCAGCATCAACAGTAGCCTTGTCTACAGCTTCTGCGAACATCTCTCTTAGAGAAACGCCCTCCAGAGCTCCGAACTTGGTTTGTGCTGCACTTACAATATTCGTGTTGTTTAGGGGCAAGTTACGTATACTCCTCGTCTTGAGTTATCAATCCGGAATTAATACACCTATAAAAACAGGTAGGGAATGTGCATTTTATAAAAACAAGGTAGAATCTTCGTTTTTTCATCACTCCGAAGACATAATAAGACGAAGTTAATCGACCAGACGGGATTGACGATGGACTTTTCACTATCCGAAAAAGAACAGAAGCTTTGGGAACGAGCCAAAGCATTCACGCATGAACATATCACACCACGAGCTCACGAGTTAGAGAAGAGAAATGAGTTTCCGAAAGAGGTCGTTCAGAAAGCCTTCGAGGCAGGACTCATGAATCTTCACATTCCAACCGAGGCAGGTGGTCCGGGACTCTCCTTGCTTTCTGAAACTTTTGTATCAGAAGCAACAGGATATGGTTGCGCGGGAATAGCAACATCTATCATGTGCAATAACTTGGCCTTTGCACCACTTGTAATTGGTGCAACTATCGAGCAGCTCAAGACCTATGTAGAGCCGCTGATTACTGGAAAAGAACCCAAGTTCGGAGCATTCTGTCTAACCGAGCGCGGAGCTGGTTCTGATGCAGGAGCAGTTGCAACTCGAGCAGAGCGGGATGGAGATGAGTATGTTGTTAATGGTGTAAAGTGTTACATCACTAACGCACCTCAAGCTTCACTCTATACAGTCTTTGCATCTACACAACCCGAACTCAAAACAAAGGGACTTTCCTGTTTCATGGTTCCAAAGAGTAAAGCTACAAAGATCGGACACATTGAAAATAAAATGGGCCAGAAGAACTCTGTTCAGAGTGAAGTGATCTTTGAGGATGCTCGTATTCCAAAGGATTGTCTTGTAGGAAAAGAAGGTGACGGCTTCAAGATTGCAATGACCACACTGGATAAGACACGAGCAGGTATTGCAGCAATTGCAACTGGAGTTGCACAGAGAGCAGTAGATGAGGCAGCTAAATTCGCTAATATTCGTCATCAATTCGATCAGCCAATCGGAAGATTCCAAGGAATAAGCTTCATGTTGGCAGATATGGGTGCACGAGCAGCAGCAGCTAGACAGCTAACTCGATATGCGGCTTGGATGGCAGATCAAGGGATGAGGAACTCAAAGGATTCAGCTTATGCAAAATTCTTTGCAGCTGATGCAGCAATGCAGAATGCAATGGATGCAGTTCAAATCATGGGTGGTTATGGATACATTACTGAATATCCAGCAGAGAAACTCATGAGAGATGCCAAGCTCCTGCAGATCTATGAAGGCACAAATCAGATTCAGCGTGTAGTGGCTGGAAGTGCTATTCTCAAAGAGAGTGCAAATCTAGACACTGGCTTCCATGTCAAATATGACGGAAGAGACGCCCCTGTAATGTAGATGAAGTGAACTGCCTGAGTTACTTCTCAGGTAGTTCCTTTCTCGTTTTTTGATATTCTCAGTTACTTACTTAAGATAGATAATACTCGGCCAACCTATCAAAGGCTGGAGTATCATAACCTTGGACGATAACGAAACCCTTCGAACAATAAAGAATCGTCGTGCAATAAGAGATTACGACACATCCAAGGATGTTCCCGATGACCTGATCTATAAGGTAATCGAAGCAGGTGGATTTGCACCATCAGCTGAAAATCAGCAACCCTGGAGAGTAATCGTTGTTCGCGATAAGAAATTGCAGAAATTTATTGGTCAAATGGCTGTTGACAGGACAATCTTGCTTTTTGGTCGAGCAACGCCCAGAGAAGAGCTTGAACGAAGATTAAGCTACATCAAATCAAAGGCAAGCTTGGAACGAACCATTGACATCCTTATCTCTGGAGCTAGATTTGAATATATCAAAGGTGAGCCAGAAACCGATGGAGCTCCTGTATTACTAGTTCTCGCAGTAGACCAGACACATGTAGGTAATTCACAAGCAACCCTTCGAGGAACTGGAGGAGTGTATGGTTGGTCAGGTCCACGTCACGCGGTAATTGCAGGATCAATGATGATGGAAAACATGGCTCTGGCAGCAGCCTCTCTTGGTATTGGTAGCTGTGTGTCATCAGTGCAATTGGATCACTTCGATGACGTTGGTGCAATTTCCGAGAAACTTGGAATTCCATTCCCGCATTGGGTACCAATCCTCTGTTTAACACTTGGTTATGCAAAGAATGAACGAACCCTAGGACCTCCAAGACAAGGTCCAGAGGAGATTGCATTCCTCAATAAATGGGGAAAACCATTTGCAAAGGGGGCTAAGAAATGACTGACTTGGAAATCCTAAGAACTGCGTTCGTAGCACTCATTGATGGATTCTGGTGGGGATTACGCGAGAACACAGGCCCACTTTCAATGTATGAAGGATATAGTAGTGGTTTCAAACAGATGGGGGAAGAGATAGCAGAGAAATCTGGAGGAAAAGGACCAGAAGATGCAGCAAAAATCGCAGGTAAACTCTTTGAAGCTCTAGGTTTAGAGGTATCAGTTCAAGTAAAGACAATCATGGTGAAGAAATGCCCATTTTTGGATAGGATTCTTGAACGCGGTCTTGAGTTTGCGTTTCACCTCGAAGAGATATGCTGGATGCCGATGCTAGAAGGTATTGGTGAGAAGGTCGGTGCAACACCCGAGATGATTACTGCGCTAAGACTAATCCATATCGAAAGGGCTAAAGTTGATTACAAGAAAGGTAAAACAAAGATGGCTCTAGATAGTGGCAAAATAACCGAAAAAGAGTATGATAAGGAAATAGCTAAGCTTGATCAATCACTTAAGGTAATACCAAAATTTGGACAGTACGTATTCAAGTAGATCTATTTCTCAAGGTGGGTAAAAACAGATGGAAACCCTAGAGAAGGCAGGATTGGCTGTCAATTACAATAAGGTACCAGATACTAAACCTAAATCTCTCCCAAAGAGAGTGCACATCTGGGATGAAACACTCAGAGATGGTGAGCAAACTCCTGGTGTAGCATTGACAATCGACGAGAAGATCGAGATTGCAAAGATGCTGGATGAGGTTGGTACTGCTATTGTTGCTGTAGGGTTTCCAGCTGTTAGCGATGCTGAGAAAAAATCAGTCAAAGCAATAGCTGATGAAGGGCTTTCTAAAGCAAGTGTTGCAGCACCTGCAAGAGCTGTAATCTCAGACATCGAAGCTTGTATTGATGCAGGGGTAGATGAGGTTCCAATCTTTATCGCAACTTCAGATTTCAGATTAAAATACCAGCTTAGAATGACCCGTGAAGAGATGCTTGAGCGTTTGACCGAATGCATCGAGTTTGGAAAAGAACATGGTCTCATCATTGACTACATTGCTGAAGACTCAACACGCAGTGATATGGAATTCCTATGTCAAGCATATCGAACAGCCATCGATGCGGGTGCGGACAAAATCTGTATTGCAGATACGGTCGGATTTGTGAGACCTGAAGTGATGAGACACATCATGAAGGGAATCAAAACACGACTCTGGACCGAAAGCAAATACAAGGTGCCAATGTCTGTACACTGTCACGATGACTTTGGTCTGGCTACTGCAAACACTCTAACTGCGATAGAGGAAGGAGTAACATTCCCCCAAGTCTGTGTGAATGCATATGGTGAGAGAGCAGGCAATGCAGCCTTTGAAGAAATTGTGATGGCCTTAGAAGAGCTCTACGGAATTGATACAGGGATTCAAACTGAGAAATTGTATACTTTGTCAAAAATTGTAGAGAAGAACTTCATAGTCCCTCTACCTCTACATAAATCAATCAGCGGGGATAAGGCATTTACTCATTCAAGTGGAATCCATTCACATGGTCAATTGACTCACTCAATGACCTATGAGCCAATAA
>SDNZ01000056.1 GCA_004524565.1 Candidatus Thorarchaeota archaeon
TCTTGAAACTGCATTATTATTCATACTCTTGCCAATTCAAGCAGGGAGAGATTTTATTAGGAGTTCTTTTTCTGCTATCTTCGCATGAGAAGGATAGGCGTTCTTGTAAGCGGGAGAGGTTCCAATCTTCAGGCTCTCCTTGACGCCGAATCCCGCGGGGAATTGAGTGGGCAGATTGTTGTCGTAATCAGTAACAAGAGTCAAGCTTTTGCGCTAGAAAGAGCCAGGAAGATCGGAGTTCAAACAGTAGTAATTACAAAATCAGAATTTCCTGATCGTCATATATTTGATGAACAAGTAGCTGAAGTACTTCGATGCTACAAAGTGGATCTTGTTGTTCTCGCAGGCTATATGAGAATGTTTACTAAAGAATTCATTAATGAATTTCAGAATAGGATAATCAATGTTCACCCATCGCTCCTTCCAGCATTCAAGGGAGTGAAAGCTCAATGGCAGGCAGTGGAACATGGTGCGAAAGTCACTGGTTGCACAACTCATTTTGTAACATTCGAAATGGATGCAGGCCCTATAATCATGCAGAGGGCAGTTCCAATATTTTCAGATGATACTGGAGAAACCCTATCGGAAAGAATCCTTCCTGAAGAACACAGAATCCTGGTAAAGTCAGTTAGATTATTCTGTGAGAACAGACTCAGAATAGAAGGACGTCAAGTAATTATTGAGGAGTAGTGGTTAGAATGTGTGGTGTGTTGGGAATACTTGGGAATATTCCACTTAGAATGTCAAGGGAGCTTCTTCTCCTCCTGACTCACAGGGGACAAGATGCCGCAGGATTACTCTGGTGGGAGAACGGAGTGGTCAAGAGTAGGAAAGCAATGGGGAATCCGGGAAAAATTGATGTTCCAGAGGTCAGTTCATCCCAGATCCTAGGGAGCACAAGATATCCGACAACAGGCAAACGTGTGGTATCAGCTCAGGACCTTGATGCGTTTGTGGGACCGTTCAATATAGATGGGATATCATTGACACACAATGGAAACATCACCAATATGTCATCTGTATCAGAACACAATTTCGATTGCGATTCTGAATTCCTTGCTGAAAGAATCTCAGTTCATTTGAAATCAAATGGAGGAAACCTCCCAGCTGCATTCAGAGTACTCGACGAGGAAGTTGATGGATCATATAGTCTAACTGGTCTTTACCAAGGGAAGATGTTTGCGTATCGAGACCATCATGGTTTCAAACCGCTTGTATTTGGTCGAACTAAGGATATGACAGTTGTCGCTTCGGAAAGTACTGTTCTAGATATGGCAGATGTTCCCCTTGAAAGAGATGTATATCCTGGAGAGCTTCTCATCTTTGATCAGAATGGAACTATGGAGTCTCATTCAATTTCTCAGAATTCAACCCATGCACATTGCTTCTTCGAGTATGTGTACTTTGCGCATCCAGCAGCAAAAATGGAGAACCAACTTGTTTATGATGTACGATTTCGTTTAGGTCGGGCGCTTGCTCAGAGTTTTCTAAAACGGAATCTTGAGATTCCAGATTATGTAGTTCCCGTGCCAGACACAAGTAGACCAGCAGCACAGGCGATGGCGGAAACACTGTCAGTTCCAATGCGAGAAATCATACTGAAGAATCGATATTTAGGTAGAACCTTCATCGCTAGATCTCAAGAAGAAAGAAATTCGATGGCGAAGAACAAGTACATCTACTTGGATGATAAGATAACAGGAAAGACCATTCTCGTTGTTGATGATAGTATAGTGAGAGGAACAACTGCAAAGATGATTATTGCAACCCTCAAAAAGAAAGGAGCGGCAAAAGTATACTTCGCAGCAACATGCCCACCCCAGACACATCCTTGTTATTATGGAATCGACATTGCAACCGATAGTGAATTGATAGCATCAACAACGGATATTGATTCAATTGCGGAATTCATTGGAGCAGACGCACTTATCTATCAGGAACAAAATACCGTTGAGAATGCGATTGGTCTCAAAGATCTCTGTCTTGCATGTCTAAATGGGACATATCCAACAGAACATGCACGCAAGATCAGAGGTAATTTGTCCAATCATACCTCAACCTCGAACCAACGCGATTATGAGAGGGATTTCTCAGAATGAAAATCGGAACACTGGCAAGTCATAGTGCATTGAACATAATCTCTGGTGCAAAAGCAGAAGGATTTGAAACTGAACTATACTGCACTTCGGACAGAGTTCCATTTTACAGATCGTTCGGAATGGAAGACTCTATAGTAGAGATAGATTCATTCGATGATATTCTTGAGATGGACCTTTCCGATGTCATCATTATTCCACATGGCTCATTTGTTGCGTACATAGGATCCGAGAGAATTCTTAATTCAGACCTCAGAATATTCGGGAACAAAGAATTACTTCGTTGGGAGGAAGATAGGCAATTAAAATCTAGGTTAATGAAAGAAGCAGGACTCCGAGTTCCCAGAGAGTTTGATCGAATAGACGAAATAGACTCTCCTGTCATAGTGAAGTCAGATGGAGCGGCTGGTGGAGAAGGTTATTTTATCGCAGCGAACAAAGAAGAGATAGAGGGAAAATTAGACTCTATGGAAGGATACACATTCCAAGAATATATCGTAGGAACCAAGGTCTTTACAACATACTTCAATTCTCTAGCGAGAAACAGGCTAGAGGTCTTCGGAGCAGACATCAGATACGAAACTGATGCTGATGCAAATCTACGATTTGATGACAAACCCTCATTTGTCGTGGTTGGAAATCTCCCACTTGTTCTTCGCGAGTCCGTACTGGCGCAATACTATGAGATGGGATTGGGCTTCACTAATGCATTCATGAGAGAAATCGGGCAGGAATTGGCAGGACCATTCTGCATTGAAACTATTATCGATAAAAATCAGAATATCTACACCTTTGAGTTCAGCGGAAGAATTGTGGCTGGGACTAATATTTGGATTCCATCTTCACCATACTCCTTTGTTTTATTTGGAGAAGAAATGTGGATGGGAAAAAGAATAGCAAGGGAAATCCGAAATCTTCTGGATATAGGTAAATTGGATGATGTTTTGAGGTGAGATGATGAACTACTGGAAACTAAATCAGAAGACTTACAAACTAGTATCCTTCAGGTCACATGGGAACAGCCAAATTCAGAGTATGGAGGTCAAGAGATGAAGCTCCCAACTATAGGAATGCTGGGTTCTCATAGTGCAGAGGAAATAGGAACATCTGCTAAAGCCAATGGATTCCAGACGGTCATTGTTTGCCAAAAGGGGAGAGATAAGTTATACACTCATTATAACAAACATCTCTATGACAATGTGATTGTTCTAGACAAATTTGGGGATATGATTCAGGAAGAGATTCAGGAGCAATTGAGGGAGCTTAATACAATTTGGATTCCAAATCGTTCATTCTCAGTTTACGTTGGATACGAGGAAATTGAAAGGAACTTTAACATACCAATCTATGGTAATCGAGGTATCCTAAGAGTTGAAGAGAGAGGTCCTGAAAAGGATCAATACTGGTTGTTGAAGCAGTCGGGAATTAGGATACCAAAGTCTTTCACACCTGATTCTATTGATAGGCTAGTAATAGTGAAGGTTCAACAGAAGGGGCGTCCATTGGAGCGAGCATTCTTCTATGCGGCATCACCAGATGAATACGAAAAGATAAGCCAGTCAATGATTAAGAAGAGCCTAATTTCGGAAGAAGATTTAGCAGATTCAACAATTGAAGAATTTGTAATTGCTCCACGATTCAATGCGAATTTCCAAGCATACGCAATGGATGACCATTTCGGCGACTTGGATTTTGTGGGATTTGATGATAGAATACAGACAAGTCTAGGTGGACTTCTTAATCTACCAGCAAGTGAGCAACTTAAAATTAAATTCACTGTAATGAATGAGGAAGCAGGACATAAGGGAGTTACAATGAGAGAGAGTAAGAAACCCATTGTCTATAATGCTGCTGAAGCGCTACTAGAAGGTGTTCGAAAACACTTTCCGCCAAGAATGATTGGACTCTTCTCACTACAAGGTGCGTTAACAGAAGATTCTGAGTTTATCGTATTCGATCTCAGTCCAAGAGTTCCAGGAGCACCATGTGTAGGACCAACAAGTCCAGAAATGAGAAGACTTTCACTCAAGTTCGACAAGAATGTCCAATCCCCGCTAGACCTGTGTATGTATGATATTCACAAAGCAGTGAAAGAAAATAGAATCAATGAGGCATCAAGCTAAAGGAGAGACAACAATGGATTTGATTCAAGAAGGAAAAGTAAAACGTGTCCTACAGGACCCAGATTCAGCAGAACGTGTAATCATCGAATTCACCGATGCAGTGACCGCAGGTGATGGAGCGAAGAAGGAGGAGTTCTCAGGAAAAGGGAATGTTGCTACGGAGATGTCACATTACCTTTTTGGCTATCTCGAAGGAAAGGGTATTGATACGCATTATGTGAAGAAGCTTAGCAGCAATCAGCTTCTATGTAAGAAAGTCACAATATTCCCCGTTGAGGTCGTATGTAGGAATATTGCAGCAGGTTCGTTCTGTAGAAGGTATGGTACTGAGAAAGGAACGCCATTCCCAGAACCTCTTGTAGAGTTCTTTTTGAAAGATGATGAATACCATGATCCGCTAATTACTGCAGATGCTATTATTAGACTTGGACTGGCAAAACGAGATGAATTGGAGTTCATGAAATCAGTGACCCTTTCAACCAACTACTATCTAGGAGAGATATTGAAGCAGAGAGAGTTGATTCTTGTCGATTTCAAACTTGAGTTTGGAAAAACAAAGAAAGAACTCATTGTATTAGCTGATGAATTATCTCCAGACTCTATGAGAATTTGGGATTCTAACACTACATCAATGGACAAAGATGTCTTCAGAGAAGATAAAGGAGACCTGATTGGAGCCTACAACAAAGTCTTCGAAGAGATAAAAAAGGCAAAACCACAAGATGTGGAACAACGAACCGAATCAATACAAGTCATTGTAGAACCGAAATCGGGTATTAAGAATCCACCAGGAGAGGTAACAAAGAAAGCTCTAGGTCGATTGGGTTTTGCAGAAGTAGAAGAAGTACGAGTGGGTAAAGTATTCGTGATTACATTGAAGAGACCTCTGACAACGGAAATTCTCAATCATCTTGCTATTATGAATTTGAAACTCCTATCTAATCCCATATCAGAAACCAACAAAGTGAGGATTGAGTAGTGACAATTGCAGTGCTTCGATTTCCTGGTACAAACAACGAGAATGACATTCTCCGAGCACTTTCGTCGATTGAAGGTGCAAACCCAGTTCTGGTACCTTCGCGCAAGGGTCTCGCAGGTCTCGAAAAAGCAGATGCAATTGTAATTCCAGGAGGGTTCTCGTATGGTGATTACCTCCGAGCTGGGGCTGTTGCATCAGTAGAAACCATTACCGAAGGGGTGAGAGACCTAGCTGAAGATGGAAAGCCCATTATTGGCATCTGTAATGGATTTCAGATACTGACAGAAATGGGGCTTCTGCCAGGTGTTTTACTTCCAAACAAGTCTGCTCGTTTTGTCTGTAAATGGGTGTATCTAAGAGTTAGCGGTCACAGTACAGTGTTCACTAGAGGAATGGAAGGATCTGTCATTAGACTCCCAATTGCGCATGCAGAAGGTAACTATCATTGTGATGAGGACGAACGTGAATCGTTGAATAATGAATTCAGAGTCCCCTTCAGATATTGTAATGAAGCTGGAGAGGTAGATATCGCTCATAATCCAAATGGGTCGATAGACAATATCGCAGGTATCATTAATCAAAAGGGGAACATACTCGGATTGATGCCCCACCCCGAGAGAGCAAGTAGACAGGTTCTAGGTTCAATTGATGGAATAACAATCCTCGAGAATTTTGTGAGGGCTATAATATGATAACCAAAGAAGAAATGGAACATGCAAAGTCAGTCCTGGGTCGCGAGCCAACTGAAACTGAACTTGGTATGTTGGATGTTCTCTGGTCCGAGCATTGCAGCTACAAGAGCAGCAAGCGTTGGTTCTACCTGTTTAAGACCAAAGGTGATAGAGTAGCTCTTGGTATTGGAGAAGGCGCAGGACTGGTAGATATCGGCGATGGATATCTTGCAGGAGTGGCAATGGAGTCACACAATCATCCAAGCCAGATCGATCCATATAATGGAGCAGCAACTGGGGTAGGAGGAATAATCAGAGATGTCATCTCACAAGGATGCAAAGCTGTTGGTTTGATGAATTGCCTTCGTTTTGGACATCCCTCAAAACCACACAACGCATATCTCTTAGAGAATGTCGTTAGAGGAATCTCAGAGTATGGGAACTCGGTCGGAATTCCAGTTGTGGGTGGCGAGTTAGAATTTGATGCGTCATACGATGAAAACTGCCTAGTGAATGTTGTTTGTGTAGGTTGGGTGAAACCAGAGGAAGTAGTCAGAAGCCATGCAAAGACTCCAGGACACCATCTTGTAATGTTTGGTTCCACGACGGGCCGAGACGGTATTGCTGGAGTGAGTTTTGCATCAGAAACATTCTCTGATGAAGAGGAGGAGAATCGTGGAGCGGTACAGATTGGAGATCCTCTTTCAAAAAAGATTGTAATTGATACACTCCAAGAACTGATTGAAGAGAAACTCCTAGATGGATTGCAAGATTTTGGCGGAGGTGGAATGACCTCTGCTGCAGGCGAGTTAGCACGAGCGGGGGGAACTGGTGTAGAAATAGACCTCGACAAGGTTCCACTCAGAGAAGCAGATATGAAACCCTCTGAGATAGTTATCTCTGAATCACAAGAACGAATGCTTGCGATTGTAGCACCTGAAAAATTAGATAGGGTTCTATTACTATTAGAGAAGAATGGGACACCTTACGGAGTTATTGGAAAAGTCACTAATGACGGACACTATACAGCAAAGTGGTATGGAGAGGTCAAAGCTCGTCTACCTATTAGTTTGCTAGTAGATGGATTTCCAGTTCCGGAGAGAGTCGAAGGAAAAATCGTGGTGCAGACAGAATCAATGTCGTGGTTCAATGAACCTAAAGACTACAAAGAGAACTTACTCAAAATGCTTGGTTCACCCAATATCTGTGATAGGTCGTGGGTCTATAGTCAATACGACCAGCATGTTCAGTCAAACACAGTAGTCGATATCGGTGAGAATAGCGGAGTATTAGAATTTCCAAATGGTCGAAAGTTGGCATTCACAAGTGATTGTAACTCCTTCTGGTGTCTGCTTGATCCGCAACAAGGAACAGCCAATTCAGCATGTGAATCTTTACGTAATTTAGTTGCGATGGGAGCAACCCCAATCTTCATCGCTGATTGCCTTAATTTTGGTAATCCTGAAAGACCCGAATCCTATGGACAATTTGTGGAATCAGTCAGAGGTCTTGGTAGATTCTCAAACGATTTCGACATTCCAATCGTAGGGGGAAATGTTTCCCTATACAATGAAGCTGAGGTGGACGGAGAAATCAAGAGAATTAATCCAACCCCTCAAATTATGATTGCAGGAATTTTCGAAAAGGGATTCACACCAATTCGTAGGAATCTTGTATCTCCATGGGCAAACATATTCCTAATCGGAGACACGCTCACCGAACTCAATGGAAGCGAATACCAGTTGCTTACAACTGGTCAAGTTAAGGGGATCCCGCCCAAATACAAACCAGAGGTTGAAAAACGTTCCATGCGTGTTATCCAAGAAGCTCATCAAAAAGGATTGATTCGTTCTTGCAACAATGTAGGAAGGGGAGGAGTTGCAGTTGCCTTGATGAAGATGGCACTCAGAAGCAAGTATGGATTCAAACTCAATCTCGAATATATTCCAGGAACAGCTAATAGTCTGGCACAACGACTTTACTCAGAGACCTCAGGGAGATACTTAGCTGAAGTAAATGAAAGCAATCAATCGGAGTTCTTGGAAATCGTGGAAAAACATGGAGCCTCAGTCTGTGAGCTTGGTCTCACCATTAAAGAACCAGTAGCTGATTTTGGTGTATTCTCTCTCGATATGAAGGAAGCACGAGAAGCGTTTACGAATGGATTGATACAATTTATGGAGTGAGAAAAAGTGGCTGATGTGTTAATCATTGCAGGTAGTAAGAGTGATGAAACAATAGTCAAGAAAGCAACCGATGTTCTAGACGACCTCAAAATCAGTTATGATGTTAAGTATGCATCAGCTCATAGAGACCCAGATAGCGTTCGTAGCATCGTTACAAATAGTGAAGCTAAAGTAATGATTGCAATCGCAGGACTTGCAGCTGCGCTCCCAGGCGTTGTTGCATCACATACCAGCAAACCTGTGATAGGAGTTCCAGTTAAGGTAGCACTCGATGGTCTTGATGCATTACTATCAATCATGCAGATGCCCAAGGGTGTGCCTGTTGCTACTGTAGGTATAGACAATGGACAGAATGCGGCACACCTGGCCGCTCGTATCCTGGGCATATCAACGACGAAGTCAGTTGTTCCAAGGACATATGCGGAAGCAGGGGTTGATGAGAACCTGGTTGCGAGAGGTTTGGAAATCTTAGGCAAGTATGTGAGAGAATCATTCAGGTTTGGAGAAGTAATGCAAGACTATGGTCATTATGCAAACACCGTCAAGATATCAGATGACCTCTGTCTAGCAATGTCCACGGATGGAGTTGGCAGTAAGGTCCTAGTTGCTGAAATGGCTGGAAAGTATGATACCATTGGAGAAGATTGCGTTGCGATGAACGTGAACGACTTAATCTGTATTGGAGCAACTCCAGTTGGTTTTGTGGATTACTTGGCTTCTGAAGAACCGCTTCCTCAGGAGATTATAGAGGGAATAGGTAAGGGTCTCCTTAATGCATGTGCTGAATCAAATATACCTATACTAGGTGGAGAGACTGCGATTCTTCCAGATATGATAAGAGGTATGAACGGACCAGGTCTAGATCTTGCCGGAACTGCTGTAGGAGTTGCAAAACCAGAAGAACTTTTTGATGGGTCCAGTATTCAACCAGGGGATGTAATTCTAGGTGTTGCATCCAATGGAATTCATTCCAATGGATTCACTCTTGCACGGAAAGTTCTCTTCTCAAAATATAGTGTAGTGGATCAGCTTGACTGGAAGATATCCCTTGGAAACGAACTGCTTCGCCCAACACGAGTCTACGTGAAACACTTCAAGGCACTCAAAGAAGCAGGAGTTGAAATCAAAGGGCTCGCACATATCACTGGTTCTGGATTTCGCAAAATTCTAAGATTAGGTCAATTTACGTTTTCAATTGAAAAGTTGCCAGAGATACCTCCAATCTTCGAACTAATCAGGACAACTGGTTTTGTTAGCTGGCCAGAGATGTTTACCACCTTTAACATGGGAATAGGACTAATAGCAGTTGTACCTCCATCTCAAGTAGACCAAGCACTAGAAGCCCTTTCAAATCACGATAAAGCCTATCGACTAGGAATGGTTGAGAAAGCAACTCAAGGCGCAGTTGAAATAAAACCATATGGAGTGAGGATTGAATGACAAAAGTACTCCTCATTGGAAATGGTGCAAGAGAGCATGCAATTGCCACAGCACTCAGTCAATCGGATGTAGAAATACACGCGCATATGGAGAGAAAGAATCCGGGTATTGCGAAACTCTGCAAAGAATTCACAATAGGTTCGACAACTGAAACTAAACAGATTCCAGATCTCGCGGATATTGATTATGCGATTGTTGGACCAGAGGCACCATTAGCTGTAGGGGTTTCTGATTTTATCATAGCACAAGGTGTGCCTTGTATTGCTCCATGCAAGGCAGCTGCAATGATTGAAACGAGCAAGACCTTTGCACGTTTGGTAATTCAACAAACTACACCTAAAGCCAATCCAAGATTCATAAGCGCACGAAGCTTAGATGATCTGCGAAGATTCGAGAAAGAAGTCGGTGTAGAAAATATCGTTGTAAAACCAAATGGTCTCACGGGTGGAAAGGGAGTCAAAATATTTGGAGAACACCTAAAATCACGTGATGAATTGGAAAAGTATGCAATTTCCCTGTTAACGAAAGAAGGCGTTGTGGTTCTAGAAGAAAAACTTGAGGGTATAGAATTCACCATGCAAGCATTTTCGGATGGAAATCGACTTGAACTAATGCCTCTGGTAAGAGACTACAAACGAGCGTTTGATGGTGATACTGGACCAAATACAGGATCCATGGGGTCTCTTTCAACTCCAGATCATGGATTGCCATATGTCTCAGTTGAAGACTTTGAAGCTGCAAAAGCAATCATGGATGCAACTCTTATCGGAATCAAGAAGAAAGCAGGTTCAATCTTCAAGGGCATCCTATATGGTCAATTCATGAAAACTGAAACGGGAGTCAAGGTAATAGAATACAATGCCAGATTCGGAGACCCTGAAGCAATGAATGTTCTCTCTATCCTATCAACTCCTATGGATGAAGTATGTCAGAGAATAATTGATGGTAATCTAGGACCTGTAGAATTCGAGAATAAAGCGACGGTATGTGTTTACGTCGTACCTGAAGGATATCCAGGCCCAGATGTGGTGAAAGATAGTCCAATAGATACTAGCGTAGCAACCTCTGCTCAGCTCTACTATGCCTCGGTATATGAAAAAGAAGGTGAGATTCTGACGACTGGAAGTAGGGCAATAGGAGTTCTTGGGAAAGGAGATAGTGTTGCTCAAGCACGCGAAATTGCATATGCTAACGCTTCACGAATCAAAGGAAGATTGAGATTTAGATCGGATATTGCAGAATGACGGGAGGAGCTCAACGTAACAATTAGTGAGAGATTACTAGTCATAGATTTTGGAGGTCAATATACTCACCTAATTTCTAGACGTTGTAGAGAATTAGGAGTATACGCAGAAATACTACCTCAGGAAGCAGTTCTCAATGATGAGATATTAAAAGATGTCAAGGGTGTCATTCTCTCAGGAGGTCCACGAACTGTTACAGATGATAACATAGGAGCCCTTTTTTCTGAAAATCATGATAAGCTCCTAGCACAAGATATCAAGATACTCGGGATATGTTTTGGACACCAGCTCCTAGCAGTCTATTATGGAGGTAGTCTTACTCCCGGGGGTAATCCAGAATATGGTCAGACGGAAATTGAGGTGGTGGATTCATCCATCCTTGTTGATGGGCTTCAAACAAAACAACAAGTATGGATGAGTCATAGTGATGAGGTCAATAAACTACCTGATGAAATGAGAGCACTAGTAATCAGTGGTGATAATAAAATTGCAGCTTTTGCAAATTTGAACAATACGATTTTTGGAGTACAGTTTCACCCTGAAGTGACTCACACAAAAAATGGACTCACAATTCTTGAGAGGTTCCTAAGAGAAATTTGCGAATTCCAATATGATTGGAAACCCGAAGATCAAATTGGAAATATTATCAATTACGTGAAGGAAACAGTTGGGTCATCACAAGTGTTAATGGGAACCAGTGGTGGAGTTGATTCTACAGTAGCAGCATATCTCATCAGACAGGCTATTGGAGAACGCCTCTATTGTGTATTCGTTGATAATGGACTTCTTAGAGAAGGGGAGAAGGAGGAAGTAGTTACCGCATTTAGAGAGATGGGCTTCGAACACTTCGTTGCAGTTGATGCATCTGGTGAGTTTATCAATGCACTGGAAGGAATCGAAGAACCTGAAGAGAAGAGGAGAATTATTGCTAACAAATTCATTGAAGTATTCGAACAAAAAGCAAAGGAACTCGAATCTGAATTTGGAGAGTTCGAATTCTTAGGGCAGGGAACTATCTATCCAGACCGTGTAGAGAGTGCAGCCACAGGGCAGGCAACCGCAGTGATCAAGAGCCATCACAATGTAAGACTTCCTGATTGGATGAAACTGAAGTTGGTTGAACCATTAAGGGACCTCTACAAAGATGAAGTCAGACAGGTCGGTTTTGCGATAGATATCCCTAAGCATATGATAACAAGACAACCATTTCCGGGACCATCTCTGGCTATAAGAATCAGTGGTCCGGTAACTCGAGAACAGCTAGCAATACTCCGTAAGGCAGATTCAATCTTGCAAGATGTCATCGAAGGAAAACCGTTCTATTCAGATATTTGGCAATCATTTTGTGTACTACTCCCTGTGAAGACAGTAGGAGTCATGGGTGATGAAAGAACGTACGACCAGGCAGTTGTCATAAGGATGGTTGAGAGCTTGGATGCAATGACAGCTTCTGTCTCTACGCCCCCGTGGGATGTGTTACTCCTCGCAGCATCCAGAATAGCAAATGAAGTGAAGGGAATCAATCGAGTTGTGTATGATCTGACATCCAAACCACCAGGAACGATTGAGTGGTACTAATACAAACGTAGAGTCACTGAATGCGAAAGGGATATTTAGAGTTATATTGATGGTTCAAGGGATGAGAGGTAAACTGGTCTATCCATATTCTGATTCCTTGCTTGACTATGAATTTAGTCACGAGCACCCATTAAAACCAGAAAGGTTGAAGCTAACATACCTTCTTTCTAAGCAGCTTGGACTTCTCGATAAAGTGAATGTCATCGAACCAACATCAGCAACGAGAGCAGACCTTGAATTGTTTCACTCAACCGAATATATTGATGCAGTTCAAAAATGCGGTCAGGAATTATGTTCAGATTACAGACATGGAATAGGAACACCAGATAATCCGGTCTTCCCAAAGATATACGAAACTGGCGCAAAATATGTAGGAGCAACCCTAGACGGGATGAAGAAGCTAATCGATGGTGCATCTAATGCATTCTGTATTTCAGGGGGATTACATCATGCTCATCGGAATGCAGCTTCAGGCTTCTGTATTTTCAATGATGTCGCAATCGCGATTAACTACCTTCAAAAGAAGAGAGATTGCAAAGTCCTGTATTTTGACTTTGATGCACACCATGGAGATGGCGTTCAGAATGCATTCTATCGGTCCAAGGATGTCCTGACAATTTCTGTTCATCAGACTGGAAAAACACTCTTTCCCGGTACAGGATTCGTTTACGAAACTGGGGGAGCAGAAGGAACTGGATACTCTCTCAATGTACCATTAATTCCAGGTGCAGGAAGTCTGGAATTAATAAAAGTCTACAACGAAATTGTCAAACCCATTATCGAATCCTACAAGCCAGACCTATTGGTAACTCAACTCGGTGTGGACGGTCACTACAAAGATCCACTTGCTCATCTAGCTTACACCTCTCATGGATATGAAACAGTTCTAAGCGGTCTACGAGACCTCTCTTCAAAAATATGCGATATTGGATGGCTTGCTGTTGGGGGAGGGGGATACGATCCAGTCACAGTTGCTAGATTATGGACTTTATTTTTAGCAATCATCATAGATGAAAAGATTCCGGAGAAAATCCCTGATGAGTTCAAGAGGTCATGCGATGCGTTAGGATTTTCCAATTATCCTGAAACTATTCGTGACGAAGAAGATGTTGTACAGATGTATTTCTCAAGAGAGGAGGTATCTCTTGACCTTGATAGAACAATCAGAAGGGTGAAAGAGTTAGTGTTTCCATATCATGGAATTTAATCGTCAGTTGTAAGCTGAACATCAATCCATTTTCGAATCATCTTCACAACAAGATCCGATGCAGTTGCCATAATGACTGTATCAGCATCTTCAGCCAATATCGATGAAGGGTCAATACCTGAGCGGGCTACACGCAATAGTGAGGGGTAGCAAAGCAATCCTAATCCTTGAACCACATCCAATGAATCCACACCATAAATCTCAATCTCTGTACCTAATAGGTCAGGGGGAGAAATTTTTGAGTCAGTATCAAGTACAGCGAGTAAGTTATCGAGTGTTCCTTCAATAATGACATTAGGTTCCAAGCATTCATCAAATAACTTGAGTATGCCACGAGAAAATACAAGGGAAACTTCTTCATCAGTATCAGTAGTTTTGAAACAAAAACCGATATCCTTGTACGAATCATCTGTTGAGTTCATATAAGATTCAAATTCACTATTTGAAATGTGATCTAACGTTTTTGCGCGTTCAATACTTACATTGAATGCTGCACGGCATCCATCAACAACAGGGCCCAAGTACTCCATCAACATGAAACGATCATTCTGGATATCTTTAGCGATTTGTTGTAATCGTTTCTCCAAAGTAATAAGTTTCTCAGCTTTTTCTTCAGTCAATGTTCTCAATCTTGTTCATCATTCACTACATATAGAGATAGTGTTGAAACGACTAAGCCCATCCTACATTAACTGAAAAGCAATTTTTCCATAGTGAACTAGTACTGCGAGGTGTTAGGTTGACTACAGACATTCATACACATCTAGGAAACAGTCCGAATGAAGTTCTTAGTGTCAATAATGATAACCTAGCAGAGAATGTTGACTTGTTGATTTCACGAATGGACATGTTCGCTATAGATCAAGCTGTTCTTACACCCGATGAACCACATATCAGAACAGAGCTATATGTGAAAGCAGCGGAAATCTACCCAGAAAGGTTACATAGTGCCTGTTCGATAATGCCACGACCAATGGACAGGGCAAAACAAAAACTCATAGAATATGTGGACAATGGATGCCGTGCACTTGTACTTAGCGAAGAATCATATCATCCGAGTGACCCTGCAGTTCAAGTTCTCATCCATGAAGCAATTGGGCAAGACCTTCCAATTTTCTTCCGCAACGAAAATATGACTGGTGAAATGATTACTTTCTTGGATTCAATATCGACCATTTGTCAAGAGGGAAAATTTGTTGTACTAAGTATGGGAGGGTTATTCGGGTTTCCACAATTGATACCATTGATATCGCGACAAAATGTATGGTTAGAACTTTCTTCAACATTCATCAAACTTGTTGAGTCCCCATTGAGAGTTTTCTTAGATGCCCTTGTTCAGGATATTGGGGTGACAAAGCTTGTATTTGGTTCTGGATATCATAGTCAGTATGTTGACATGATGGGTGCTCTAAATCTTATTGACCTGAATATTGAAACGCAAAGACTAGTAATGGAAGAGAATGCCTGGCGTATCTTAGGTGTGGAATTCTAACTATTGACCCATCAGTAATTTTTCGTGAATAAGTCGCTCTATATCTTCTTGAAGGGGTAATCCAATTATCTGAGATCTACCTACCTGTATCAACGGAAGTGCAACCAAGTTCAGAGCCTCGATTAATTCAGGTTTAGCATCAACTGAGGTCTCTACTACTTCGACGTGACTCCCCAAGCAAGCTAGATTTCCAGCAGCGGTTCTTGCCACTTCCAAGGCGTCTTCACAGAAGGAACAATATTCACTGGTGAAAACATCGATGCGAACATTTTCAGATTGTTCAAAAACTAATCCGAGTTTCCTGAATGCCATTTGCTCTGAATTCATTCTTTGTAACATTCATAGGCCTCCTCAAGATCGAGTATAACTCTCACTCAGCAAAGGTAGGTGGTTTAAGTCGTATATGCTCCGAAACAGAATCAACTGCACGTAGAGGAATAGCTTCCCACGAATTCAACTTTGATTCCAAGTCTTTTTCAACGATAACCAAAGGACCGTCAGTATCATCATACCAGATTTTCTTAACACGTCCCAAGGGGAATCCTCGGAAGTCACAAACAATCTTCCCTTTCAGTAACCATTTCATCTCTTCAGTTTCCATAGGCCTCAACAAGTCATCACTGATGAAATTGAACAAGAGCTTGTGTACAACCTAGGCAATTCTAGCGTAACACTAAGTCGGGATGAAAAACTACTGCATTCGAACTTAGATACGTGAAATGAGAGATTATTGTTTAGTTTCTTCCTCATCATATCCCCATTCAACTATAGTATCAGTATCAGATGGGAGAAATGAACCTGGAACAAGGTAACCTAGAATACCCATGATTATGCCAATGATATTCATCATACCACCAGTAACTATCCAAATACGTGAGTCGCTAATCTGGTTAAGCCCCAGATCTACATTCCCTGCACCATCCACTTTATCAAAATGGACTGTGTAATTACCGATAGGTAGGTCGAGAATTTCACTATATTCGTAAATTGTTGTTTCTGGACCCGATAATTGGTGCTCAGGTCCTAATGTCATATTGAGAACTGTTGTGTCTAGCGTACTATTTTCCTCTATTACAAAATCCAAGTACACGTACGTTTCATTAGATGGTCGTAATGATATGGATATCTCAATTTGAGGGTAGTATCCAGATTCATCATACATTGTCCATACTCTGCGTTCGTTCTCACCTACTGAATAATTGATGTAGTGATAGGGAGAAGCGACAACAATCAAACCACCAATTAGGATGACTGCCAACCCGCCAAAATATAAGAATGATTTCTTGCTAAGCCAGATACTTCCCATTTTGTTAGACCCAATCCTTCCTGAATTTACACAGTTATAGGTCTAACGAACCGTGTAATGTCTTGATAATTTCTGATTTTGGTAGTTTATATACAGCTGAAATCGTACTGTATGGTGTATCTCAGGTATGAGGCTTGAAGATACAGGGTGAGCCAAGCATGGGGGCAGTTAGAAAAAATAAGAGACTATCACGTCTCATCCCGAAGAATCACTTCTGTTCGCTATCATTATTTCGGAATGAACCATTAATTAATTGGAAATTAACCAAAGCAGTGCTATTTACAGCATACGATGTCTATAGGTCTAATGATTTCTGGTTGGATTCAACAATCAATTCTGGGAAGACACTCAAAGAAGGTTTGGTCGATCTTGGGTTTCCCAAGGGAAATACTCTAGTTGCAGATACAGGGGTTTTTGAGATGGAAGCAAAAAAAGCTGGTATCGCTCAGAACCTCGGAATAGACGTGGACATTGAGCTAACGAATGACCAGATCTTTGAAGCATACTCTCTTTCAGGAGCGGATTATTTTGTTGCCCCTGATGAAATTGTACTACCTCAGGATGACCAAACCACTGTAGCAACAAAAATTGGAAAAATCAAAGATAATCTTCTTGAACTTCTTGAAATTGTTCCACCATCCAAAGTTATTGCAGTTATCCAAGGACATACAGAAGAAGCAATCACAAATCTTTACGATTTTTACAGAGAGCATAAGATATCATGTTTTGCGATTGGAGGAGTCATTCCGCTCTATCATCATGACAAGGAATTACTTGAACGTGTTCTCAAATTTACGCGAAACCTTACGAAGGACCATTGGCTCCATATCTTCGGTCTACCGCGGATGAGTCTCCTACAGTATTACCTACACAAGATTGGTGTTGATAGTGTTGACACATCAGCTCTCTTGTATCTCACTGCACGACGAAGGTATCTTGTAGGTTCCAAGGGAGAACAAGTAAGGAATGTGGTTTTCGAAGATTGTGGTTGTGATGGATGTTCCAATCTTAATCCCATGCCTTCACCAAGA
>SDNZ01000057.1 GCA_004524565.1 Candidatus Thorarchaeota archaeon
ACTCTCAAGTTCATCAAGCTGATTCTGACGAGTTGTTGATAATGTGAATTCATTGAATTTCTCTATTTCATCAAGGAATCGTCCCCATAGCTGGAGTGCTTGAGCGTGGTTTATCATATCCATGTCAAATCTATCAAATTGCGTTGTTTGCTGATATGCCGCCATAGTTGACATACAGGAGCTAGCCGCTAACAAACCGAATTCTGAATGAATATCAGTCTGTCCAACACAATGACCCAGCTCATGAATCACTGTAGGTGTGATTGCAGTTCGTGGTTTTTCTGGGTCGCCCCCATAGAAATAGGAATACACGTTTCTTCCGTTTAGGCACCATGTATCAATTTCGGGATATGTGGAGTTTAGCCGTCCGAGACCTCCTACTGCTATATCATAGTAGGTAGCCCAGAGAGTATTATGTTGAAGCATTATCAAGGCAGGGAGAACCATGTCTGCATCATTGTAAAGCGGGTTGATTGAGATGATATCGTGAATAATCGTATCAGAACGATTAAGGAAATCATCATCCATCATGATTCGAACATCCTGAGTCTTCTCAGTCATAAGAGTCGCAAACTCTGTGGCGTTGTTATAATCAAACCAGTAAAGTTCAACGGTCCAATCAATAAGAGGGAAGGACTCACTAAGACTACTTTCTACAATTTCAGGATGAATGACCCACTCGTGAATGTTTGTGTCATCGTACGTTTCATTGAGACCGTACATCACAACAAGAGGGATGAACGCTTCAAAGGGTGCATCAAAGTCTTTCACATAGTCAACTACTGTGTATCCGCGATCAATATCAACATAATTCTGTGGCCGAGTAAGATGTGTTGTAGCATTCTCAAATAGATACAGGAGCTGTTCAGTCAAGTGAGATTCATCCATTTCCTTTTCAAACTCTGGTACAAGCCATCCCCATTGAGATTCACCCCATTCTGAAAGCCAGTTGAAAGCACCAAAGTCAAAGAAATAATTTCTGCTATTTGAAATGAAACCTCTTAGTGGTAAGGAGTATGGAGCATCAGCTAGAGAGAAGAAAGGAATCCAAATGTCCTCATAGTTTAGATCAAAACTATTTCCAGTATACCAATACGTAAGTAGTGTACTTCCGACTGGTTGGTTTGTCTGTTGTGCAGATGCAACACTCAGAATAGAAAAGATACAGAGGAATGCAAAAACTTTGACCCAATGGTTTCTCATCTAAATCGAAGAAAACCTGACAAATCTAGTATATTACATATCGGATTCTAGCATGCATGTAGAAAAAAAGAAAGGATGAGGTACGCCTAAACGAGACCTCATCTAAGTTTCTGATTCTATCTCTCGACTTCTATCTCTTCCAGTGTTTTTCCCTTTGTTTCAAGAGGTTTAGCTAATAGTGTAAATAGAGGCACGAGCATCAGCAGACCTGCAAATATCCAGAAGCCATCCCAAGTTGCTGAGAACATACTGATGAGTAGAGCTGAGATTATCGGACCGACAACATATCCAAATCGAGCTCCTGTTACACAAACACCTATGCTGGTAGATCTCACTTCTGTCTTGAATATCTCAGCAAGATAAACGTAGATCCAAGCGAGTACCATAGCCATGAAGAAGTACGCTGCTTGATAGGTTGCTGGAATTCCAGTGAGTCCTAGAGCGATTAATGAAATCACAGAACCCAATGAACCAATAACCAGTACGGTATTCCTTCCAATCTTGTCGAGTAAGACTCCGGAAATCAGAGCACTCACAGGAAGAAGTAACCCAGCTATCGTCAAGATACTGTTGAATTGATCATCAGTATAAGCGGGAGTAAGCACTTGTGTGAAGTATTCTCCTCCCCAAGTTGTTGCCATCTTAAACGAGATAGTCCATGCAAGATATACAATTGTCGCAATAATGAGGTACTTACGATCTTCTTTCTGGATTTTTCTCAGTGCCGACATCACACCAAGACGCACATTTTCACGTGCTGCTGCAGAGTCTTTCCATCTCTGAGGTTCCTTCATGAAGTAAATCAGAATCATAAGAACCAACATTAGGAAGAACATAATCCCATAGCCCCATTGCCACCCAAGTGTATCAATGATTCGAGTTCCAAGAAGTGCATATAGTGGAATGACCCCAATGAGGAATGCTGCACTTCCATAGAGACCTCGACTCTTTGCAGGAGCTTCTTCTGAGATCGGTACTTCCCACAGATTCGACGTCGTTCCCATAATTACGATAGAGTACAAAATTAGAAACACGTACACATTGATTGACATGAATACAATGAGTATTGCGGGAATGCCCATTACAAGACATAATACCATCATCCCAGTTCGTCTACCATACGCATCAGCAAACCAAGCGACGAAGAAGACGCCAAACACGATTATTCCAAAGAGACCCTGCAAGA
Organism: Candidatus Thorarchaeota archaeon; assembly: GCA_004524565.1. Classification (GTDB taxonomy): domain Archaea; phylum Asgardarchaeota; class Thorarchaeia; order Thorarchaeales; family Thorarchaeaceae; genus SMTZ1-45. The sequence continues at coordinate 2,390 of SDNZ01000057.1, forward strand.
GACCAAACTCAGTAAGAGCTGCATCTCGAGCAGCACCTACAGGATTATTCCAAAACGTGTCAATAATTCCAGGTAATGCTTTTGTTTCGATCAGAGAGAGCCAACTATCCATTTGACTCACAAGTCCCATGACCACAACAAGGAATATCATGTATCGTTTTGAAACACCTGTTGTTTCACTACTTTCCATTATTCTCTCCTCTACGTGAATAAGTTGTAGCTGAGAATGATGGAAAAGCCTCTATTAGAATCTTCGTACATTTGAAAAAATAGACGAAATCCTGAAGAAACTATGAATTACTTCAATCTATTGGAAAGGATAAGAACTAGCAGATATATTGCTGCTAGTTCTTCTCTTATCGTTATAACTCAGGTCATGAGTCTTTCGCGAATGACCCGATCAATATCGATTCTTCGTAGTTTTCGAACTGCGGGTAGCGATGCAATGATTGCAGTAAAGATGGTAAGGAATCCTACGCTCAGAAACATCGCAAGATCAAAGGAAGGGGAGTAGAAGGGAATGTATGTCTTCATGAAATTATCTAACAGCCCAGTGAAAAGGTAACCAATAGGAACTGAAATTACAATCCCAAATAAACTCACAATAAGCACTTCCAAGATGAGAAGACGACTTAGAGAATTTCTTGGCCATCCCAAAGATTCCAGTTGTGCCAGCTCTGGAGTTCTCTCACCAGTGCTGATAGATACAATGTTCCAAACAACTGCTAACAATAGAGTCATTGCCATACCTGCCATACCAATTGCTATAGCAGACCCCTGAGATTCGCTGAGAACACCACTAGACGCTTGCGATTGCGTCATCGAATTCTCAACATCATCAAGAGCAAATACATCTTCAGCAACCGCATCGGGATTGCTACCTTCAGAGATTCTTACGAAAGCTCCACTTATCATCTCTTGATTAAGATAATCCATAGCTTCAGCAAATTCAATGTAAAATACATTGAGTGGTGAACTGACTATCCCGACAAGAGTGAATTCTATTGTAGAATTGCTTAGTGTCAGATTCAGCTTATTGTTCACCTCGATACCTATTAATCTCGCAACTGTGACATCAACAAGAAGTTCTTGTTCATTCTCTATCGCTCTACCTGACTCAAAATTGAATCGATGCAATGAACCCGTAGTGTTGATACATAGTAAACTGACCAGTTTTTCTTCTCCCGATATAATCGCGGATGTCCCTAGTTTCAGATATGCTTCATAGTTTTCAATACTGCTGATTGGACTAACAAGAGTTTCAACTTGAGTTGAGTTAAGAGGTTCTTTAAAATCAACTAGCAAATCCCATTGTTCGTATTGACTCATATATGAGGCTAGACTGTTATTATAACCAGTGACCATTGATGTGCCCATGAACGCGACTCCAGCACCAAGGGAGATCCCAATGATTAACAATGCAGCTCTCGTCTTGTTGAGGGACATACTTCTTACTACGTACTTGTAACCATAGCCGCGTATTCCAATTTTTCTTCCCATTTTTTCAAGGATAGTTTCTCCAACATACCCTTTCTCCATCATCCACCCGCGAATCGCTCGAATTGGTTCGTAACTAGTTATTTTCCGAGTTGGAAAATATGCAGCCAATAGCACAGAACCAGGTCCAACAACTAAAGCGACTAGGTAGACTGTAGGAGAGATTGCAGCTGTTTGAGCTTCCATTGAGAACATGAGAAGAATCGCATTTATCAAAGCTCTACCTCCAGGTTCTCCAAGAGGAATAGCTACAAGTGTTGCAATCAAGGCTAAAGATCCAAGCCATAGAAGGTAGGCTCGTTGAATAGCGGTGTCAGAATATCCCAATGACTTTGTGATTCCGATAGCTCTTGAATTTGACTGAATGATTCTACTGACAGTGGTGTAAACCACAAAGGATGCAACAACGAAAATCAATCCTGAGAAGAGAACTATCGCCTCATCTGCAATATCGAACCTCTGGAGTTCAGCACTTCTCAAATCAGAAACACCAAGAGTGGTCACAATGGGATATGGTTCTATTTCTGCTAAAATCAAGCTCGTGAGGGAACTTGAATTATATCCGGGTTTAAAGCGTACTAGAATTTCGTTAACTGTGTCTTTTTCACCAACACCTGTATACGAAATTTCCTGCAATACAGAAATGTCAATCCAAATAGGAGCAATCGAAGAGAATGTAGCTCTTGAAGGTGCGTTAATAAGCTGTTTTGGATTTCTGTGTGGTAGTAGATGTTCTATCGAATTCACAATTCCTACCACTTCCACATCGAATTCAGTTCCGAATACGGATACAGTCAGGTCAGAACCAATAGATAGACCATTCGATGATGCAAAGGATCGCTCAACAAGAATTGTTCTGTTATTCAAAGGATCCAAGTAAGTACCTTCTGATAGGATTAGTTTGAATACATCGGGAGATGAACCAGGATTAATGCCATAGATGTCTGCAGGATTATGCTCGTGTTCCGTGTAACTGACATCTCCAAAAACATGGTATCTACTAGCAAAACCTTCAATCCCCTCAATTTCTTCAATTCCTGAAATATGATTTCTAGGAACTGAATATGCTACAGCCATAAAATCAGGTGATGCATATGTTTCATAGGTGGCATCTAAACTCACACGCATCACAGGAAACATTGCTGAGAAGGCTACATAACAGAATACTCCGATGAAGACCAAAGTAAGACTACTAATCACTTTCCCACGTTGACTGAAGATCTCCTTTCTCGTCTTTCGTAGAAGGGTGCCAGCCAATCCTATTCCTCCTCTCCGGACTCTGAAATTCCATACACTTTTCCAGATCTCAGAAAGACAGATCTATCTGCAACTTTAGAAACTGATGTTTGGTGAGTGACTGCAATTATTGTAGTTCCAGTTTTTGTATTGAGTTCTTTGAGTAATGCCCAGATTGCATCTGAAGTTTCAGCGTCCAAGTTACCAGTTGGTTCATCAAGAACAAGGATAGGAGATTCCTTTGCCAGACCTCTCGCAATGGCAACACGTTGTTGCTCTCCACCACTCATTTGGGATGGATAATTATCTGCTTTATCAAGAATCCCGACTAGTTCTAGGTAATGCAATGCACGTTTCCGCATCTGGTGTTTGTCTTTGATATCCAAGGCAATACCAATCTCAACATTCTCAAGTGCAGTAAGTGTAGGAAATAGATTGTAGAACTGGAAAACTAATCCTGTGCTCTTACGCCGGAAATTAGTGCGTTCATCCCTAGTCATTTTTGATACATCAGTTCCTGCAATGATTACTCTACCTGATGTTGGAATATCTAGTGCAGATATCATGTTCAGAAGAGTTGTCTTTCCAGAACCCGATTGTCCTAAGATAGCAAGGAACTCGCCATCCATTATCTCAAAGGATACACCACGAAGCGCATAAACTGTAGTTTCACCTAGCGTGTATTCTTTTTTCAAATCCTCAATTTGTACCAGTGAAGTTTCAATCGTCATGGTATCTTCACCCATGCAAAATACATGTGCTCGAACATATATGAACTGGAACACAAACGCATCTAGAGGGGGATAGGGTAACAAACTCTTTACGTTGAAGTAATAGTACATAAAAAGAATTTTACCTATTTTTCAATAGGTGAATGGTATTGGACCTTGCCAAAGTTACAAAGGCTCTGTCAAATCCTGCTAGAGTAAAACTCCTTGAGTATCTATTAGAGAAACGAATTATGAACAAAGGAGATCTGATGACTGAATTTAGAATGGAGAGGGCCGCGCTGGATCATCATCTTAAGCCCCTGATAGAGGCGGGTCTTGTTCAGACAATGGATGTTGTTATCGATAAGGTCAGGAATTGCTTGTGTTTTCCTCTAGCTTCAGTTACCATCGATAGTAAAGAAGAAATATCTCCTAAGGTTGTCAGAGATGTTGTCGGGGATGAAATCGAGAGTGATATCAACCATGATGAGATACAGGAAAAGGCTCAGAAAGAAGTAGAAAAGGGCACTCTGAATCAGGAGGATGCTATAGCAATTGTGAGGACTCTGTTTGAGCATAGAGGGAGAGGAACTAAGAATATGTGTTCGGTTTGCGGAAGAATAAAGAAGATGGCAGACCTCTCTCTTTGTGACCAATGCTTTCGACCAGTATGTTCAACGTGTCACCGGATGATTGAGAAGGACAAGAAGTCACGAGAACTACTCTGTGATAGATGTGTATCACAGATGTTCGGATAAATCAAATAGCCACGATTATTACTGTCACTCACATCAAAAAAAGCGTTGTTCATTACATTTTAAATAAAGCAAATTTGGAATCGTTACTATCTGTCAGAAGGTCTCTAGATGAAAACTCAATCAGATTCCAATCGCTTTGCAATTGTCACAGATCCATCCGATGAAGAGGTGAGTGAATTCCAAGCAGGACTTGAAGCCTACAATATGGCTCAGACAGATAATGAGTTTAATAGTCCACAACCATGGCGCAATCTTGTGCTTAGAGATCACGAAGGAACCGTTGTTGGAGGAATAACAACAAGTACCCTATATTGGACACAGTATCTCGAGGTGTTATGGGTTGATGATAAATATCGAAGACTTGGCTATGGAAGAGACCTCGTGTTAGAAGCACATCGATTAGCCAAGGAAGATGGATGTACCTCATCACATGTATACACATTCTCGTGGCAAGGTCCTGAATTCTATCAAGCAGTAGGATATGAACTCATTGCGACCTATGTAGGTTATCATGGAGGAATAACAGAACATATCCTGAGAAAAAGATTCGACTCAGTAAATGACTCCGTGAAATACAATCCCGATCCAACCCGTTTTATCGTTACAGAGGAAGCCTCAGAGGAAGACCTCAACATAGTTCGCAGAGGACTTGGTAGAAATTTCAACGAAAATATTACACGACTTATGGAAGAGTATCCCCATCGCAATTACGCCCTGATAACAAAAACTGATGATGGAAAAGTCATTGGCGGAATAAACGGGTACACAACATTTGGCACCTTGTTCATTGAAAGTATTTGGGTTGATGAGTCATATAGAGGTCAGGGATATGGAAAGGAACTCCTAAGGGAAGCAGAATCCCTCGCAAGGGAGAGAGGATGTATAGCAGGTCAATCAACGTGCTTCACATTTCAGAATCTAAAGTTTATGAAGAGACAAGGGTATGAGCCATACGGATTTACAGATGCATATCCAAATGATGTCAAAGAGTATTTCCTAATCAAGAAATTCTAACATACAATGAAATCTATCAAAGATTTCAACCCCTACCTCAAAATGTGACTGAGGAACTTACAGTTTTACTATAAATAGGAGCATATATGTAATAGAAAGTCATACAGAAGCAGTGGGTGGCAGTTATGGCGGCAAAGAAGGAATCATCAAAAGATAAGACTGCGAATAAGGCAGACAGAGATTCATTTTCTGGAATTTTCGACGATATTCATGTGATAGATGACACACCAGAAGTAAAACTCGTCAATAAAGGACAGTACAAGGATGCATTTGATCTTCTTGAGGATGCAGAGGCGTGTCAGTTGACACCAATGCTAGTCGGTCCTCCGGGCACCGGAAAGACACTATTGGCTAGGAGCTATGCAGCTTCGAGAGGCAGGCAGTTCGAATGGCTGACACTGGACGAGTCAACAAAACCAGTTCACCTTGTTGGAGCCTTTGATCCAGTAGCGACAATCAACAAGGGATTTGTGAAAGAAGCTTTCCTTCCAGGAGCTCTCACTCGAATGATGGCGTACGGAGGTATTTTTCTGGCCAATGAGTTGAATCGAGCGACGGAATTCACCCAGAACAGCTTTTTGGAACCTCTTGAAGAGCGAAGCATAATGTTACCTCGACTCGGAAGGATTCGTGCAAGGGATGACTTTTTCCTCATCTGCGCAGCTAATCCTGGTGATATGGCTGGTACTCATAGGATATCAGAAGCATTAAAGGATAGAATCAAGGTCTGGATCAATCTCGATTATCCCAGTCGAGTCGTTGAGATGGAAATTATCAAGGCAAATACTCCGGAAACTAAGATTTCAAAGGATTATCTCGAGCTCACACATCAGATTATTGTGGAAACACGAAAGAGTCGAGAAATTGAAAGACCAGCTTCCGTGCGTTCAGCTATAGCAATCGCAAAGCTTGCAGGAAGAAAAGAATCATCAAAAGAGGGTCTCTCGTCTGCGGCTTTCGCAAAAATCGCAAAACAGGTGCTGAAGGGCGGTATCAAGGTACGTCCTGGAATCAATGAAGATTCTGTTGTCCAAAAGATAGTCAGCAGCGTGGTGCGCGCCTGATGGCAGTAATGGAGCTGGTGGAATTCTCTCAGCGATTTGCTGAGCTCGCACGAAACTGTGCTCATGAGTACGCAGGAATAAATGAGAGTATCTTCTCCAGTAGACAATCAATCGCAATTGCGTCACTAGGCACTGCGCGGATTCTTCGTACAGCAGCTCAGCTTGAAATAAAGGACCTGGTAACACTTGCAGTGACTACTTCACCTCCTAATGCCAAGGGATATGCAGAGATGATTGCCCTTCGTCTTCTTGTGGGGGACGAGGCAGAGTGGTTTAGTGATGTAAAACCTGCAACAACGAAAGTCAAAAATGAACAACAAGAAACTAAACCTCAGATAACTGGTTCAACTCTACTACTCCAGCATGTTCTTGATTTTCTTGACTTCCAATCTTCTGTTGATACAAAGAAAATGAAATCGCAGATAGACTTCATGAAACAGTTAGAATCAGAGATATTTGCAGATCCAGGAGAAAGAGAGCAAAAGATGAGTGACAGTGAGAAACTGGATTATGCAAGAAAAAGAACTGCCTTCGAGCTGGCAAACGGTAGGGAAGGGATTCTTGACAGAGGGATTGACAGCTGGGAAGGTCTCTTTGATCGAGCTCATCAGAATATCCTACAATCAGTACCGTCAATCGATCGTACTACTCTTGCACAGACACAACTCATGGACCAAGCTGCAGAGGTTCAGAATCTTGCTAGAGAACCATTTGTCAAGTCAATGACCGAATTACTCCAACAAACTGCGTTAGAACAGAGTACAACTCAATCAGATCGTAGAGAGGAAATTCTTGAAGACATGAGTGCAACCGAACTCTCGAAAGCACTGGGAGTAATGAAAGATTACAAGTCACTCTTGCAGAGGATGGGTGTATCTGAAGTAAGTTATGCACCCTCAGTTTCAGACATAATCAAAGATATTGAAGAAAAAGTAAGAACTAGTGCTTCAACCTTAGATGATCTTCAACATCATCCAGAATTATACCAAGACAATCTTGAACGGCAACAAATGTCGGAGATTCTTGAAAAATCATTCAACCCCTCAAATCCACTAGAATCATTGGATAAAGCAAAAGAGGTTGACGACTTGCTGAATACAAATTTTTCCGAAAGAATGTATGACTCATTCAAGCAAGAATTTGAGTCTGTTTCGGCAGAAGAGCATATCGCCAATCCTATCAACACTCCAGAGTGGCTTGATTCATTTGATAACGCTATGGAGAGATTTAATCAACAAGCCTCGGTACAGGATCGTCAAAAACTGGTCGAGAGTATTGAAGATGTTCTAGAATCATATTCAGCTTCATCGCTCATAGAATCAAAATTAGAGGCCATGCAAAAAGAGCAAGTGTCACAAATGATTCATGATTCTGCGAGTCCCGATGAATTAACAGAAAGTGTAGAGTTTGCTCGTGACACCCAGATTTCATTCTCTGTGTCTGATGTTAGAACAAAAGGCGAAGAACTTGGTATGTCAAAGGAAGAGATTGGACAGCTCATTGGTGATGTATTCGAGTATTTGAAGGATATAATAGAAACAGAAGATCCCAGCTTTGAACGTACGAGTGCAATCCTGGAACGAGCCCATCTCACAGACGGGGAAAAGCGTGAGCTTATTCAAGAAGCTGTGAAACACAAGGCGGCTGGTGCTTTGGGAGCATTTGCGGAGCAAGATCTTGAGCAAGTAGTAAGTCAAGTACCAAATACAGCAGAAGGAGAGGAACTCCTTGAATCTGCTTTAGGAGCAGGACCTGGTGAAAATCTGCTCAATCAATGGTTCAAAGGAGCTACAAATCTGCCACCGTGGGCGAGAGCCATTGTAAAGAGAGCAGCCAAGCAAATCATGATTGAGATTGCAAAAGCCAAGGCAGCGTCTCTTATTGGTTCCTCAGAAGCAGGACCTATTCCTGAGGGTAGCGCTCGACCCTATATTATCGGAGACGACCCTGACACCATAGACCTTGATGAAACAATTGACAATATCATTATGCAGGGGAAGCTCCCCTCTCAGGTAGAGGTTGGAGACTTTATTGTACGGAATCCAATTTCAGGAAGAAGATGTGTTGTATTCCTTGTGGATGTCAGCGGTTCTATGTCAGGAGCCCCCTTGGCTAGTGCATCTCTTGCCACTGCAATGCTTCTCTTTGCTTTCGCAAAGGATGAACTTGGAATTGCGCTCTTTGAGTCTAACTCACATATTCTTTGTGAGGTCGGAGAACCCAGAGATATTGATGAGATTGTAGATCAAGTATTGGATCTCAGAGCAATGGGTGGCACGCAGATGCAGGCTGCGCTCGAGTGGGCAGAAGAGCAGTTTGAGATCTCAAAGAGTACAGATCGAATGTTTGTTCTATTGACTGATGCAATGATCTACGATTTCCAAAATTGTGAGAATACATTGAGAAGTATAGCGGATATGGGTGTGACCTCAGTCTTAATCATGCCAGGATCAACTTATGGTATGGGGAATATTCAAGATATCATAGAATCCGCAAATGCGCATCTCGTGGTCGTAAAAAGATGGGAGGACTTCCCGGATATCGTGAGTAAAGTATTATCGAGGAGTTGATGATATGCCTTCACGATTTGTACATGGAGCAAGACTGAGTCGAGCTCGAAAGATATCAGACAAGAGCCTAGTTGAATTTGAAGTTCTCAGTGAGAATCCAGTGGTTGCATATGCGTTGATTCAAGGGAGCGGGAGTGAACCGTATACGGTAATCATCGATGATTCGCAAGGGATTGTTGCACACACCTGTCCTGACTTCAACAAAGGGATTGGTTGGTGTAAGCATCTAGGCAAACTTTTGCTGAAACTTCCAGAGGGCTCAATCAATAATCTGAATAAAAGTCGACTTCGTGAAATACGCAGCTATAGCGAAATTCGTGACCACTTGGAACGCTTACGAGAGAAGAAGACTCTGGAAGCACCAAGTGATGTAGATGTATCCCTTGATGAACAAATCCATGTTCTTGCTAAAAGTCTTGAGAATGGAAAAACACCATTACAACTTATAGAAAGAGTACGACAGGGTTTAAAGGATGAGATTGAGAAATCAACACCTAATTTAGTGATATTAAAGATCAATTCTATGACAAAGGAAATGAGTGCAATTCAGTACAATCTGTTTCTCAAACAAGTAGGAGATGTGCTCAGACCGAGTGTTCAAAGAGTCTATAATCATCTTATCGAGTGTTTCTGGACAACATCAACATTGTACAGATTGGAACTTGCGTATCTTCTCTCCAAAGTCCCAGAGAAGCTTAAAGCTGAAGTCAACCTGACATCATTCCAACAACCAGAGGACCTATCTGTGGAGGAGCGAACTGATGCTAGAATTGTACTCTCAATCCTCACAGGGAAGAATATACAATCTAGAGAGTTCTCTTCACTAGTTGGTGATATTCCTGAGCAAGAAAAAATCTCAGTACGACTCATCAGAGCAGGCAACAAAGTTGTGATGGCTGGAACATCTGTTGAAGGCCTGAAATCATGGCTTCAGAACGAGATTAAAGTTTCTCACCTGAAGACTACTGGACGTACAAGAGAAGATGATCTTCTCATCTATATTCTTCAAACAAATGGAGAGAAACCAAAGTTAGAAATCAAATTCAACCACAGCCGAGATTTTACAGGTCTTCCAGTCACTGTAGTGGAAACTAATCCTGCACTTGATTTCGTTATCCAGCGTATCAAGACCAGTGAGAGAGATTACATTACTCGTGGCGAACATAGCAGACATCGCATGTTCTTCAAGTGGCTTGAAGACAAATCAGTTGAGTCATCATGGTCAGAGAGAACAAGAGCACGACAGGCAGATACCTTATTGAGCCAACCAGGCATAATTATTCAATGGGATATATGTGTGAATGGGCAACACCCTGAGCTCTTGCATGTTGACAAAGGTGAGGTAAGATATACTCCAGATATATCTTCACATATTCATTCTCAGTTGCAGCCATTCGATATGACACTCTGCCATCCTTCGATGAAACAGGGAGGAGAGTGGACAAAAATAGCAAAACCAATTGCGATTTTAATTCCTGATCAGGTAATCGACCTTGTACTCCGCGGTACTCCAGTAATATCTACTGTGCTTCCTTGGAATGTTCTCATGAAATTTGCACATAGCGGACATATTGAGAGTGGAGAAGTAGAGATTGGAATTAGAACATGCCAGCAGAGAAGATTTGTTTACGGGAGCATTGCACTCGAGAAGGCACTGGAAGAATTGTCGATGCTGGGAAAATCAGGTCTTTCAGACGAGTTCTATGCTAAGGCACATGACGAACTCAAGACCAGTTCAGGACGGTTGAATACTTCAACTAGACCAATTGCTCGGAAGATTCTCGTAGGGGAGGGAAAATCAATTCAAGCACTCTTGGCTATATCAACTATGAATGAGACCACGCAGCTCGGATATATTGTTCGAGCTGCTAAAGAGGCAAAGGATATTGGCGAGTTCAGAATTAAACTTGTACAATTCGTAGCCAAAGAATTACTAAAAGGAAGTATGCTAAACAGACTGACACCCAAACTCTTGAACGAACTTACAGAGCCGGACCTTGGCGTATATTCATTCGTTTCGCGTCGTATCAAGAATGACCTGAATAAAGCATATGTTGACCTGAGACTTTGGCTTACAGGAAAATCAAATCCTACTCGCCGAAATATTCATTCCAATATCATAGGAGCGCTGATGTTGGAGGAGCTGAAGATACCCAAAATGGGAGCTCTTACCGATGAAGAACTAGCGGCACTCCGGATCAAACATGGAGCTATTGCAAAACATTTCACCTAACTGGAGATGTTATATAGTTCAGCTATCGTTTTGTACAAGAATAGTGATGAACAGTAATTCATGGAAATCCCTAATCTTTATCTGCAAGCGACACGTATTATGAAATTGAGGTATGAGGGCATAAGTTGGAAATGTTCTGACTATTTCCAAAGTCCTTGTTAGACGAGTTTGGAGGAATTATGAATGAGAATCATATGTCCAAAATGCGGAAATGAATACAAAAAGGGGGACAAATGCCCGAAATGTGGTCATAATTGGAAGACTCCAATTGGCGGGCAAATTGTTGTCACAATGATTGACACACTTGATGACATTGAGATTATTTGTAGGAATTGTCATTACAAATACCCCCTCTCAAGAGATACATGTCCTAAATGCGGGCTCCACAGGGATAGGATCATCTGTAAGAAATGTGAAACAGAATTCCCAGCTTCAGCTGGAATCTGTCCTACTTGTGGTGAGAGTTGGAGGTAGTCATTGAAGTGTGGTAGATTCGAACTACCAATCAGTAACTGTGCAAGTAGCCTGCTCTCTCTCACACGCACTTTCTTAGGAGTTATGTTAACGACCTTCTTCTTCACGTTTTAGGCGTTCCTTCTCAATCTCCTGAATTCGTTTGTCTTTAGATTCTTCAGCTTTCCTGATTCGTTTTTCAACATCTTGGATACGCTTCTCAGTATCTGACAATTCCTTCTTCCGACGGTTTTCAGCATTCTTGTATTGCTTGTTAGCGTCACTGTATTCGTCCTTAGCAATATCCAATTCTCGTTCTAAACTTTCAGCACGAGTCCGTTTGACATCAGCAATTGTACGGTATTGTTCAACCTCATCATCAAGACGTGTCCGCATTGCGTCTAAATCGGATTGGAGCTGCCTAAGTTCAATATTGAATGCATTGATATCCAGTTCTATGATCCGAACCTTCTCATCGATTAATTCCGGAGGCTCCGTAGACGTTCGTGATTGAACAACTTTAACTGGCTCTTCGATTGGTAGAGGTTCGGGTTCTGGAGGTTGCGGTTCTTCTACTATTGGTTCTTCTACTTCAGGTTCAACCTCGGAATCCTCGTAGGCTAATGGTTCTTCAATTTCCATGGATGCTGGTGGTGGCGGTTCAAGAGTCGTATCAGGTGATACGGGAATTCCTTCCGCACTCTTGGAACGAGCTTCGGCGGCACGAACTCTTTCGAGAATATCCTGAACCACTTCACGACCCTTTTCGCGATCCATCTCTACAGGCTCTGAAATTACCCCTTCGTCTACTTCTTCATCTTCTAATGGGTCAAACCGCTCTTCTTCGACGAGAGGGTATTCTTCAATCACCTCCGGAGGTTCTGATTCATCGATTTCCATTTCAGCTTGTTCCGCTGCAACAGCACTTGGGCGTACAAATACATCCTCTTCCTCTTTGGGAATACTAGGTGCTCCAGCAATTGGTTCTTCAACTTCAAGTTCTTCCACCGGTTCAGGTTCAGGTTCCTCAATCTTCTTCAGGAGAGAGGCTCCACAACCAGTGCAAAACTTCCGCATCACATCATTTGATTTTCCACACTTTGGACACACTTTCATTTCTAACCACATCGAAATTGTAGAATGATTGTCAGACCTACGAGCTTTACTCACATATACATTTGGCGTATCACATTATTTAGATTGCAAAGCCATTTCATAGGTTGAATCTGTTCATAGACTGTGTCTATCGGAAAATAAGTGGTCCTTATCACGTGCTCCGGATACGCGGGAAGAATCGACCTGTACTCTTCATATATTCATTATAATCATCACCGAATGTATCCAACATCATCTGTTCTTCTTTCCTTACAATAAATGGAAACGGGAGAATCACTAGAAAAGCAAAGCCAATGACAAAGAAGTTAGCAGTTACAAGAGCAACCCCAAACGAGAACATATTCAATATGGTATACATCGGGTGACGAACTCTAGCATATGGGCCCTGTGTGATCAATAGATGGCTCTCCTTTATCTGCAGACAAGCGGAGTATTGGCGGTCAAGAGTTCGATGAATCCAACCGAGAAGAGGAGTACTGACAAGAACAAGTCCGACGCCAGCCCAACGAAGAAGTTCTGGATAATTCGGTGTCTGTGACCATGAGAACCAGTCTAAATTTAGTAAGTATAGAATTGTAAATCCAAAGAACCCGAGTATTGCGAAGCTCAGTGTTCCTTCTGCAATTCCAAATTCTTTCTGGTCAGTTTCAACAGGTTCAGGTCCAGCAGTTCTAGGTTTTACGAATCGATAGTATCCTCTAACACTGAAGAATAGTGCATAGAGACCAACGAAGAGAATTCGGTAGAACGTTTCATCTGCCATATCAACACAACCGGTAGGTATTAATAACCAATACCCATGAGTCAGTATATATACTGATAAGTCATTTTAATCTAACTGATGCAGTAAGATTTCGTATATTTATCTAAGGAGCCTGAAGAAAAGAATGCCAAAGGTAGTGCCCGAATATAAAGAGCAAGCGATAAGAAACATAGTCGAAGCAGGCGCATATGTATTCAATGAGAAAGGTTACCATAAAACGAAGATGGACGATATTGCTGAGAAGTTAGGTGTCAGTAAGGGGGCCATCTATCAATACTTCAAGAGTAAGGAACAACTCTTCTTCGAGGTCATTGATTTCTTTCTTCGCTCTCGAAAGGATGAAATCATGACCATACTCATCTCTGGAGATCCTAAGCAAATAGCATCTGCCAAGTTCCTCAAGATGAAGATTGAACGTGCACAGCAAACACGTTCCTTTGGTCTTGATCTGTTCTTAGAGGCGGCTAGAAATGAGAAGCTAAGGAAAAAGATGACTGCAGTCTATGAGGAGAGCTTCACCGAGTTCCTTGATCACATTGATAGACTGAAGCGAGAAGGAATCATCAAGAGGGAAGCAGATGTAGGCGTTGTGTGGAGAGGGATAGTCGCCCTTCGAGATGGTCTATTAAACTCAATTCTTTTCGGAGCGAATATCAAAGCAGTTACAGAGACCTGGGAGCAAATAGCAACAATTCTTATCGATGAAATACTTGTTGAAAAAAATAGTGAGTTGGTTTAGTACAATTGGAAGTTGACTTGATTTTACAAATGAGCATCTTCATAGTTCTATCACAGTCTTGATCCATTCGATGATAAGATGATGGAGCTATTCTGTTAGCTCTTTCTCTTCTGTTACATCTTCAGACATCCGACCATCAGTGGTTTCGAACCACAAGTCAATGACTAACATTGTCATTCCTCCAAACAACGATTATTGCATTCCAGACTCTGAATTCCAACCATCTATTATCCGAAGTTCAGTTGAACCAAGGAATACGTACGCAATGTTGTAGATTGTCAACGAATCCTTTAGTAGGGAAGCATCCAGTCAGGAACTCATTATCTCAATTAATTATGATGTTATTTATACTATAACAAATCTTTGACTTTCTTGAAAACGTCTATTGCACTGATAGTACTCTTACAGAATTGGCAAGTAGTTTCTTTACCGCTCTTTGGATACTTAATTTTCCTGAAGCAAGTTGGGCATTCGATTTTCCATATAAGAAAACCATTTTCATATAATTGAGCGAAAATTGTTTCAAAGTCTGCTAGCATTTCGTACGGTGCTTTTGTTCTTTCAAGACTCCTATTTGAAACATAACCACCCACTGAATTAATTATCCCATCAAGATGACGTTGTGAAATCAGATGAGATACTATGTCATTGA
>SDNZ01000058.1 GCA_004524565.1 Candidatus Thorarchaeota archaeon
AACAAACGCAATCTCACAAGTAGTATTTATGGTAACGATAACAGACCGCATTGAAAGTAAAAAATTAGTGGCAATTGGACTCATTGCCTCGGCTATTACTTTTGCATGGTTCCCATTTGCGCAGAATATCTTTGAGATATTGCCATCACAAATTCTTCTTGGATTTTCTTGGGCATGTCTTTATGTAGGTGCTCTTAAATTCGTGACAGAGAACAATGAAGATAGATCTACAGCATCTGGACTCCTTACATCAATGCTTGCCCTGTCTGGTGTCATCGGACCAATCATTGCCGCAGGGATTTACTCAATCTGGCCGGGATACGCACCTATAATGTTCTTCGCAGTATTAATGACCCTGCTCTCCTTTGGAATATTCTGGTATAATACGCACAAACAATCATACATCGAAGATAGTGAAATTACTGAAATTCTAGCAGAAGGGATTTAGCGCGAAGTATTGCGCACTCCCCTTCTATCTTAAAGGTGAATTTCTCTCTGAAGAGGTAGGTGTAGTTTATTGAATATTAGACAAATGTCAGTCAGCGATCTAGATTTTGCATTGAATCTAACTACACTTGAAGGTTGGACCAGCACAATGCATGACTTTGAGGAATTACTCCACTTCAATCCAGAAGGATCCTTTATTGGCGAAGTTGGCGGAGAGCCCATTGGTATGGTCTGCACCGTCAATTATGGAGAGTTCGGTTTTATTGGTAATCTTATAGTAAGAGGAATGTACCGAGGACAAAACTTTGGTAAGACGCTAATGGAGGAGGCTATGAAACATCTGCTCGATAGCGGTACAAAATCACTTCTCTTGGATGGAGTGCCAGAAGCGGTATCCCTCTACGAACAACTTGGTTTCGGAAGAATAGCAAAATCCCTTAGAATGGAATCTATTATCGCAGGACAAAGTTCTGAATTTGTACGGCAGATGGTACAAGAGGATATAGACAAAATTTCAGTGATTGATACAGGTTGCTTCGGAGGTCATAGGGAGAAGTTTCTCCAGATGCGATTTTTATCTTTTCCAGAATATTGCAAGATTCTTGAAATAGATGAAGAAATCCAAGGTTTCATCATGGGTAGTAGGGGGACCTCCTCAACTAGAATCGGACCTTGGGTTATGAATAATCATTCCCCCATAAGTGAGAATCTATTGTTGGCATTAGCAGAGAGCGGTTCTGGAAGTCCATTAAAAATAGGTGTGCTAGAAACCAACAATGAAGCTCTCAACATTCTCCGGAAACATGGTTTCAGAGAGACCTCTTACTCATGGAGAATGCTCTATGGAGAGAACACAGAGGCGACACTGTCAGATCACCTCTATGCAATCTGTTGTCCAGCAAGAGGATGACCTTACGGCTTTTTTCGACGGTTTTTCATATCCTGAATTTGTCTAGAGAGATCTACCTGCGTTATTTTATCAGCCAGAACTGGTGAAATGATTGTGAAGATGATTGCAAAGAGACTTATCACTCCTAAATCGAGAGAAAGAGAGCTATAGTTACCTTCCACAAACATTCTGATTAGAGATCGATAGACATTAGAAATTGGTAGATATTCATTGAAAGCACCAAAACTAACACCAAGCAACTCAAGCGGTGCGATGCCGCCACCTGTAATCCAGTAGAAAATACCAACAAGTGCTGCTACTGGCACAATGAAAACCGCATTCCTAAACACTGAACCAGCAATGATTCCAATACCTGCACAAAACAATGCAAGAGGGATAGTTAGGGCAAGGTATACGAATACGTCACCATTAGGCCAGACGCCAAAGAGGAGATAACTAAGGAAGAGAATGATTGGAGGTGCAATGAAACTTACTACTACACTGCTAAGCATCTTTCCTACATAGATTGCATGTGGTGAGCGCCCAGATAATGTAATCTCATCCAATGTCTTCTGTTCGAATTCCTGGGTCACAGTAGAGCCTGCGATATACATTGCACTGACCATGACTGCATAGATTGATATTGTCCAAGCCATAAATGCAAGTCGTGGGGGAGTAAAAGCGCGGAGATTTTCCATTTCAAAGTCAACAAGAGAGTCGTTCAAGAGGTACTCTTGATAGAATAAATCGACCTTGCGGATGACAGGCATTCGTAGGTTCTTAGTCAGATCCTCGTGAATATTGGCAACCTGAATATCAATTGATGTAGTGAGATTGTTCGTCAGTGCGTGTTCAAATCCATCGGGGATAGTAATGACAAGAAGAATCTCACCATTCTGAAATAGTGTATCAGCAGTCGCTGCATCCATAGTGATTGGATTTAGTCGTGGAGGAATCTCATCATACTGACCTAGTATCTCGATGAATCCATTAGTATAGTATCCAGGATTCTGTTCGTCTACGACTAGTGCAGTCGTAACACCTTCTCCAAAGTAAACGCCACCCATGAGCATACTAAAACCTAGGAAGAACATGATAGGTAGGAGAATAACCAGTACAATCTTCTGAGGCGTTCGTCTAAGGACACGAAGTTCTTTGATGAAACAAGATTTCATTGTTCTTAGTGATTGACTCATCCTCGTTCAACCTCCCGCTTCATCAGCTGAAATACAACTATTGACAATACTATCCAAATCACGACTAAGGCCAGAGCGCTGGTTGTAAGACCAAGCAGTGTGTCATTGAAGAAGACACGAGCCCACAGAATGAGTGTATGAGTTGTGGGGAAAATCATGACCACACTCTGAATTAATGGAGGTGAAAGACCAATTGGAGCCATTCCACCACCTGCAATGAATCCAACTACTACAAACAAGACAGAGGCAAGCAATGCCTGTTCCCTGTTCCTCAATTTCATTCCAATTAGCTCTCCAACGGGTGCCAGTGCAAGAGCAGTCAGCAGGAGAATCCCAATGAGAACGAGAATGTTACCCGTAGGATAGACATTCATACCGATACAAATGACTGGAGCAGAGATGAAGAGCGCAATGAATGATCGCGGAATAGCAGCAAGAGTTCTACCAAGAACCAATGCAAGTCGTGGAGTAGGTGAGTTCATTGTATCATGAATGGCATTCGTTTCAAACTCACTAGCTGTCAACATTGCTTGACTCGTCAATGAGCAAGCCATGAACGAGAGGGATATTGCAACAGCAGCCATGTATTGAATATTGGTAGGTGTTGATGTAAGACTGAACGCCTCGTTAATCGAGATTCGAGCATCAGATTGATCAAAATCGGGATAAACTGCACCTTGGTTGAAGAGCAACACTGCAGCCTCAAAGCGGTGCACATAGTTCTTGACAACGTCATCATTCGCATTATTGATATACATGATAACTGTTGCATTTTTCCCAGACGTGATATTGTTTCCAAATCCTTCAGGGATTACTATGTATGCAATCAACTCTGTATTCTGGTAGAGCTGATCAGCTGTGATTAGCTCATAGCGTTCGATACTAAACCATGTGTAATTCGTGGTTGACACCATATTCTCTACAATTTCAGCAAATTCGTTAGCCTCTGGAGAGTTGTCCTGAACTACTAAACCACAGGCAAAAGATTCACCACCACCCACAGATGTCCACATGATGACATAGACTAAAAGAAAGACAAATGGAATGATTAGACTAGGTCCCATAAATTTGGGGTCACGTCTTGCTTGCTTCAAATCCTTCTTCACAATAGCAACAATCTGACGTAGCATCTCAATCCCTCAATGTTGATCCAGTAATTGCAAGAAAGACATCACCAAGAGAAGGTTCTCTCATTGAAGCCTGTTTCACTGTTAAACCACTTTCACCTATTCGAGCAATAACGATAGGTAGATCAGCATGACCTTCTTTGCTGCGAATCCAAGCTGTGCGAGGACCACCATTCAGAGGATCAGAGACCTTCTCAACCTCAAGCTGGACCTTTCCTGCTAACCATTCTGCGTTCTTCTCAGAATCCATCCCTTCGATTAATACCTCAATCAGATATTCACCAACATACTCTCGCTTCAAATCAGTTGGTGTACCTGAAGCCACGAGATGTCCATTGTCAATAACGATAACTCGGTCTGCAAGTGCTTCACTCTCATCCATATAATTAGTGCAGAAGATGATAGTTCGACCTTCGCTCTTAAGCCTGCGAACTTGGTTCCATATGAGATTACGGCTTTGAACATCAACACCCAGCGACATCTCATCAAGAATAAGAAGTTCAGAATCATGTAAGATCGATCGAACAAGGGCAAGACGTCGTTTCATCCCTCCGGAGTATGTTTTCACAAGGTCATCTTTGCGATGAGTTAATCCTGCGAGTTCGAGCATCTTCGCAATTCTATCTTGCACTTCTTCTTTTGGAACACCATACAGTTCAGCATGGTATTCTAGAGTCTCGTATGCTGTCAGGTCTTCATACAATGCGGTTTCTTGTGGCATGAAACCAATCAGTTTCCGAACAGCATCCAAATTGCCCGAAACTTCAAGTCCAGAGACTTTTACACTTCCAGTAGTAGGTTTCAATATTCCAGTAATCATTTTCACGGTGGTAGATTTTCCAGCTCCATTTGGACCAAGAATTCCAACAATCTCTCCCTTTTCTACGGAAAATGAGAGCTTGTCGAGGGCTTTTGTATCACCACTGTAAATGTGTGTGAGGTTAGAAATTTCAACTATAGAAGGCAGCGAAATCACCTACACTTGATTACCATCTGAGAACATATTATACTGGTGTCACGATTGGGGTTACATCGTAAATTGATAGAGTTTGAAATCTTTCATCTAATAATACCATTTTCAGATTCATTTAACAAGTCCTTTTATTTCTGAGATAGAAGTCATATTTGGTGGGGAAAAATGATCAAAGAACATATTTTTGAAATAGAGATTCCACATCCTCGTGAGAAAATCTGGTCACTTATGCAAGATTATGACCTTTGGAAACAATTCACCCAAGCTATTGTTATTGATATTGAAATTCTTTATCCTGGAGATAAAGATGGTAATGGACTCATTAGACGGGTGCATTACAAATTACCTTGGGGGTCAAGGTGTTCTCTCGAGTTAGTTACTGATGTTAAACCAAATATTGGCTACACATATACAATGATGGCCTTAAAGAAAGGACTAGACACCAATGGACTGATTCGTTTAGACCCAATTGATGGAGAAAGGACTCGCGTACACTTCGAGGAAAGATTCAATCTCAAGAAATTACCTTTCCTCTATCGAATGATGGGGAATAGATTGTATGGTTTCATCAATAAGCGCAACGAAGAAACATTCAGGAATCTTTCTACTTGGCTAGATGAACATCCCGATTATTTGCCATAGAATATTTAGAACGATTGTGGAGGTTAATCATATACTTCATTACTGATTGCTGATTAACACGGGATACTATGACCTTTGAGTTCCTTGTTCTTCCCGCTGTGCGAGAAGTACTGTTCCAACTTATCTGGGGAGATCGATTCGAAGAAGAACTAAAGTCGAAGATGACAAGTTCTGGAATTGAGTTTGACGAGATAAGGAATCGTCTTCTTAAGGAAGAGTTAGTGTATCAACTAAAAGGGGAGCGTGGAAATCCATACTTGAGCCTCACAGACAAAGGACTTGCAGTGATCAATAGACTCTATGAGATAGAACGGATTCTTGAAGGAGAAGATGTAGACACAGAATGAGCTAAAAACTGTCACTCCCAGAGTGACACATTACTTAATATTCCTGGCTGTGTACAAAACTTGGAGTTGATTATGACTCAGAATACTATCGTTGGAGACCTCACTAGCCTTGGTCTTACAAAGAATGAGGCAAAGGCATACCACACTCTTGTAAAACTGGGTAGATCTTCTGCAAGAATCATAGCGGAGGATTCTGGAGTTCCAAGAAGTAAGGTATACGAAACTCTAGAGATACTAGAGAAACGAGGGATTATCAAGAAAGTAACAGGAACTAATCCAACCGAGTTTGATCCAGCTCCAGTGGATGCTGCACTTGACCATCTTGAAGAAAAGGTCAAGGGCTCAGTAACCAGCGCTCGTAAGGTCCTCAAAGGTCTCCAAGAGTTGAGAGGGACAGAAGCCAAAGAATTCGCATGGGCTAGTCAAGGAATGGAACAGGTGATAATGGGTATGCGAACTGCAATCGAAAATGCACAGGATTATGTGTATATCGCATCCGCATCACCCAGCATACTCGGTCACCTAAGGGGATCATTTAGCAATGCAAAGAGCCGAGGTGTTGTTATCGAATTATTCACAATTACACCCGGACGTTTAGAGATACCTGGGCTCGAACATTACTTGGAAGTAAAGATAACGAGTCCAAGAGCGGACGTACTGACTGAGGGCTTCTCTGAGATTTTCAAATCTCCAGAGCTATCACCAGATGAATGGGAGCCAACACGGATGCTAATCATGAACATCGATGGAAAGGAGAGTATCGGAGTGTTTCTTCCTGCGGATGATTCCTCGCAACCATGGTCGTTGCATATTCGAAGCCGTTTGGTGGTCCTGATCCAGTGGCAGGTTGTTAAGACTGTACTATCTAGTGTAGAGGCAATTATCCAAAATAGAATGTTATAGGTTTACATATCCTACGAACTATAAAAATCCAATTCGAATCATATTTTAACTCTTACATAAAGGGAAACTAGGTGCACCTGAAATTGAATGAAGCCCATGTGAAAGCTCTACGATGCCCTCAATGCGGAAAGAAAATTTTCCTCAACGGAGAATTCACTCCAGGTGAAGATATGATTGATGGTAAGATAGCATGTGAAAAGGGGCATATCTGGGAAATCAACAATGGAATACCCTCTCTTGTATATCCAGCAATCAGACCGCAGGATGCAAAATGGATTGCGGAATATGATGAGATGGCTGAGTCATATGATGAAATGGTGAAACAATATAATGACTTTCTCGGTATTGATTTGATGAAGGAGAGAGCACGTTTCAGTCAATTCATTCCAATTGAAGGTCCAGTAAGAATTATCGATGTCAGTATTGGTACGGCAGCAAATTTCATGGCACTCTATGAATCATTCAAAAACCAGATGGGGCGATTCAATCTCCATGGAATGGATCTCTCTACAGGGATGTTGAGGGTTGCGCAGAGAAAAATTGCTGAATCGAATTTTGATGTTAGCCTCACCCATGGTAGTGTGTTCAATCCGCCATACCAAAGTAACTTTTTTGATATTGTACTCCATACAGGAGGTATCAATACATTTTCAGATATTCACGGTGCATTGAAAGAAATGCTGCGCTTGGTGAAGTCAAGTGGAATTGTGATTGTCGTAGATGAGGGACTTTCACCCAAAATGAGAGAGACAGAGAAGGGCAAAGCAATAATAAAAGCAAACAATCTATTCGAAGCAAGACCACCAATTCAATTTCTTCCCGAGAAGGCACAAAACCTCGAAATCACTTATGTCATGAACGAGACCTTCTACCAAATGGTCTTCTCAAAGTGAAGGAATTCGATCCAGAATGATTGGATAAATCAATGAATTATTGCGGATAATAGATCCAAATTCTAAAAAAAGAGGAAAGTGCTCAGGTGGCTTCCAACTGGAGCACTTCTTGTACTGATACATTTCTAACCTGCTTAATTTCTAAAGAGTGCTGCTCATTGTCAATGTCAGATCCAACAATCTCGATATCTCGATTCATTGTGATCTACCTGTACAAGTATGAATGTCTGATAGCCTCTGTAGAGATCTGCTTCTTCAGATTATGGTTCTTCTTGACTGTCTTTGCTAGTGCCATATGATCTACCTCCGATAGATGTATGCGTATCCGATAGCGTCCATCCTGTGGATCCTCGCCATCTTCTCTTCCTGTGTTCCATTTTCGTATTGGTATTGATCGCGTCGATACATTGTAGTTACCTATCTAATGTCTAAACCAAAGTTGTATATAAGGTTTGTCTTCCAAACCATTAAGTACTTTTTAATAAAAATACTAAACTATAATTCGAAATTGGTTCAAAATAACTGTATATGTGAACCAATGGTTCAATAAACAAACTTATATTCTACAAAGAGGGAATAGAGTGTGAACACTGGTCGATTATTTTAGCTCAAACCGACCGGAAGGTGCTAGCAATTGTCGCTTCGGATGAAATTTGGAGTGACCTAAAACGAATATGCATTGGTGAATAATAACATGGGCAACGATGACATCACAACCGAGATCACTGACAGCCTCGAGGGAATTGTTCTTACAAAAGAGGGTAAAACACCACAGAAAGAGATTATTTTTATCACGGATGCGGAACGAGCGGCAGTTCTTGATGAACCTGTTAGACTCCACATTTTACAGGTACTTAGGTCAGGTATCAAAGACACGATAACTTCTGAAAAGATAGACGAGAATGGTGACAAAATCATTAGGGTTCGTGATGTGAAACGAGATGCGCTATCTGTGCTTGAGATCGTAAAATTATCAACTGAGTGTTGTGGACCTGATATTGAGATTAGCAAGAATCAGGTATATCACCATCTACCCAAGCTTGAAGAAGAAGGGTACGTAGCAAAATATGGAACGGTAACTACTGGAAAACGAACCACTGATTATTGGCGTAGAACTGCACAGGGTTTTGTTCTTACGTCAGGAGAATGGATTGGGGGCAGTGGCACCCTCGCAAAAAAGATGACTCCCTTTGTTGAAAAGATGCTTGAAACGTTCGACCTTAAAGTATCAGAAGACAATAAGAAAGAACTCCTCGAATTAATGATTAAGAAGACAGTCAAGCAATCAGAATGGCGTACAAAGATAGCAGAACTTGTCAAAGGTGATGTTGCAGACAAAATGGTTCTTGAACAGTATGAAACTTTAGTGGATTACTATGCAATGGGATCAAAAGAATATGTAGCGACCATCATGAGAATACGAGAGATACTGTTTCCTGATGAGCCCAGTATTTAGTGATAGTATCATCAATTACCGTATTATACAGCTGCTGCACAGATATTGGTCTGAGTTTCAAGAACACCTTCGAGGTTCTTTAGCTTATCAACGATGAAAGTACTTAGTTGATTGTTGTTCTGAAATTCAGCTTTGATGATGATGTCAAAGGCTCCGAAGATCATGTGCACCTCTTGGATTTCATCCATTATCTTTATTGTTTCAAAAACATGATTTCGAGTTGACATCTCTACATTGAGTAGGATGTATGCAGTCACGGTCATCAGATGAACAACTTCTATTTCGTGGTGATGCAGCCTTTGCAGAATACCTCTTAATCCTTCCCGCATGACGAATTTGCGAAATGGAATTATAATTGTAAAATTAGATATTGCCTTTCAAATGAATAGCAGATTTTGTCATGTCGATGATAGCCAGTTCAGGAACCGCAGAAGAGTCCGCCCAAGCAACAGCCCAGCTTGAATCGTTGATCTTGACTATTAGAAGATGACCTTCCTCAGGTCCAGAACTTCCAATGTAAAAGTCCTGTGCAGATCGGACTCTCTTGTATTTCACTCCATTTGCAGACACCTTTCCAGCTGCTTTTTGAGGCGCCTCAATAATTGATTTGATATCTTCCATCAGATTCCAATTTTCAGTCTGCCAGATGATCTCCCCTTCTTTTACCACTGCAAAAGCTTGTATCTTGGGATTGTTCTCGTATAGTTGATACCATTGTCGGCTAATAGCGGATTCCAAAACTAGTCCTCCCAATATGTAATGGAAGAGTATTGAGGAATTGCTGCAATGAACATTCCCCAATTCAATCCAAATATTGTTTTCTTAGATTCTACCCTTCAGGGTCTTTGCTGCACGATCGACGTCAACATAGACACCATCGGGTTGTGCGTCAGGTGCAACCCATGCAACAACCCATTTTTCACCCTCAATCTTTGCTAAGATAAGGATACCATTTCCTTGGACGTTGCGAGCCACCAGACTCTCAGGTGTCGATCTCATTGTAGAATATCGAACATTGTTCTGTGTAATTGCAGGACTTCTAGATTTCACCGCAGACATAAGAGCACTTGCATCTGCTGTGAGATCCCAATTATTACTCTGCCACAGGACGTGTCCACTTTCTGTTATTACGCCAAACGCTTGCACCATATTGCCTGAACTATTGTACGCCATTGTGTATGCATCCATAACAGGATCGCTCATTGTGAATTCACCCCGTTGAATATACGGTCTTAAGAAGAATCCAGTACAAGCTCTAAATAAACAAATGCTTGATGGCCCCCTCCTACTAGTTTGGTGAATACACTTATGCAAGGATGTATTTTATCAAACCTATGGACTCTGAACCTGTCTGGATGAATGAAAAAGGGACATTCCTTCGAGTTTTAGTCAGACCCAACTCGAAAAACAAGGAATTAATTGAAGAGATTAATCCAGATTTTATCTCGATTAATCTTGCAGCTCCTGCAAAAGAAGGCAAGGCAAACACAGAGCTCGTGAAGAGATTGTCCAAACTCTTGAAGATATCTACTAGTTCGATCAAACTTGTAGTAGGACACAAGTCACGTGAGAAAGTGCTTTTAATCGATGGTCTAAGTGCAGAAGAAGTGAAACAGAAACTTTCCAAATGATATAGGCAGTTATATAGCAGGTTTCTCTTGAAAGAGCGTTCCTGCAGTTAATAGCCCAAGAATACTGCAAAACCCGGAGGAACTATCTTCAATGAATCCAGAGCAGACAAGAACTCTCCAGATACTATTGTATACAGTAGGTATAGTTTGGGCGGTTTCTGCTATGCTTTCGGGACGACTGGCCCAGCTTGATGTTATTATTGCTCTGATTGTTGAAGTATATCTGCTCTATCTTTCTATTTTCAACCATCGCTTGAACTCTAAAGAACTTGTGATTTTTTTGTGTCTGACCTTCGTCTATATTGTCATCTCTGTTTTCGGAGGATTTTTCTCGGAGATGGTAATAATGGCATTCTCCGGAGTTATCATTTATGTTGTCCTGACCGAACGTAGTTGGCTCCGTAAGATAAGACCAGACTCTGAATCAAACAAAATTCTACTCGCAGGAATATACTCTGCAGGAATCTTCTATACTCTCATAGTACTCTACCTTGGAGATTGGATATACCCAGGGGTCTTTCTCGCTCTGATTATCGAGAGTTTCTTGTTCTATAGTGCACTCGTGAGACCTCCACCAGATAAAACTGACCTAACTATCATTACAGTGATATCAATACTAACACTGATTATTGGCAGTATACCTGTCCTACATCATGTTGTGATCATGGCTGTCGCAGGATTGTTGATTTATGGAGTTGTTCTCTCAGAACCAAAGTATCCGCTTACAAAACGCGCATTGAACACAGGTATTATTGTTGGCATCATCATGACTTTTCTTGGAATCTGGTTAGCCCTTAAACTGGGAGTTGTATTCCTTGTTGGTGCGGAGATGTTAGGAGCCATATTTCTAACATTGAGAGGGAGATACACACCAGAAGAGAATACCGTGGTGGTAGCGATTGCGAATTCTTCAGCCATGGTTTCAATTGGAGTGCTCATCACATTTCCTGCTATTGCTATATTCGAACCTACAAATCCACTCTTCAATATGAGTTCTCCATTGTTCAATTCTCTCACAACCCTCATTTTCATCATTGTTGTTACGGGAATAAGCGCAATCTTTGGGATTCTCTTATTAGCACCTTTTCGGGATAGATTTGAACACGAGGCGTGGCCTCAAGTTCAACCGCAAGCCTACACGATAAAATCGATTGGTGGAGATAGAGAAGCTAAGAAAGCAGTTGGTATTGGTCTTGGTGCATCAGCGGCATGGATGGGAGCAACAAAGATTGCAGAAGGGCTCTCAGGAGCGAATCTTAGCGCCTTTCCAAACGCATTATCTCCAGTAGTTCCAGCGGCTGCAGCCATTCCAACTTGGATTGGGATTAGTAACTCACCCATGATGGTAGGGATTGGATTTTTTGTTGGATGGAAGAGGTCTCTTGTGATTGCTCTTGGTGCCCTGATATCATTGCTAATATGGATCTTTATTGAAGGTGCCAGTTCAACTGCCTTATTTGAAGCACACATTAAAAGACCAGAAATTTTGTACATTGCATTAGGCATCTTTGTTACAGTGCTGGCAGGAGATTTCCTAAGCGGTCGTAATGACAACAACAAAGAGAATATGACTCCTGAAGAATTTGTAGAGAAGACTTCAGTTGATGTAAGTGAAGTAGATGGTGCGGTCATTGTTGAGACCCCGATTAAAAGCACAGAATTACTGAAGAAGCTGCGTGTGAAAGAGGAGCTATTCTCTGTAGAGATGTTCAGAGAAGAAGTTCGAGAGATTATAGCAGATCCAAGAGGATATCTGAAGTCAAAAAGAGGGCATCTCCCAATATGGATTTCGTTTGTATCCTTAGGTATGTTTCTTGTTGTGGGAATAGTCATCTTCTATTTCATTGTGCCATTTCCAGGAATTCAGATACCCGTGCTTTTGTTCTTGATTGGTACACCAATTGCAATGATTTCTGTATACTTTACAGCGCGAGCAATTAGTGAAACTGGAATGCTTGCAGGGTACATCACTGATATCGTCGCAATTCCTGCAATAATTCTATTCCGCGTCGGATTTGCAGTCATTACTACATTTATGTCGATGCTCGGGGCACTGCAGGATGCGGCTATAGCTCTTCTTGTTCACCTCAAATTAGGACGTTTGACAAATGTACGTGGAAGAGATATTCTGAAGGCAGTGTTTATTGGTGCT
The DNA here is from genome assembly GCA_004524565.1 of Candidatus Thorarchaeota archaeon. Taxonomy (GTDB): domain Archaea; phylum Asgardarchaeota; class Thorarchaeia; order Thorarchaeales; family Thorarchaeaceae; genus SMTZ1-45. Next base: position 12,657 of record SDNZ01000058.1, read on the forward strand.
ATGCTTGGTACCACAGTTGGCTCCTTCATAACATTCACACTGTTTGAAACGTACGGTGGTTTTGGTGGAACTGATCTTCCAAGTCCCGCTGCACAACTATTCGGATTTCTTATCATAAGTCTTCAAGGAATTGGAGGAGGAGATGATGGAGTTTTCAGACTTCCGGGTATGGATCAATTCCCAGGCATTTGGGGATTCGTTTACTTGTTTAGCTTCGCTATCGTCGGATTTCTTCTGGGAAGAGAATTGAATAAACGTGAATTGAGTCCCATGAGTCTTGTTATCGGGGTCTTGATTCCTTCAGCCACCGCTGTAGCAATCGTACTAGGTGGCTACATTCACTATAGAGTCATGAAGGACGTAGAACCTGAAGAACCGCTTACAGATGAAACTTCAATCCAACAACAAGTGGAGTTGCAGGATGGTAATTATAGTAGAATGAGTAGAATTCTTAGTGGAATCGTTGCAGGAGAAGCAGTTGTCACTGTCATTTGGGTCTTATCAATCGCACTTGCAGCGATATTCTTTGGAGCCTAGAAATCCTTCACGTAGTCTGCAAGAGTCCGTAGAAATTTCTGGAAATCATTCCTTTCAAGACTAGCTCCGGCCGCAGCAGGGTGTCCCCCGCCTGAGGCATTATCAAATTCAGGAAGGATTGTATTGAGTGCTTTATTCAAATCTATATGTGATCCACGTCGACGAATACTCATATCAACCTCATCTTCTGAGGACCTTGCACTAATTCCAATTTTTGAGTTGGTGACATATGCAGAAAACTTGGCACTCTTTCCTCTATACCCATGAATCGGCATATCCAAGATATAACCGATAGAACCCAGATGTTTTGCATTTTGTTGGATATATCTGAAGACCTCGTGCTCGATCCGTGTAGCTTTCAAAGCAAGATCAACCATGTCATTCATAGAGCTTGGTTTTACTCCTAGGGTCAGTTCATAGACCAAGTCCTTCGATTCTCTTCGATAATCAATCTCTTGCAATGCTTGTACAAGTATTCCAGCTTCGAGATATAGGGTGCGTTTGTCAACATCATCGAAATGGATTGTTGTGAAGGGAGTGCCATCACAATAATCGCCAATTGCTCCATATAGTGCAAGTCGAAGAGCATGTTCCGGAAGGTTAGACTCAAACTTACGATACACCAATTCTGCTGCACAGGGTTGACAACAGCTACTGAACATTTGGACAAAGTTAGACATTAATCAGACCGTTGTTTGAGCAAGTCCTATGTTTTCAGTATCACAGGCTGCTCGGAGACTTGGCGTGTGTTCCAAGACCATCAGACGCTGGGACACTCAGGGATACATTCACTGTCTTAGAACTCCGGGCAACCATCGACGAATACCTCTCTCTGAGGTGAACCGACTCCTTGGTCTCTTTCACAGAGAGATTTTAGAGTCTCCCAAAAAGAAGCAATGTGCTGTATATGCCCGGGTCTCTGGACATCGCCAGAAGACTGATGGCGACTTGGACCGCCAGCTTAAGGTCCTCATCACCCATTGCAGACTGTACTCCAAGATACGACCTTTGGTCTTTACTGATATCGGTTCAGGTCTGAACATGAAACGTCGAGGACTCAGACGCCTCTTGACTCTTGCGCAGAGAGGAGTCATCGAGACCCTCTTCATCACTCATAGAGATCGGCTAGCTCGCTTTGGAACTGATCTTCTTCAGCGCATCTTTCAAGATTATGGTGTCCGACTCATCATCCTCATGGAAGAGGAAGACAGGTCACCACAGGAGGAACTGGTCACTGATTTGATGGCACTCATTGCATCCTTCTCTGGACGTGTCTATGGACTCAGAGCTGCTGCTCTCCGAACCCGGTAGCTCTATATTCTCCCTTGTCGAATTCTTCTGACCATCTCAGGAATCTGTTGGGTTAAGACATCCTCAAGATTAGAGACCACCCCTAGTTGTGATACAATGTCCAACTCAAAGATCTCTCGTACCTGATGGATTGCCTCACGTAGTCCTGCATACAGGAGTATCTTGAAATCGTCATATAACACTCCACCCTTATGTCCATCCGGTTCTACCTCCCAGCGGATGGACTCCTTGTCATCATCAAGGGTGAGAGTCACCTCATACTCCGATGGTTCCTCAGACTCCCACTCAATCTCCTGAATGTACTCATACACCCAGGAGGATAGCTGTTCAATGAACTGCTCAACATTTCTGATATTGTAAACACTTGCATCTCCCTCATTGAGTCCAGTTGTGATGCCCTCCAGAATCGTATCTGTACAACCTTCTCCAGCCTCAATGGCAAAGGACTCAAGAGGTCTACTCTGACTATCAGCAACAAGAAAGACACCGTATCGAAAGACCTGTTCAGTTCGCTCAATGATCCTGAGCTCACAGACTGGACTTTTCTTTGAGTAGCCTCTGTCCCTGAGTCCCATGATGACCTGCTCCTCCAGTTCCGAGTACTCATGGATCTGTGCTGGTGGGATCTGGGAGGTGATGATATTCAGAAGACGGTCACATTCCTCCTGAGCGCCGAGTCCATGGACAAGTTCCACGGTCTGATCATGTCCCTTGAAGGAGAGGCTTGAAACCGTTGATTCAGCCTGCCATTTGAAGTGTTTCCCATCCCATCCGATGGAGATCGACCACTCCTGGTTTGGTACGTGTAAGAATGTACCTGGTGGCAGCCTCTTGAGACGTAGTCCCTTGCTACGAAGGAGCATTCGGATATATCGTTCCTCGTGGAAGACGATGCTCTCATCCTTCTCAGATAGAGGAGGGAGCGTAGACTCAAACCTGTAGAGTCGCCCTGTAAAGAGCCTTCCAGGGGCAAGGATGCCGTTCACTTCTTCTCCAGTCAGAGGTCTATCCAGTTGTTTCCTGACTCGAGTTGGACAATTGGACGGTAGTTCGATTCTCCAGCAGGAGTCATGCTCCACAGCTGTACCTGAGATAATAGGACAGACTGAGGCATCATGAGCTAGGCTGACGGAGAGAGATCTTGACTCATCTAAGAACTGTGACACACTCTTGGGAAGTTCAGCAGGAGTCTTTCGCGCAGCAGTATAGGTGACATAGGGAGCGATAAAATCCAGTTCCCCGTAGTCTATATCGTCGAAGATACTCCAGGTCACATACTCTCCGGAGTCAGTGAACATAGGACCACCCTTGACCATGGGCCATCGTAAGAGTGCAATGAGGTCTGCTGTGTAGTCAAAAGGAATGTCCTGTACCTCGTTGCCTTCAGTATCTCTCAAGACTACATGACAGAGGTCATCTATCATCTCTAGATGCACATTGACAGGCGTAGGACTAGAGATGGAGGTGAAGTATCTTCTCAGGGAGTCCACAGCTCTCTTGTAGAATGATTCTGGTGGATGTATAGTGAACGAAGGTGCCTCATTTGGTTCTTCAGTAATTGTCTGACGAATTGCTTGAAGATTGCCTATGGTTGACCTACCTTGCCCCTTGACCTCAAAGACTCCTGCATAGACAGGTTCATCATCATCCTTGGACATCCAGACCTCTAATTTCTCTTGTGCTTTCCTTCCAATCAGTACAGTCTGAGAATAGCCAAGGATATTATCCAGACTGGACTGTGTCAATAGTTTCTGCTTGTTTTCAGCCCAGAGAAATCCATCCTTGTCAGGAGGTCTATCTATGAAGCAACCAACAAGCATCCTTGCGGTATGAGCTGGGTCTTGAATCACCATCCACCAGGATTGAATATCCTCATCCTCACTCTCAAACTTGACACCGAATATCCACTCCTGTTCGAGGCCTTCCTCAATATTCGAAATATCTTGAATTGATAGAGGCTTGGAAACTCTCTTAAGAGATTGACTCTGTAGTTTGCAGGGAGAACGATAGAGGCATTGAGAATTGATCTTCCCTGCGGTCATTGTCTGATAGGTCAAAGCATCCATGGTCTTGGGAAGCCTGTACATCACAAGGTCAAGGAGACTTGGTGGCTTGGTGAGAGTATTAGAAAGAACTGATGGTGTTATCTTCAGTGGTTCATTCCCTCCTCGATACTGTTCATCTAGGTGAGCTATCATCTCCTCGAGATTCTCTGTGGAGTCATCTTGCAAGACCTCCTGAGGCCAGAGTCGCACTAGCCAGGGGAGCAAGGTCATGGAGAGGACCTTCATGCGATCCCTCACTGACCTCTCAGGCACAATATCATCAACCGCTTGTTCTCGGATGACCTTCCCAGTTCCCTTGTTCCTGAACCGCTTGGACCACCCTCTCAAGAAGGGGATATAGGTCAGTTCTGAGTGAAATGAACGAGGACTGTGGCGAACGATGACCCTGATATCATCGTGCATGGGAGCATCCCCGATGGTTGAGAGGCTCCACTTCTCAGGCTGCACTGCACTCCGAGGTGCCACAGGAAGATTCCAGATGATCTCGGATACCATCTCTCCAAGGGGAGACGTCTCATAGTACGGGAGGAGTGCTCTGGTGGAGTAGGGAATGGACTTCTCAACAGAGGGCACTGGTGAGTCGAACCATACAACTGTTGTATTTTCATCATCGG
>SDNZ01000206.1 GCA_004524565.1 Candidatus Thorarchaeota archaeon
ACATTACTACTGATTGAGCTCCAGGTGAACCTTGTTGTCGTGCTAAATATGTATGATGTGCTTGAATCTCGTGGCGATAGGATTGACTTGGAAGCACTATCTAAGAAATTGGGTGCTCCCGTGATAGCAACTACTGCAACGAAAAAGGAAGGAATTGATGTACTCAAGGATAAGATTCTGGAAGTTACACCACAACATGTTCTCGACCATTCTCTGGATAATGAGCCAGCTACAGAACATATGCCTGGAGACCTTAACGGAAATGATCACTTACATTATCCTCCCAGATTTCATCACCACGGTCAATATGAACGCTTGAGACCTCCCGCTATCAAATACCGTCGTGACATTGAGGCTAAGCTGAAGCTAATTGTGGGAATAATAGAGAAAGATAAGGAACTGAGAGAGCGTTTTCCGCCTAGATGGTTAGCGCTGAGACTTCTCGAAAGAGACCCTGAGATTCTCGATCTTATTATAGACCCTGAGATAAAGAAGAGAGTTCTGGAGGTCACAATTTGAGTGAACAACAAGATCCAGAACTCGAAGAAGAGAGTGAACAAAAGGGATTCGATCCACAACTGGTGTTAGCTGATGAACGATATGCAGTGATAGGTAGCATTCTATGTGAAGTGTATGAGCCAGGGGACCATAAATGGGTCCTCAGTGATATGCTTGATAGAGTTCTCCTCCACAAATATCTAGGACTGCCAATTTTTATTGTGACGATGTGGGCAATGTTTCACTTCACGTTTGAGATTTCTCTGGTTTTCATGGAGATGATAACTCAGTTCTTTGCTTGGGTAGGAAGTTATTCGTCTCAAATTCCAATCCCATGGTTTGCGTCACTACTCACCAATGGTGTCCTATCTGGAGTTGGATTCATCCTTACATTTGTTCCACCCATTTTTTTCCTTTATCTAGCAATATCTGTACTAGAGGACACAGGATATCTATCCAGAGCAGCCTTCGTCATGGACCGATTTATGATGAAAATGGGGTTACATGGTAGAAGTTTCATACCCCTGCTTCTTGGATTCGGATGCAGTGTCGCAGCAGTGATGGCGGCTCGTACTGTTGATGGGGAATCAAACCGACTCACTACAGTTCTGGTATCACCCCTGATGTCTTGCGCAGGAAGACTTCCAGTTTACATTCTAATTGCAGGGGTTTTCTTCCCACAGATTGCAGGTACTATTGTCTTCTTTATGTACATATTAGGCATAGTCATGGCTATCGTAGTGTCACTCATTTTCAAGAAAACTCTGTTCAGAGAAGAGTCATCGTCTCTTCTCATGGAGTTGTCACAATATCAGATTCCAACTGTTCATGGGTCTTTCAGACATATGTGGGATAGAGGTCTCATGTTCCTGAAAACTGCGGGATCGTACTTACTTGTTGGAAGTATAGTCATGTGGTTCCTATCATCCTTTGGATTAGGAGGGTATGGCATACCAGTGGATGAATCGTTTGCCAGTATTCTTGGAAAACTATTCGAACCAATTTTCACACCTTTAGGATTTACATGGCAGATTGTTACAGCGCTGATTTTTGGCTTCATAGCTAAGGAGGCAGTCATCCAAACACTCGCAATCATTTATGCAGTAGGAGGCACAGCCACCCTAGCTGCTGCACTGACCGCAAGTATCTCCCCGGTTTCAGCGTTTGCTATGATGGTGTTTGTTCTGCTTTACGTACCATGTCTTGCCACTGTAGGAGCAATCCGCAAAGAGACTGGGTCTTGGAAGTGGACAGCATTTTCAATTATCTACCAACTTATCCTCGCATACAGCGTAGCTCTGTGTGTGATCTTCATAGGAGGGTTCTTCATTGTCTAGGATATATTCTGATGCAATAGGAGTCCCCGATGATGGTACCTGGCCATCAATTCTAGCCCTAGTCGTAGGATTAGCATATGCAGCAGTAGGGATGGTGCAAGTGTTAGTTGCACTTGGATTTATCTGGCCACTGATAGGATTTACCGATTTAGTTGGTGGATTCCTGCTTATCATTGTTGCAGCAGTATTCCTTACAGGCGTGAGACCGCTGTCTAGAGACGAACAAGAGGGCTACGCCTTCATAGCTGTCGGGTACATCCTTGCAGCAGTTCTATTTGCTCTTCAAATATTGGTAATTATCACAAACGCGTTTGGTTGGCTACTTCAATTCGAAGATTGGCTTACATGGAATATCCTCAATGACATCACACCATCGCTTTGGATGTTTCTTATTCTTATGACATCAACTGGAGCGCTTTGGGTTCTAGGGCACTTAAGAGAAAGACTTCAACCAGCTCCAAAGGAGGTAACAAAGCAATGATTGGAAAGGTGCTTGAACTCATTGTTGATGGTAGAATTGTAGACAAGCGTGATATAGCTCGACAAGTGGGAGTTCAGGTAGAAACACTTGATGATGTCATTGACCTGTTGTGTCAGAAGGGATACCTGCGGTTGAATGAAGAGAGCTGTTCAGATAGTCCATCATGTTCAGGTTGTAGTCAAGCTGACACATGTGGGTCTACTGACAAATTAGGAAAAGCTCTGTTTGTGACAGATAAAGGAAAACAATACGTAAAATCAAGGAGTGTAAAGAAGTGAGTAAGAAAGAATCTATCTCTGAAAATAGTGAACTTACACAGGCTCTTGAAATGTATATTAAGACGATACATGATTTGGAAGAGGAATTTGGAGCAGCAGCCCCCTCCGACATCGCAAAAACCCTTTCTGTAAAGGCACCAAGTGTTACTTCTGCGTTGCAGAAATTAGACTCACTAGGGATGGCAGAATATCAACGATACCAACATGTCAATCTTACAGAGAAGGGAAGGAAAGTTGCTGAGATGCTGGATAGAAGACATCGAACAATTCGTGACTTTCTCCTACTCATCGGAGTCACTGAAGAGATTGCAATGAGTGATGCATGTGAGATAGAACATATAGTTCACAAGGAAACAATTGACAAGCTAGCGCAGTTCATGAAGAAAAATGGAAAGCACTGAACCATAATTGTTTGTACCACCAAACAATTCCGTTTTTATTTCCGCATTAATTTTTCATGTCCCATTATTTGACCAAACCTTTTTTCTACAAGTTCTGTACGTATCTATACAGGAGTTTGACATCTCACAACTCAAAATCGGTGGAGGAAATTTTGTGAGTTCGAGACCTGATACATATCGGATCTTAGTTGCTGGTGATGAAGAACTTGGGTTTAGTTACTGTGCCAAATTGCTCGATAGATCATTAACAGATCCAAGAAGTATTGCAAAGGAATCACTCGTAGCATTGTGGCCAAAGGATGAGTGGACAAAGCATACTACAATTTTAAAAGAAGGCGTCATAACAACTCTTGAGCTAGATTTAGAGCTTCATGGAGCATGGGTCTGGGAAATATTCAATACACTTGAACCAAAGGACTACTTCAAAAGATTCTCAGGTCTGATTCTCTGTGCAGATCCAACACGGGAACATCTTCATGCAGAATTGTCGAATTTCATGGACTCTGTCAAGATCCATATTGGATGCCCCATACCAACGATAATCATTGTAGATCGTTCTAAGAAATTGGTGAAGGGACAAGCAGATTCACTGCGACAATTAGCGGAGAGTCTAGTAGTACCAATATTCTTCATCAGGTTGAACACGGGAGAGAATATCGAAAAGGCATTCAAGAGCCTTGCAGATGAGATATTCCTAAAAGAAACTTCATGATACTGTCCCACACCATCATCGACGCGCAAATCAATAACTTAAACTAAGTTACTGCCATTTCTTACTTTGTGGTTTGAGGTTTGCGAAAGAATGTACTGATTGTTCTAGGTTTAACAATTACCATTTTGATATCATTAATACCTGCAGTCAATGCGAGCTTCATCATTATAGATTCTGATAGTGAAGAATCACCTATGATTCCAATCGTTACTGGTAATATAACATCATCATATCACATTCAAAACCAATTTCCAGTTGACATGTGTGTATCAGATTCAGGAATCACATTCTCAGTTAACATATTACCAGGGTGGGAATTACTTATGGGATTCCCAGACACATCGTTCACTGCATGGAATAGCGATGGATCACTCAAATGGTTGAAGAAATACA
>SDNZ01000059.1 GCA_004524565.1 Candidatus Thorarchaeota archaeon
ATATCATCGACTTATGGTTCGACCTCAATAGTCGAATGTGGTTAGTTCTTGGAGGAGGATTCTTTGAAGAACTGCTTGAGAAACTAAGAGCCCAACCTGATATTGACCTTCTTGTGCCCATGGATTTCATTGAATCCATTGGTTCAAAAGTTATCACCTTGAACAAGACTAAATTTGAACTTGAGTCTACGTGTGAGGATGAATACGAGAAGACTAAGAAAGAACTTGCTACAGCGAAATCTACAGGAGCTTCATCAAAGGCTCAAATTAGATTCGGTTCTGGAATGGGAATGAGATAGGTCTCCATAGAATGATTTATGGCTCCTTTAAGGAGCCATCTTTCACTTTTTTAGTAGTTTTATTTCCATCGTGTGATTCTTTCTGACTTGGGACGAAATGTCGCAGATAGTGATTTATTTCTTGCTCTCAGTAATTCTAATCTACCAACCCTATTTCTTGTGTAAATTAGATCCATCTTACCGACGTGTTTTGCCCACATCTCTGCAAAGTACTCAGCATGAGCTTTCTTTTGGCCAATAATTGATGGAACAGAATGGTAGTCTTTTCGTTGAATGAAAAGTAATCTTGATTTTCTCACCATGATATATCTCGGATTCTCGATTGGATCTAGAATATCTTGAAGAGCTCTCATAAAGAGTGCTTTCTCTCTCGCATTTCCGCCTTCTAGATGGCAATAGACTTCTCCGATTTCTCCTTTATCAGCTATAATTCGCATCTTTGTGTAATCTGTTCTGACCTCTCCTATATGACAGAGCGTCTTCAATAATGCCTGACTTATAGTCTTCAAACTGGATGCGACTGGCCCATGTTTTATGAATAGCCAAAGTATTCGTAAGAACATTGGTGTGAATATCAATAGTATCAGACCGAAAAATGCTAGGAGAATGAAAGCATAGTCTGGATAGTAGAGAAGTGGTAATGACTCACCCCATGCGTCTGCAGTATATACTAGAGTAAATACTAGAAAGAAAGTTGCCTCCCAGAATAAGTACGCAAGTGTGTTCCAGAAAACAAAACCTCTTGGAAGTGATACTTTCTTTGTCTGGATGTCCTCAACTAACCGAATTCCATCTTCCCCTCTGCGGAGGGCATCATCCCAGCTAGATTTCATTTTACCCCGACTCATGGCACTCTTGAACATTCGCGCATTCAGGTAATCTAGTGTCTTCTCTTTCAAGGGTGGCTTTTCATTCATGATTCGGTTTAGTCCATTCTCAATAATTGGCTCGAAATAAGAAACCCCAACAAATGCCTTGAATCTCCTCTGCATAGTGAGAAAGTCTTGCCCTCCATCTTCTTTCTTTGGCTCTACACAGACAAGATGCCAGATATTTGCAGTCTTATCCAGATTGCCTCGTTGACTTCTAATTGCCCTTCCTCTCATCTGATTAGAGAGCATGTAGGAACCTACGAAGCTAGCAATCACTAAGGAATTGATGCTCGGGGCATCCCAGCCTTCTCCAAGGAGTGACTTGGTTCCGACAAGAATATTGATGCCTCCTGCGGTGAACAGGTCAGTTATTGCTTTGACAAGTTTGTGCTTGTCATTGTCTGGGACGTCAACAGTAAGGAATGAATCATCGTATTCTAAGAATCTCAATCTAACATCAGCATTGTCGATACCAAGATTCGTGGTGCATTTTAATAGAAGATCCTTGGAATCTTTTGGAATTACAACCAGAGTACCACAGAGAATTCCTAACTTTGAAACAATGTCAGATCTGCGGAGGATTTCGAATATTGGCACAACTCCTATCTTATTGAGTGGAGTTATCTCCGAACTTTTCTCGGGCATAGATTCCTTTCTAATGTAATCGGTCAGAACTACCATTCGCAGGTCATCTTGTAACGAGTCTGATTCCAAAAGAGCAATCTCTTCAATTCGTTGTAGTTTGGATATGCTTCGTTTCAAGATCTTTTCAACTGTCTTGATATTTCTGAGTTGTATCTTCCGTAGCTCTACTGCTCCAATCCGTTTGAGTTCATCATGGACCTCTTTCAAAAAAGTAGGGTGCTTAGGTCTCTTCAATCCTGGTGGATAGAGAATTCTTGTCAATAGAATCTCAAGCCACTCTACAGAGAATGAGGGAAGATGTGATCCTTTATCAGCAACAATTCCAATTGCCTCTTTTGAAATCTTGATTCCATTATGTTTGAGATATATGAGCATGCTTGAATAATAATCAGGTTCTGTCAAGATATCCTCAATGTGCTTGGATGGCTCCATAATCCAATCATGAGAAAGTATATGATTAGTGAAAGTGGTATTTGTCTGTAGCCACTTGATGAACTGCTCTACTTCTTTCCGGAATAATGAGATTTCTTTTTTCTCTGCTTCTGAAGGTGTCGAGAAAACAATAAGGTCCTGATGAGGACAAAGATTACCTTCCATCACAAGCTCAGGAACTGGAATTTGAGCATCTACTGGCCCACAGAGTTCAATGTATCTGTCCCATTCAAAATCGACAACATCGAAAGGTGGTGTTGCAGTAAGTGAGAGGAGAGTGATTCCTTCAATGGATTCAATTAAGCCTACTAAGCTCTTCCACCAGTTCGAGCGTAAGTGATGCGCCTCATCCAAAACTAAAGTTTTAATTCCCACATCTCTTAGTAGATCAACTAGCTGCAGTTCTAGTGCGTTCTTGTTATCGTGCTTCTTCATTTTCTTCTTTGATTGATCCAACCACGAGTGTACTTTGCTGTCTTCCAATTCGTCTTCTTCTTTTTCATCGAGATCTTCTTCGGATAGTTCTACATCTGATGCTTCACTTTCTACGTCCCCTGAACTGATTCTTGACATTGCTGCATGTAGGGATTGGTAGGTAGATACTGTAAGGAATCCTGGTTCACCGAGGTCTCTCGATATCCATTCAGGATGCGTACTTCCAGCTGGAAGAAACAATTCTATGAAACGATGAATCCATTGGTCACGGATTGCGAGTGTTGGTGCAAGGACCAATGTAGGCCCATTGATCCTTCTCAACACTTCAATTCCAAGAACTGTCTTCCCCGAACCAGGTGCTGCGACAACATGCAATCTCTTGTCATCAAGATACTCTTCTAGTTCTTTCAACACTCGAGCTTGGTAGGGTCTCCATGTTGCTGTGAATCTGACTTCTTCAGGAAATGTAATCATTTGTTCGCTATTACTCAATTAGTATAGACCCCTTCTAGGGAATTATATCCAATCCGGATGAAACTCTTACGCACGTTTATCTTTAAGAGCATATTAATAGATTGCATTGAAATGATACCTAACGACCTATTGATACATTACAAAAGGGGCAAACAACTGCTTTTCCATCCTTTAAGTCTTCAACATTTTGAAGAGTTAACGGAGAACCACAAAGAGGGCAGAGCCAAGCACTCAACCGTTCCCTGAGATCATCAATTGCTGGAAGGATCATAGCTTGATCTTCACCCGTAACTTGGATTGTGCAACTTGCACCTTTCTGATTAGCTGGACCAGAAACAAGAATCTTCACTCCGATACTCTTGCCAGTATACTTTCCTTTTGCTAGTCCAGATATTGAAGCATGAAATATTCCATCCTGTTCATCACTGCTACTTTCCACTTCATAGAAATTAGCATCTTCAATCAGGTGTAATGATTTTTCATACATCTCTTCAGCAGTCCATTCTTGAACTTTAACTACAATTTCTCCGCATTCATGTTCCTTCAGTTTAATCGCGAATTCCTCAGGACCTATCTGATCTGGTATTAGGAGGTCGCACACTGACCGAATAGTAAAGGGCTTTGTTGTCAAGGTTTGTGCATTACCTCTCATATCCATAAACGATACTCCTGCAATAATTTCCCCTCTTACGCAGTCCTGTGTCGGAAGGAAGTCAAAGGTGGGACTTCGGAATCCTGCTGGTTCAATCTTCGGGAAGAACTCGTCATCATCATCACTAGCTAATCTGAGAGCCGCACTTGGATATGAAATGAGAAACACCCTCACATCTGTAATGGTGAATTGAGTGTCGTTGAGTACCTTGACTTTGAATCTCATTCTATTTCCGATGAACTCACCCCCTCTCAGAGCTTTCACAGTCATAGTCTTTCTTGAAGAAGGATATGTTGTTCTTGAAAGAGACCGTGCCACTCCCGGTATAGGTCGCTTCTGCACCCTCATCTCATCAGTAGTATAGAATCTTCTCTGGTCTTTCATTGATGAGGTTCGTTCGTATTGCTTTTGAATGTATGATGGCATGCGCTCCATCCCTTCATGTACCTCGGACCTCTTCTTAGTTTCTTTCTTCACTGATTCTCCTAAACACGCACAAAAGATTGCAAATAAAAACATCATAAAACCTATTGCACTAACTGGGTCCGTACCAAATTGCATCAATTATATCAAGCTCCCGCAAACTTCCTAATCGAATGCCAGAGGATCTACTAGAACTCTTCTCCTAGGTGAGCTTCCACGCGAAGCAACATATAGATTTTCCCAGTCGTGAGGACCATCATAGAATTACCACTACAAGTAGAACTCCCAGAATCGTCAGAATGGTCCCGATTCCAACATTCTTGTTTACGTCTTCTCGGAGATACAATGCAGATAGTGGTGCTGTAATAACTGGGGCTGAGGCAATCATAACTGATGTGATTGTAGCACCTACGAATTTGACAGCATAACTGTACACGATAAGGCTGAGTCCAATTGAGAAGAATCCCGCGATCATAGCAATGCTTGAGATTCGTCTGGATGGTAATCGTCTTCCTCCCTTTAATGAGAATACGAATATTGGAATATACACAATTGACGCAATAACCATTCTATAGTAGTTAGCTTCTGCAGCTCCTACACCTATCAATCCATATTGAAAAATAACATCACTTGCTGACCAAACGACGATGGTTATGAAAGCTAACAGGAGCCCAATGTTACGGTCTCTCGGTTTCCATCGAATGCTATTTTTAGTGTCCTCTGAATATTCAGCTCGGGCTATTAAAGAAACACCTACAACAACAATGACTGCACCAAGAACTCTTTGGATAATCACAGGCTCTCCCAAGAATATAGCTGCCATCGTGTACACAACCAATGGATAACTCATTACGATGGGGAATGCTCGACCAACACCGATTCGCTCCTGACTGAAGAAGTACAAAGTGTCACCTATTACAATACCAAGAATCATTGAAACCGCCAGTGGAAATAGGGCTTCAGCAGGAATAGTAAAATTAACAGTGCCAGCAGACCCTACCGCAAAGACATATGAGATTGGGAGACTAACCCAGATTCTCGTCACTACGATATCAATCACACTAATCTCATTGTCAATTTTTTTGTAAACTACATTGGTGATACCAAAGAATACTGTCGCAGCAAGGGCACATAGTATTCCAATAGTATACTGATCTAGAGATCCTTGCATGATTGGCCAATATGCAATTCAGACGACCTAAAGGCTCTATCTCCCTGCTTACTTCTTGTACAGCTTTTTGTTGTAGTAAGATTCTGAAGTATAAAGAGCACCCACTGGATTGTGTGCAAGCACTCGGTCTTTTGCTACTAGACAGGTTACGAGTGCTTCAGAGTGTTTAATGAAGAGCGAGTCGTGGCCAACACAGAGACCTACGATGACATTGAGACCTGTTCCTTCTTTGTTCATTATCATCGCTTGTCCAATGGGATTGCATACACTTTCATATGTACCTGGTCGTATCTTTTCATCATCTCTGAGACCTATCTCTTCCTTGGGAATACTCCCGCACTTACAGCAGACTGAGGTGACTTCGAATCCATTTTCAGTATAGATCTTCGCAAGTGTCCTAGCCTCCCGTTTTAGCCCAATGCAATATGCTATCCCTAGTCTTTTCACTCCCATTCGAGTTGCGAACTCCATAGTTTCTCGTACTCGAGTCCATTCACAATATCCTGTTGCCTCAACACGAGCTGACTCCTGTGATATCTTCCTAATCTCAGGATCATTGTAGATCTCTCTTGCCTTCGATAGTACTTCTTTCTGTTCTACCATTGGACAGAATCCTTGAGTAGGAAGTTTATCTATCTCGCCTGAATAGCACACCCATTTTCCACAGTCCGTACACTTTACCATGATACCACCTTGCTGCTGCAGATGATGGAACGTCTAATATCTCTTGACTTCCCTATCATTACTTGCCTTTCTTTCCAATCTTCTTGAGTACCATCACATTGAACACCAATGATACTATTGTTAAGATGCCAATCCCAACAATTGCAATCGTTTGTATAAAGAGTTGATTTTCCAGTTGGACAAATTGCGTATTGTTTGTAATTGGTAACGTTGAGGTTGTAGTAGTGGTGGGACTGGTATCTCTTACAACAACAATAGCGGTATCAATTGCGATGTTTCCTCCTAGGTCAATGATAACAAGAGAATAATTCCATATACCAATTTCATTACCGACAATCTCGTAGCTGAAAATCGGAAATTGCCACGATGCATTCAGAATGGAAGATCCATTTTTCAGGAGCGTGAGCCTATCTGGATTCAAATCCCCTGTGGACCATTCAAGAGTTAGAAGTGAGTCTTTCTCTAGATAGTATAATCCAAGATTGCTTATGACTGGATAAACGGTATCTTCAACATAAACCAGAACCACATCACTAAGAAATCCTCCACTAGCATTGTATACTCTGATTTCCACTTCATTAAGTCCCGTCAGTAGACCATCAATATTGTAGGTAATGTTCCAAGTATCCCATGGGATTGTTAGAATAAGACCACTATTGACATAGATTTCATAGACATCTTGTGCTCCTGATCTAGCGAACCATTCGATGATGTTTCCTGTTGTCCCTAATTCCATTACTATGTCCGGGGGATTGTCTATTGTAAAATCATAGACCTCTACAATGACAGTATCTGATGCAATGTTGCCTCCGCAATCTAGAACCACCAATGTTATGTTATGAATTCCAACTACTAGGTCACCAAGATTTAACTCGATGTCCCGTCCATCCCATTTATTGGCTGAACCTGATCCATTTACCAGGATTGTTTGTGTATCTGGAAATTCTTCATCATCCAGTATCCAAGTTATTATTCTATCTTCATGATTAAACTGTACGACATCTGCGGGTGCTGAGAGAATGCTTGGCGTAACATTATCTTCCAGAAGTGTCGGATAACTATCTACTCCACCTTGCAAGCCACCAATAAGATATGGTGGTGAACCTGCATAGTCACTCCATGCATTACCAAGATTTATTCCGTTATCGTAGGAATTCGAATAATCTGCATCATCTAGTGCATTGGTGGTGGTCCACCCAAATTTGTTATTTATTACAGTACAAGTACCTGTAAATGACTCAGAGAACAATAGATTGTAAACCCCATTGTTGAAAACACTGTTTCCAGTAAATGTCGAGTATCGAGATGTATAGAAATAGAAGCCGAAAGAGTTGTGCCCAAAGATTCTATTGTTAGTCCAAGTATTGTATCTAGCCATTCGTTCATAGACACCATAGCCCGAGCTATGATAGATTGTGTTATTGTTAAACACAGAGTACCAGGCTTCGTTGCGAATAGTATGTGTGCTGGAATAAGAAATGTCACAGCTATCAACTGTGATATTTGTTCCAATTGAATAGATACAATGTGATGTCGTGTATTGAATGATTGTATCATTTACATCGGTACGAGTCGAATCATCGTAAATTCCCACATTTGAAACATGATGAATGTACGACTGGTCAATTTCACAATCTGTAGAAGTATCGATGACTACACCATATGCTACTGTTCCTGTGACATCGATATCATTGATGGTGCATGAGTCGGATTCAAAGATATGTACTCCATACGTTTTGTCTTTGATTGTACAGTTCTCTATCTGTCCAGATGTTACGTTCTCAAAATAGATACCACTACCTGCCTTATCCCCAGCACTCTGGATCCAGCATCCATTGATTACCAAATAAAGTGAAATATTAGTGACACTGATTGCAGTTCCATTCAACGTGAAATTGTATCCTTCGATTCTATATGGTTCAGCTCCACTACCAGAACCTGGAAATCCCCAAGCAGTAAGATTGTCATCGCCTGCAACAACAATGGGTCCATGATCTTCGTATGCTTGAAGATACGGGCTTTCAATTAATTGTGAGGATAGATCATCCACTCCAATCCCCTGGTCTACGTTGTTTGAACTTCTCAATGAAGATAGAAATAGAAGACAAAGTAGCAAGGTAACCAAATAGAATCTAGGTTTCATTTTATATCATCTCAACGCCAAATCTTACATTTCTTGACTAGGATTAATACATTTCCAATAATTCTATAATTGTTTGAATAATTTGTACTATTAACAAAGACCTATGAAATTGATTGATTGAGCTCCGAATAATACACATGAATCATTATTCAAATCGATAGTTATTAACATTTCATATAATGATATTAACTCTTCATGGTGGCAACATGCACATCCTATAGAGGACTTGGTGATATGAAGCACGCAAGAAAATCAATACTATTACTGTTGGCACTCGTTGTTTTTCTCGGAACACAGAGTATGATGGACACAACACAATCTCAGATGATGAATGATTCCATTCTTCCTGAATCTGATAGCGTAATTGCTGTTGATCCTATTACTATATCGAGTGATGACGATTTTGCAATAAACGGATTCTCCGGAACTGGCACTTTGGGAGACCCCTATGTTTTTGATGCAAAAAAGGTTGTTGTTCCCATGGGTCAAACTGGCTTTGATATCGACTCTACACGAGCTTATTTCTTGATTAATAATACTTGGATCTCCTCATTTTTCGGGGGGTTGTATGGTATCACACTCAAAAATGTTTCAAATGGTATCATCAATGAGATGCTTATCTGGAATTTTGACATTGGAGTCAGAATTACAAATTCTACCGATATCACTGTTACAAGTAGTAGAGTACATACAGCCGATGTTTGTGGCATTTATATTGAAAATACACAAGATGTGAATATCTGGAGTAACGAAGTCTATGACATGAATTATGAAGGTATTCATGATAACGATAATTGTGATTCACTTACGATAGTTGACAACCTAATCTATCGTGTCAATTTTGATGGTGGTCTTGGTACCGCACATGCAATACACACTGAATCTTACAACGTGAATGTCACGCGAAATGAGATACGTTCAGTTGATGGTCATGGAATGTTTCATGAAAATGGGGACTCCCCAGATTATGTGTATAACAGAGTCTGGAATACCACCGAAGGTCTTCAAATCGTATATGCTGACTATCCTGATATTTTCAATAATCATTTGTCCTGTATCTCAGATTGGGGTATTGTAATCCAATTTGCTTCCACACCCGAGATATTCTTCAATACTATTCATCATTGTACATATGGTGCTTCTCTGAGTTCCTGTACTTCTGGGATGATTTATGGCAATGATATCTTTCAATGTGAAACTGCTATCTATATGGCAGATCCGACAATGGCAAATATAATCTACTCTAATGATTTTGGTTGGTGCTCTAGCAACATTGCACAGGACATGACAAGTTCATCTCCTCCAAATTACTGGGATGAGTCAAATGTGGGCAATCGATGGAGTGATTTCAGTAGCAATCCATATTCAATCGCTGGGTCTGCAGGTGCTTCTGATGATTATGCTAGTCTTCTCTCAGATTCTACTGCTCCATTGATTGATCATCCTGCTGATATGGTGATTACCGATGTAGATGTAGGTGCTCATGTTACATGGACTCCAACAGATTTGTTTCCTGACTATTACGAAGTGTACTGGCAAGACCATGGTATATTGGAAACTGGCGATTGGTGCAACGATTCCATCTCCTTTAACTTGGATGAACTTGAACCTGGTACATATACTCTCATACTAATCGTCTATGATTGTGTTGGTGGATCAGCTGGGGACTTACTACATGTAACTGTGTTGGAAACTGTACCTCCTACAATCACCCACCATGATGATTTCATTGAAGAGGCAAATTGCGAAACTTTGTATCTAAATTGGACAGTCTATGAAGATAACCCTCATATGTATCAAGTCTTCATCAATGGTTCGTTGGTAAAATCTCAAACATATAGTGATGGTGGTAATTGCTGGTTTGCTTCCTACTCACCTTCACAATATGTTGAGAAAGGTATATGGAATTATACTATACTAGCTAACGACACATCTGGTAATACTGCAACTGATACCACATGGGTAACTCTTGTTGACACAAGGGTACCCACAATCGAGTTTTCGTCTTCTGATATTAGCGTCGAAGCGGGGATTGAGAATATCTGGATCAATTTCACATTACGTGAGCACTATCCTGATAGATATCTAATGTGGAGAGATAATGTTCTCATCTCGAATTCAACCTATCTGCAGGATTACTATATGTTAGAATCTGGACAAGGTGTAGCTTCACCTGGACTTTACAATTTTACTTTGTTAGTCACTGATGAAGATGGTAATTCAAATACTGCGACTTGGTGGGTTACCTCAACTGATACCACATCACCGATAATATCAGATGAAAACGATTTCATAGTGGAAGCAGGAAGTACCACTGATTCAATCATATGGTCCTGGGGTGAATTGTACCCCAAGAATTACTCCATTTACAAGAATGGAATAGAGTACGAGTTTTATACAAGTTTCAGTAGTGATATTGTCTACGACGTTGATGGACTTGCTCCAGGACTTTGGAATCTTACTCTGATAATCTATGATGAATCTGGAAACTATGCAACGGATACAGTGTGGATCACTTCAGAAGACACCACTGCTCCTACCATCGATGATTTGGCTGATTATTCAGTGCCACTTCCGAGCACCATCAATTTGAATTGGACGATAGAAAATATCGACCCTTGGGATTATAATGGAACTTTCTCGGTCACTATGAACGGTACTGAGTTTAGCTCTGGCATTTGGAATACAAGCTTTGTTGCTTGCTCCAGAACACCTGCAGTGGCAGGAGTCTATGTTTTTGTTCTATCAGTATACGATAGCTCGGATAATTTGGCTACAGAAATAATATCAATCACCGTTATCGATTCTGTATCTCCTAGCTTGTTTGTCTCAACGATTGATATGACTTTCACAGAAGGTGACCCTGATAAGTACCTCATTTGGCAAGCTCATGACTTAGATCCTGGACTATTTGTGATTGAACGTAATGGTTCGGAAATATATACACATGAATGGGAATCTGAGATGAATGTGGTCTTTAATGTGACTGACACCCCTGTTGGTCTATGGAATTTCACAATAACCTTCTTTGATGCGAGTGGTAACAGTGTGTCAGATACAGTATTTGTTACGGTTAATACCGAAGCAACTACTACCACTACAACCACCACGACAACGACCACTACCACCACAACCACAACGACATCGACAACTACAGAAACAACAACCACAACAACCTCAATTAGTACAACTACAACAACCACTACATTGCCAACTGGTGATAGTGATATGGTGATTATCATTATTGTTGCACTTGGCGGAGTAGCTGTGATAATCGTTGTAATTATAATCATGAAGAAGGGTCTTATCAGCAAGTAAGATTCGAGTGAAGGGGATAGACCCCTTCATTTCTCTTTTTTATATCCACTCAACCCTATTTGTATCAATGAGGTTCTTCAACCATTTATGACCAAACTCATACTCTATTGCGAAGTGACCATCATGGTCATCAATTACCTTGTCAGGAATCCCAATAATTTCAACTACATTCTGTTCCCTTCTTTTTGCTATTTGAATAACAACATCCTCATCAACCAAAAATGGTGGTTCTCCTAGTGCTTTCTCTGTGAACATGGGCATCTCAAGAATAGGAGTGACGTCAAGGTGGGTTATCTTGTTGTTTGAGAGGTCAAGTTTTCCAAGCCTCTTCAGTGTTGAGAGTACACTGAGATCAAATGAGGTAAGATTGCAATTCACTAGACCTAGACTATCCATTGATTCTATTCCTTCTAAGAATGAGAAATCTATCTCGATTTCGAGATCTTCACTGTAGCATTCGGAAGCCTCGAACAACTTGATGTGAGCATTCTTTGGCAAGGTTATTCTATAAGGTTTTGTTGGTGATTCTGGACCGATATCTCCAAGAAAGATACTATCGAGCTTGGTACAGCTTGAGAGAGCTGATAGGTCAAACTCTGGAATATCAAGAGAATAGAAACCTATTGAGTGCAAATTTGGTATTGTGCCAAGCACATCAAGTCCTTTGATATTCTTCACAGGACATGCAATGGTTACAACTCCGAGTTCTGGATGATTTTTCAAAGGTGTCAAGTCAATCTCTTCAATTGTTTCTTCTGGATTGACATTGATCTCAAAACCCATGAGTACCTCACATTCTTGGATTCCATCAAGCAGGATTTCTTTCAACTCCGCACCTTCATTGATGGTCAGTGTCAGGAGTTCCTTCAGGGGTGTTAACATCCTAAGGTCAAACACTGTATCATCTATTACATCGACAGTCAATAATTGAACTCCAGGTGCAGCTGCTATGAAATCCTCAATAACTTCTTTTGTGATAGGACCTGAATATCCTATACGATTCATACCCTTAATTGATTCTCTAAATGCTTTTCTTTCAGGAGTTAGGATTTCATTCATTCTGTGACGTCTCCATTGGCGAATTTGCGTTCTGGTTAACAGTCTAATATGTGTGTGGAATAAGCTCTTGCTGGACCATTGATTACCTACCAATCGATACGCAACAGAAGGGACATTCAATTACCTTACCGGCTTTTAGATCTGCTACATTCTCTAAGGTGAGGGGGCTTGAACATAACGGACATAGCCATGCGCTTAATCTCTCCTTGAGATCATCAATCGCAGGAAGGATCATAGCTTGATCCTCACCTGAAACTCTGATTATACATGTAGCACCTTTCTTTTTAGAAGGTCCTGTGATGCTAATTTGAACTCCCACACTCTTCCCAGTATATTTGCCCTTTGCTAGACCTGTAATTGTGCTAAATGCAATTCCTTCTTTCATATCTGATTTGCTACTGATTTCGAAGAAATTAGACTCATCAACGATTCTAAGAGCCTTGTCGAACATCTCCTCCGGTGTCCATTCCTCTACTTTGATTACTATCTCTCCATGCTCGTGTGATCTCAATCTTGCTGTAAATTCTTCTGGAGTTACTTGGTCCGGAATAAGAAGATCACAGACGGCTCTAATAACAAATGGTCTTGTACTCAGAGTATGTGCTTTCCCCGTCATATCGATGTAGGAAACTCCAGCTACTATATCTCCCCGAACACAGTCCTGAGTTGGTAGGAAGTCAAAAGTTGGGCTTCGGAATCCTGCTGGTTCTATCTTCGGGAAGAACTCATCATCATCGTCACTAGCTAATCTAAGAGCGGCACTTGGGTAGGATATAAGAAACACTCTAACATCAGTGATTGTGTATGGTGTATCATTCAGGACTTTGACCTTGAACCTCATTCTATTTCCAACAAATTCTCCACCCCGAAGAGCTTTCACTTCTTTGCTACCAGTCGGAGATGATGGTGTCACTTTTGTTACTGCATGTGATACACCCGGTATTGGTCTTGGTGCAAAGGGTGGTTCTCTGACCACTCTAGATGGATACCGTTGTTCTGGTGGAGACCTTTGTCGTGTACTTGTTCGGGTTTTGGTAGATGTCTCATTTGTTTCTGGTAGATTTCCGCAAAGTAAACAGCAGATTATGATAGCCAAGATAGCGAAAATAAACACAAGTAATCCAGTAGCAGCGTCAAATAATTGCAGTATCCATCCTTCCCACAAGTTGAAATCGTTAATACCTTGCATAATCCTGCTCAGGGGATGCTATAAAATCTTCGACTTCTTGATTGAAGCTGGAGTCTCTCCATCGCGTTTGTCTTTCTTTTGGTCTCAGAGGAAAAGTGTGATGTAAGTTTACCTCAGAGAAAATATATTACGGCTCATGACAAATCATCAAATGGAAGAAGTTTAGGGATGTTTCGAAAACACAAAATCACAATTTTAGCATTCATGTTTGGACTTATTTTTCTGGGTATGAATATCATGTCTGCAGCTGCTCAAGCTCAACCTGATAACTTTCCGATTGGGATGTACATTGAATATCGTGTACGTTCTGATGTAGCCACAGGTATAGATTACAATTTCACAGTATCGTACGAAATCATACAATGGGTTGATCAGGAACGCTTGATTGTAAAAGCTCGGTTAAACAATCATTGGGAAGATGTAGATTTTACAAGTATTCGTCTCGGATGTCCTGGTTATCCACGCCTGTGGTTGGATGTTTCAACCTGGCAACTGCAAGATTATTATCTTCATGAAGGACTTCTCTACGAGATTGCTAATAAAGAACAAGTATGGATTCCTGATATTGGCAATCAGGAATGCTTCAGATTGGAATCAGTAACTGCAAACGATGACATCAGAAGTACAACAACACATTGGTATCACCAGCACCTTGGAATATTGATAGATTCTCAGAACGTAATCGAGGACTTGGAAGTAAGTTCGTGGGTAGAAGTATATAACCAATCTATATTGGGAAGTAATTTAGACGAATTCAACCCTCCATCTTTTTCTGATCCAGATTCCATTCCTATAACTACACCAACATCAACAAGCACATCGATTCCTACAACATCAGAGCCGCCCGTATCTTCTACGAGTACTAGTTCATTTGTGATTACACAAGAAATGGCATTGAGTATGATTGTTGGTACAGGAATCATCATAGAGGTGATCCTACTCATTGCAATCGTACGCTCAAAGAACGACTGAATTGAAAAGATATATCTCACTTGGAGCTATCAAATAACAAGAGGGAACTAATCGGGATGTTTCACAAACGCAAGATCAAAATCTTGGCATTTGTCTTAACACTATTTTTTCTTTGTTTCAATGTTAAATTAGTACATGCTCAAGCACAACCTGATAATTTCCCTATTGGGTTGTATGTGGTTTATACTGCTGATAGTCATATTCCCCCGGGTGAGGAAGAAATCTACACAATCGGGTACGAATTCAAGGAATGGGTCAATCAAGATACTTTACTCATAGAATATGAGAAGGATGGCATTACGTATATCGAACATCTCTGGGCAATTTATCATGATGGTCCAGAACATCCCCCCATATGGTTAGATGTATCACTTCTTCACACACAGAGTGTCTTTACATTTTCAGGATATCTCTATCACTATGTAGGAATCGAAGAACTTTGGACTCCTGGCTTGCAAGAGGATTGTTACCGATTGGAATATTCAATAACTGTTAATGGAATGGAAAACTGGTCAATAGTATATTATCACTGTGAAACAGGAATATTGGTTGACTATATTCATGCAGCTTTCTATGAAGATTATTCGCCAAGAGAATTATATCTTGAGGAAATCTCTGGAACTAACTTAGGAGCTTTCAATCCTCCAACATTCACAGTCACTGAACAAGCACAGACTTCCACTACTACAACCATTATAACGACTAGCACGACTCAAAACCCTGAAACTCCAGTTACAACTTCAACAACAACTGGTCTGGGCACAACCTCTCCAATGTCTATAACAAGTACAACTGTTTTTCTCAGCATAGGTGTAGTAATAGAATGTATTATTATTGTGCTAATTTTCTCACGGAGGGACCAATACAATCAAGGTTCCTAGATTCATTACGATGATAACCACACTGAGCATATGCTCATCTATTTACAGAAATCTGTGAAAGAAGAAAGAAGGGATTGGAGAGCATCATAGCTCTCCTTCTTATTCTATTTCCAAGCTTCATCGGAGGTAGGACGAGTATCCTTTGGAGGTTCTGAACTCTCGCGCTTCTTCACAATGTCTACTAATTCAAAAATCTAGAATCTTGCGAACTTTCTCTTCCAATTCCTCAGGAGATACAATTTCTGCAAAGCTTACTACTTCACCCAAGATTTTTGCCCCTTCCTTATGGAACTCTTTTGGAATAACTATTAAAACTGGAATATTGTATGCCTTAGCTGGATAGAGCAAATCCAGAGGAGCTGGTAATAATCCTTTCACTGTTTCTCGTCCTGGAAGCAGTTTATGCAAATATGTAATTATGAGATCTACTTCACCTGGTTCCAAATGTGATGCAATCTTTCCATGATTGTCCCATTCATTACTCAGTGGTAATGTACGGAATCCGCTTGCTGCTAATTTTGTGAGTAGGTTTGAGTCTGTACCGTCAAGATAACCAATTGTCTTCATTTTTATCATTGTAAAATATAGTGAACAATGATTAAGAACTCTTTGCTGTGGCAGCTTTCGCCTGAGAGTATGTTTGCTGCGTAAATGCCTAAATTCGATAAAGAAATGATTGAGTGCAGCTCATTCTAGGCTGCACCCATAGAAATTCTATTTCCAGGCTTCATCCGTAGCAGGAAGTGTATCCTTTGGAGGTTCTGAACCCTCGTGTTTCTTCACGATGTCAACAACTTCAGGTATCCAATCAAGACTGAGTTTCTTGACCTTTTCCATGGTTGGCACACCGTTACGAGTCCAGCCACGGCGCTTGTAAGCTGCATCAGTAAGAAGTCTGTATCTCTCCTCTCTGTACTCTCGGAGCTTCTTGTTCTTTTCAGTGGTGTTCATTCTACCAATATCAACACCAATCTCCTTGAGTTGTTCGTCGTAACGATCAGCACGTGATTCGTACTCCCAGTCAGTAACTGGGCCTGCGCTTCGATAGGGAATGAATGAGTCATGAATTCTAAGCCCCTTACCCTGTCGGATATTGAAGATCCTCTGGAAATTGTAAACTTTCTCACTCATGTGAACCAAGTCTTCACCCCTGGTTGGTCTA
>SDNZ01000060.1 GCA_004524565.1 Candidatus Thorarchaeota archaeon
AGTTGTTTTTCCTGCACCATTAGGTCCGATAATACCAAAAAGTCCAGGTTCTATTGAGAGCTCAAGTTCATCTAATGCTTGAACAGGTCCAAAATTCTTGGATATCTTATCTACCTCAACAACGA
This sequence comes from Candidatus Thorarchaeota archaeon, assembly GCA_004524565.1. Classification (GTDB taxonomy): domain Archaea; phylum Asgardarchaeota; class Thorarchaeia; order Thorarchaeales; family Thorarchaeaceae; genus SMTZ1-45. Next base: position 126 of record SDNZ01000060.1, read on the forward strand.
ATCTGCTGGTCATAGATGCACCTCCTAGCCTTGAAATATGCAACCACGAATGATATTTTTAAACATCCACTACACAATATATAGTTCTTGCTTATTTTTTCTAGTCAATGAGTCTTGACCATACGGTCAAGGAGCGTAGGATTATATCCCTCCGAACCATGTTATAGGTGATGGACAATGACCTCTGATGAAGTGTTTGAAGCAATTTCACACCCCCTGAGAATAGTTATCCTACGAGAGGTTGCTAAGAAACCTATTCGATTTGCAGATCTCAAGAGAAATCTTAGAATCAAGAGCGGAGGACAACTTGATTTTCATCTGAAGAAGATGCAATCTGTAATCACAACAGATGATAAAGGATTGTACACAATTACTACACACGGCTATGCTGCCCTCCGAGCAGTGCATGTTGTTTCCAATTATGGATGGCAAAAACGGTCTTGGTTGATGAATATACTAATGATGACATTCCTCAATGTCTACTTTCTATTCGCAGCTTTCGAATACTACATCTTCGCCGCAATTCCAACTATAGGATGGGCACTCTTCTACAGTTACTGGACCTTTGTTAAGAGAGGAGTACGACTCAGGGATAATGGAGTCAGTGCTGATGACGTCGAGGTGACCTAATGTGAATGGCGTAGTACTGAAACATTATATTCAATCAAACATCATGTATCCACAATATTGTGTTATTGCTCACACATTAAAATTACGGAGTTCGACTATGTAGTGACTGCAGTTAGTATTGAAAATTTGGTAAAATCCTTTGGAAACCTAGTTGCTGTAAATGATGTTTCACTAGAAGTTCGTGAAGGGGAGATATATGCTCTTCTTGGACCAAACGGAGCTGGGAAGACAACAACGATCAAAATGCTCATGGGACTCTTAGATCCAGATTCTGGAAGTGCGAAAGTCTTTGGTGTAGATTCAACGGAAAATCCAGTAGAGGTAAAGAATCTCGTTGGATACGTCCCAGAGGAGCAGCAGCTCTATGACTCACTCACTCCACGAGAACTCTTCAATTTCATCGCATCTATTCGGAAACTCCCACAAGAAATGATAACCAAACGAATGAAAGAATTTGTCAAAGCTCTAGACTTCGAGCAATATTATGATAACATGATAGTAACTCTCAGTCTTGGAAATAAACAGAAGACAATGCTCATAGCAGCTCTTCTTCATAGACCAAAACTTCTGATTCTTGATGAACCGTTTTCAAGCCTAGATGTTCGTTCAGCAAAAATCATGAAAGATATTGTCAAGATTCATACTGAAAATGGCGGATCTGTTCTCATGAGTACACATGTCATGGAAGTTGCAGAAGGTCTCTGTGATCGAGTTGGCATCATTGATGAAGGGAAATTGATTGCTGAAGGAACCTTGGATGAATTGCGAAGTAAGTCGGATAGGGTTGGTGCAAATCTGGAGTCAATCTTCCTGAAACTCACAGAACAGGAAGAAGAAGTAGCAGAAGGTGTATCGGTCCTACGGGAGGCTCTTGCAGATTGAACAGATCTGAAAGCTGGCGTGCTGCAGGAGTTGTTGCACAGGAAGTTCGCTTTCAATCGTTTCTAGAGGCAAACCCAGCAAACCTTGCTAGAGTAAAGGAAAATCCAGAGAAAATATCGAAAGCATTGAAATCTCAAAGCAGAATGAGTATTTTCTTCTCATCAATGATTCTCATTATGCTTGCAGTACTAGCGCTTGTAGCATCAGCCTTCGATCCTGACTTTGCAAATCCAGAAGCGACCCTAGCAGTTGGATTTGCAGTGTATCTCACACTTAGCTTTGTTGTCATTTTCTTCCTCAATCTTACGACAACATCAGGTCTATTTACCTCTGGGGCGATGAGTTTACCATCAATTCTACCTCTGACAAGAGTAGAGCTTGAGCAACTTAACTTCATGACTTTCGTTAGAATATTCATCGCACCGGTTTTACTTTCACTTATCATCTTTCCAGTAGGTTGTTTACTTATCTTTGGACCAATTGTTGCAATGATTGCCTTAGTAGCATGTGCCAGTACTGTGTCTGTTGCGATTGGAGCATTGATCAAAGTATCAAAGTGGTTCCATAAGAAGACCCATCAGACAGATGAATCTAGAGCATCAGCATTCATTCGAGTAGCAGCGTCGTTAGGAATAGTCATAGGGATGATCAGCATATACAGTATTGGAAGTTATCTTCCAGATCTGATTCGCTTCATCATCTCGCTCTCATCAACTGCTGGAGAGGGTTTCTTCACCATCCTGGCATTGATATTTCCATTCTCCTTTGGATTTTTGGCAGCATCAATTCCATACTCAACTGTCGTGCCATTGGAAACATTCTTGGCATCAATCGCGGGCACTGCGTTCTACGCAGGAATTGCACTACTATCCTTCAAAAGAAGTGGTGAATCGTTACGAGCAATCACTCTTGGAGGAATCTCAACAAGTAGTCCAGGTCTCTTGAAAGAGGTCGAAGTTGAAACAAGGACTCCTCTCATGGGGATGATCCGAAAAGACCTTCAACTTGCTACGAGAAATATCGGTTCTGCATTCATCTTTGCTGTTCCAATATTCCTTGTTGTAATGCTCTACCCAATGATTCAATATTGGGGAGAGGGACCGATGAGAAGTATCACAGCACTGACTGCCCTCGAGTATGCAAATCTGTTCGGAGGCATCTCTCTAGTTTCAGTACTGATGTTCGATACTCAGGGAGCCTCGATTCATGAAGGTCTTCCAGTTAGTTCAAAATTGATACTGAGAAGTAAGACCGTAATCATGATGGTCCCATATGCATTCAGCATGATTGCTCTTGATGTTGTCTTCTTGCTCAATGCACCCATTTCAGCTTGGATACTCCTAATGCCAATCATACAGATTCCTTGCGGATATGTCTTAGGAATGACTGTAGGAGCAGCAGTGTTCAAAATCAGAGGTGGAGGACGTGCAGTAGCTGTGAATGTTACCAACGATCAGGCAATAGGGATTGTTGCAGGAGCAGTTGCAGCGGGAGTAGGAATAGTGCCCTTAGTCGGATATGGATTGGCTATGATGGCAACTGGTTCGCATATCATTAGTATTACGGTTCAAGGACTAGCTTTGCTATTAATGGTGTTGCTTGCACGGTTTCAAATTCCCAATCTATTAAAGGACTGAAAATCCAACACTGTACTTGGTGATTCAGCTGAAAGGAAGCATTAATGCTAAAGACATTATCAAAAATCCAGAATTCATCAGTCAACTTCAACAGAGGAGTATCATAATCCACGCTAGAAGTCAGGATGAAGTTGGCAGAGCAATTAACATATTTCTTGAAAAACAATGGACTGTTGCACAATGCTGGGCTAGCAGTTCCAACGAACATAACGCCTTGATGATGAAAGAGTAGTTCGGTCATGGACACTAAATGACAAGAAGTCATTAGTAGAGAAGATTAAATACGAGAAACGGTGGGCATCGCATACAATGAAGCCTCTTCTTACACCATCCATTCTTGCGGCTAACTTCGCAAATCTTGAAGATGATATCAAAGCTGCAGAGAAAGGAGGAGCAGACTATTTTCATCTAGACATCATGGATGGACATTTCGTTCCGAATATATCATTTGGACCTTGGGTAGCTAAGCAAATGAAAGCAATCACAGATGTTCCCTTAGATGCCCACCTAATGATCACAAACCCAAGAGAGTACATTTCTAAATTCATTGATGCCGGGGTGGAACTCATCTATCCCCATATAGAAGCATCATATGACATCTATCGTACCGTACAGATGATAATAGACCAGGGAGCACGAGCAGGAATAACACTGAATCCAGCAACCCCAGTTTCCACAGTAGAGGGAGTGATTGAACTGATTGATTCAGTTCTTATAATGAGTGTGTGCCCAGGATTCGGAGGTCAGAGCTTTATTCCATCAACTATGAAGAAGATAACAGATTTGCGAGTGCTTCTTGATGATTTGAAACCAGAAGTTAGAATAGCAGTAGATGGTGGAGTGACCCTTGACAATGTAGGAGACCTTCGAAAAGCTGGAGCAGACTTTTTCATCGCAGGTTCTGCAGTCTTCAAAGCTCCAGATATCGAACAGAGAGTTCGAGATTTCAAGAAAGCTATGGAATAGCAACTGTCCTTCGTATATTATTCGTATGAACAAACCCTACGTTTTAAATCGTGAAAAGATTCAGACATAACTAGTGAAGACCACATTTTGGTCCAATGAGGAGAGAAACAAAATTGAAATTCTTCATAGATACTGCGAATGTTGATGCAATCAGAAAAGCACATGAAAGAGGAATGGTAGATGGTGTAACCACAAATCCATCGCTAGTTGCGAAAGAAGGTCGCGACTTCAGAACGGTCATAGATGAGATAGCAGCCTTTGTTGAAGGTCCGATCAGTCTTGAAGTGGTCAGTGAAGATGCTGAAGGAATGCTCAAAGAAGCCCGTGAACTCAACACATGGATTGACAATGCCGCAATCAAGATACCCATGACTTGGGAGGGTCTCAAGGCGGTCAAGGTCTGTGCTGAAGAGGGAATTCAGACAAATGTGACCTTAGTCTTTAGTCCCAATCAAGCGCTCCTAGCTGCAAAGGCAGGTGCGACTTTTGTCTCACCGTTCATCGGGAGACTTGATGATATTGGTCAAACAGGAATGGATATTGTTGAAGGGATCGGTCAGATCTATACAAACTATGGTATTGACACTGAGATTATTGTCGCTAGTATCAGGCACCCGATTCACGTTTATGAGGCTGCATTGATTGGAGCAGATATAGCAACAATTCCACCCGATGTTCTTGATAAGATGGTCAATCATCCGTTGACAGATATTGGCATCAAGAAATTCTTGGCAGATTGGGAAAAAGTCCCGAAGAAATAGATATTCGATTTTAAAAAAAGAGAGAGGAAGAGGGGATTGACCCCCTCTTTCTTGTTCTACTTGCGGCGTTTAGCCATCATTCCTAGTATCACTACGACAACACCGATACCACCAATCATCATTAGAACCTCAATGGAGAGTCCTTCTCCATTACCAGTGTATATTGTGGTAGTTGTTGTGGTTGTGGCGCTAGTTGTGGGTTCGACAGAGCCAACACCTACAATGTAGGATTCAATATTGGATTCAAATGTTCCTGATGAAATTGTTTTGACAACAACCTTGTACCAGACCTGAGTATTCTCTGGATATGGCTCGATTGAACCTGTATAGTGATGATCATAGGTCTCGTACATTCCAATTTGTCTGTCAAAGTTGAATCCATCAGTACTGTAGTATAGGTCGACTCTATCAATTTCCAGAGTTGTTAGAACGTCAACATCAATGCTGACGCTGTCAGCGGATGCTGGTACTTCAGGATACATGCTCATCGAGTTGAACTGCACGCCTGTTGATCCAGCATTGCTGATGTAGCCTACAAAGACTGGGTCCTGATAGACATAATATCCATCCCAAGCCGGGAATCCAATTGACACATAGTACTGGGTGCTAGAGAATGTCCATGATGTGGCAGACTTACCATCATCAGACTGATACGCACTACTGAAAGTGCTAGCCCGTGTTGTCTGACTGGTAACGTTGTAAGCAGTGTATGGGTCGTATGCCCATTCATAGGTTACACCACCCATGATCATCTCAGCAAATCTCGCAGTATTATCACCAATCTCGAATCTATTAGATACAACGGTTTCTTCCTGTGTAACAGTAGAATTGCCAGATCTGAATTGAGAAGTGCTAATATCTGCAAGATAATTGAGAGCTAGCGAACGATTTACAAGATCACTATGTCCTGCTTGTCCGTTGATATACCATTGACCAATAGTATTGTCAACTTTCATTGATGCATAGTTGCTAGTTGCACCTTCAGTGGTGTTGATGAAACCTTGGAAATGTACAAGGAACGATATCTCATCGATACTGACCTTGGTCGGTCGCTCATCGAATGTTCTGAGATCGCTTCCAGTAACTACTCCGCTGTACCAGTCCCAGTAAGCATATGTGTTGAATGGGAAGGTTGTTCCATTTACATCATGGAAAGTAACACCCCAAGTCACCTCATCTTCCAAACCCAGTAATAGACTGCCGGATTCCTCAAGATTGCCATATGCTCGACCTGGAGTAACGAAGCTTACGCTATCAACTGAATCAGGGATGAAGTAGTGTGATAGTTCACCATCACCAGGATTGTTCATGTAGGCTTCAAGGATTGAATTGTTATCCAAATCTTCCCAAAGCATTAATCCAGAGTATTCATAACGAAGATTCATTGATGACCAGCCATGCTCACCCTGAACACCGTAATTTTGACCAACACCAAAGGACAACCAAGTCCATGTCTGCTCTTCTTGAGAGTACCAGTCCCAACCATTAGCTTCTGCCTCAGCTAGGATATCTGCCCAGGTGACATTGCGAGCCATGTGGGAAATATCCCAATAGCCAGCACGTGGTGTACCATCTTCATTGAAGATAGTTGAATTAATTCCATCCCACTCAGCAGAACTGACTGGAGAGAAATCACCAGCATGATACCAGTAGTAGGTGTCTTGCCACTCATAGGACCAAGTGTTTGTTTCAATGCCCATCCATGAGTATGTATTCATCTCATCTCCATAGAGTGTACCATTGGGATCCCATTGAAGATTCACCCATAATCTACTCCAAGAGTTGTTGTATGAATTTGTTGATTGATACTCAGAGAGAACATAGTACTGGTCATCTGTGGTTGAAGCATCACCATCTAGGTCTAAAGCGTTGTTTGTTTCAGAAACATCCCAACTCTTCATCCCCCACATTGCCCATCGTGGGTTTCCAACAATGATCTCATTGAAATTCTTGAAGGTAACACTCTCGATTGGTGCTAGTTTGTAAACATATGCCATGCCTTCAACACTAGCAATTTCGTACATGTAGTCATGATGAGAAGTGACATTGTAATTACTACCCAGATAGGTAATATTGTATGCCCTGTTCTCATGATCGGAATAGCGGAAGAAGTACTTTCCAGCATAGGTGCTGTTTGTGAACACCATTGCAGTAATTCCCCAATGACCACCTGTGTATGGTTCAATGTATTCTGTTCCATTTACAAAGTAATGGAAAGTGGCGGTACCATCAATATCCCAGACTTCCCACCCTTCTGCTATGACAACGTCAAGCATCGGACGTTCTCTGTAAGAGTCGACATAATACCGCACTCCATCTAGATCTTCAATGTAATAGTATTGTTCCATCTCAGAGATCCATTCTTCGTGTGGATATGTGTTGTAAGTATATACTTCGGTGCCATTAGCATCAACTAGATAGACTTCAAACAAAGTGCGAGGTTCGCAATTTATTATCGTTCCATTATAGAAGTCAACTCTCCAATCGGATTCGTAGTTATAAGTTGAGTTCCAATAGTAGTCAACATAGTAATTGTAGGGAGTAATGATTTGACCTTCGAAATCCATTGCCAAGCCATCAAATGTTCCATAGTCGAGAGTTCCACCAATGATCATTGGTTGCCAAATGGAAGTTCCATTGATACTTGCATGCCACATCTTTCTACCATCAAGACTATAGTTAGTTGAATCAACAATGACCCAGAAACCAGTATGATTATTGAAATCACCCTCGTACCAAGACGATGTGTCAGGGTCTCCACCTAAGAAGTAACTAACATCATCAACCTCAATTGTTTTTATTGTTGGAACTTTTCCATCATAATGAGAGCTAGTATAGTATACGCCGCTCCAGGTAGCTTCTGCGCCTGGATAGGGCATCTCGTAATTTCCATCAACAGTAAACCATTGTTCCTGCATTACATAGTATTCAGGAACGAAGGCAGGAGAACCCATGTAGGTAGCATTCATGCTCTCATATACATGAGATGCATGCTGATATGCTCCTTCATAGAATATCTCGTAACCACCATAGTAATAATCATAGGTCAGGTCATAACGAGTGCCATCCAGATCGAGAACATAATTTGTGCCTGTTCTTGGATCGTTTCTAGGATAATCTTGAACTTCAAGTACATCCCAGGCACCGATCCGCATATAGTATCCAGCGTATTCTGCTTCAGATACATCCAGAACTTCAACCATTACATTGGATGACCACATCATATGGTCTATACCTTGATGTAGATTACCATCAATGTCCCACCATGATAGCCAGAAGTTATCTGTATCATCGTAGTACATTGGGTCTTTCTGTGCAGAAATGAAAGAACCATAACCAGGAACTGTTACATTATAGATCTTTGCAACCCACTCATTCTTAATGCTAATCTTTGTACCGTTAAGAAGTTCGTAGTAATAGCCCATATTGTCATTGAACAGAATTCTAGTCTCAGAGTATGAGGAGTAGGGGTCTGAAATCTCTCTAACTCGAATTGGATAATCAACACCATTAATTGTGATGTAGGGTCTCTCTTCAACAGATAGCCAATCATCAATTCCAGGTATTGCACCATTGTATACTCCAATCTCAGATGAGATGTCGACGTATAGGTCTTCACCCATGTAATCAAGGCTGTATATCCAACCAGGTCTCCAAACACCAATATCATGGAATCCCATTCCAGAGGATGGATCTTCGACCCAAGTGTTGTTTGCAAATTGGAAGTCCCACCAGTGGGTAATCTCGCTGATACTGTCAGTCAGATTGACAAGGAATGAGTAGTAGAGGTCTCCATTTTGGGTGTATGTGGAAATATTGCTAACTTCAGCAAAGACAACATTAGTCTTTGTCATTTCTGATTTGATACCATAATAGTACCAGTCTGCTGAAGTGACCCATTCTCCATCTTTCTGATTATAGTAGTACCATTCATAGTACCAACCTTCAACCCATTCATCAGTATAGGTCATGTAATCACCATAGACCCACTCTGTATCACCGGAGGTCTCATTATATTCATAATGCCAACCAGTAACGAGGATTTCGCCCCATTCCCAGTGATAACCCCAAGTCAGGTTTTGCATAGCAGTATAGTTGTAAGAAGTTAGTGTAACGGTTCCATCAGCATCAACCAGAATCTCATAGTACATGTCAGTGTAACCATAAGTGTTCTCAGACCAGAAGCTGTCATATGATTTCATCTCAAAGAGAGCTCCATCAATATCTGCAGCGAGATCTGCCCCACCCTGAAGACGTCCCTGTACCTCGAAGGGTGTACCAGGGTCTGCTGGGAAGAACCAGCTATAGATCTTTGAGTCATCAGCACTGAGCAATTTAGCAATTGTAACAGGTGATTCAACCGCTACTTCCTTTGCAGCGTTGTATTCTTGCCAAGTCATCAAAGAACCAGCTATGTCACCTGCACTTACACCATAGTCATAACCTTCTGTACTCACTACTCTATCATTAAAGTGAACTATTGCACCCTTTGGCGCATCATTGGTAAAGTGACCAACAAATTCAACGCTTACTACTCCGTCCTGTGAATAGACGTTGCTTAAGCCTTCATTCAGCTCATAGATTATGAAAGGAGCATTCTCTACAGGCTCAGTGTACCAAACTTGCTCTTGATTGACATCAGGTTGATAGTATTCAAGAGGATATGTCCAGTAAGTGAATCCATAGATTATTTCCCAGGACAAAGATGTGAAGTTGTAGATGTACATCAATCGCATTTCATCCATTGTTTCGTATGTTACAACATCCCAACTATCTGTCGTCATATTATAGCTGGTATAGCGATAGTCATGGTACCTGTAATCGGAACCAAAGTAGTAGTTATCATAGACTGTATATTCACCCCAGACCATTTCGGGGACTGTGAATTCTGCTGAACTATTGTAGAAATAGGTCTCAAGAACTGGGTCATATTCCCATCCACCAGTCTTTGTGACCATCTCGATGTGTTCTCCGGTCTTTGTTACTGGAATCTGCATATTGCCATTGAACATTGTCCACAATGCTGCATAAGCAAGATCATCATTACCTGTGATGTTAAAGCGCATCATAAAATCAGTTTCACGACTAACACTGTAGATAACATCACCAGCAAGATCTCGCTTCTCAAGAGTATATCCACCTTGGTAGGTGTATGAATAGGCTTCAGTAATTGGAATTCCTATGGCGATATATTCAAACATCATGGTATCGGTGCTGTATCTTGAACGTACATCATAGCTATTTCCAATATCATCATGTATTGTAGCGTATGGACTATACAGCCCCTTCGGAGTATCTACATTGAAAGTGACCTTGAATGTGACATAATACATAGCCTCATCGCTAGTAAAATTACATCCAGGTTGGTTGATTGATACATATGGGGGTGCTGAATATCCAGATGTGTAGTTCTCACTGTAAGACCACGTGGACCATGTTGGAACGGTATAATTGTAAAAATCTAAGCTGAAACTCGCACTGAAGTTCATATCTTGAGTCATATACCAACCATTGACGTATACATTCTGAAGTCCCGCACCTCTGAGAACGTTCTTTGGTACATTAACTCTCCAGATAATTTCTTCACCAAGTGGAATAAAATCGAGTCTATCTATTTGAGTTCCATTATTGAAGAATAACTCATAATTTGCCTTGGGTCCAAACATCCAATTGTTATTGGACCATGTCCATGTGTCATTGTAGTTACCAACATCAGTATACCAATCCACGTTAGTGCCTTGAGCCGCTGGGGCTGAGTGGCTAACAGGAGAGGGATTAGTCAGATAACTCGTTTCAACAGAAGATTCCGCATTATTCTGTGGAATGGCTGCAGAGTTACCTGCCAGTGCAAAGGAAACTACGAACAATGTCACTATGAACAAGGTAAATGTCTTGTTGAATAATCGCATTGGCCGCATTATAATCATCTCCACAACGCAGCCGTACATGCATGACCCAGCGCAAAATGCGGTGGCGCTTCAGACAGACTGAATTCAGCATACGGCGGCGTTAGTGAATATAATCTATCTAATAATATCAAGCGGATTCTTTGCTAATAAATAATAATAGGATATGATATCAGCTAAATTTATGCTTAAATTCTCTGGAAAAATAGAATAACAGATTAATAACAAGAAAGATATGCTATCTGCGTGTCATTCTAGTGTGTGGGTGCGAAGATGAAGATTGAAGCTGACCTGGTTGTCTTTAATGGCAACATAATTACAATGGACCCTCAGAGGCCAACTGCTACAGCTCTTGCTGTCAAGAGTTTCAAGATTTTAGCTATAGGAGAAGAAGAAGAGGTTCTAGATTTAGTACCCACTGCCAAACGCGTCATTGATCTTGGAGGGAAAACAGTAGTTCCTGGATTCATTGATTCGCACACTCATCTAACTAGTTCAGGGATAAAACAATCACATGTCCAGCTTGATAGTGTCAAATCGCCTGAAGAAGTCATTCAGAAGCTGAAGGATAGTGTTGACAGATATCCCAAAGGAGAATGGATTCTCGGATATAATTGGGATGAGAGTGAATGGGAAGATAGGAGATACATTCTTGGAAAAGAGCTTGATGAGGTAACCAATGACCATCCAATTATGATTACAAGGATTTGTGGTCATCTAGCTTCTGTCAATAGCATTGGGCTTAAGAAACTTGGAATAGACCTGAAACAAAAAGGAGTGGAGAAAGATAGGAAAGGCCACCCCACGGGAGTCCTGAAGGATATTGACGAAATCTGGGAGCAGGTACGACCTGGACCGGAGAAGGTGCTTGAGGGAATTATAGCAGGAAATAAAATTGCATATGAAAATGGGATTACAGCTGCAGTCGATAATGCACCTGTTGGCACATTGCGTTACGTCAGGGAAATTGAAACAAGAGATCAGCTCTCAACGCGAATGATTCTAAACATACCAGTAGAGCAGATGAATCAGATGACCGACATTGGTCTCACATCTGGAATGGGTAGTCCTCTCGTTAAGATTGGAGGAGTCAAGATATTTACAGACGGATCAATTGGTGCCATGACAGCCCATGTTTCTAAAGGCTATCTCGTGAATCCCAAGAATAAAGGAATGGCATTGATGTCTGCCAGCAAATATGCATCTATCATAGAGAAAGCAGTAATGTACAATATCCAGACCGTCACTCATGCCATTGGGGATGAGGCGATTGAGATGGTCATATCAACATTTGAAAGACTCGAAGACAAGAGTATGCTAAGGGACCAGAGACATCGAATTGAACATGCTGAATTAATCAATGAATATCAGATTCGACGTGCAGTTAGTCTGGGCCTAATCCTTTCAATGCAGCCAAACTTTGTGGGAAGGTGGCAACAAGAGGGGGGGCTTTACGATGAACGGCTGGATGAAGAGACAGTTCGTGGTATGAATATGTTCCGAGTTGCGTTGGATAATGGAGCACGATTGTGCTTTGGATCAGATGGTATGCCATATGGACCACTCTATGGAATCTGGTCTGCAACAACTCATCACAACGAAAGAGTGCGATTAACAGTAGAAGAGGCGCTCCGGTGTTATACACTGGAGAGTGCATATTCTGTATTTCAGGAGAATACTCTTGGTAGTTTGAGCGTTGGAAAAAGAGCAGACTTTGTTGTTCTTTCAGAAGATATACTCAAGGTTAAGCCAGAAACTATCAAGGATATCACGGTGGAAATGACAATCGTTGGCGGTATTGTAGAATACTCTGTCACTCGTGACTGAGGTGATTCAATGGGCAAGGTACGTATCCTTGCAGAGGATTTAGTTTCTTTAATATCAGCTGGAGAGGTCATTGAGAATCCTTCGTCCATTGTCAAAGAACTAATCGAGAACTCCTTGGACGCAGGAGCCACTATGATAGATATAGCAATCAATGAGGGAGGAATACACTCAATCGTGATTTCGGACAATGGTTCGGGAATATTGCGAGAGGATTGTCCAATTTGCTTACTGCGTCATTCTACAAGTAAGATTAACACAAAAGAAGACATTGAAGAGATATCCACATATGGATTCAGAGGGGAAGCACTCGCAAGTATCTCAGCTGTAGCTGATATCAAAATAACAACCCAAACTGAAGAGGAAGAAACAGGTTCACTTCTTATTGCCAGATTTGGAGAAGCCCCTAATGTTACAGAAACCTCAAGAGCAAAGGGAACAACAATTGAGGTGACGGATCTTTTCAAGAATATTCCAGCTCGTCGTAAGCATCTTGCCAGTGAGAGAGTAGAATCTCAGAGAATTCAGGAAGTTGTGATGAAACAAGCTGCAATCCTTCCTGAGATAGGATTCCGTTTCCAAAGAGATGGAAACACGATAATCGATTGTCCTCCTAATCAAAGTGCAAGCGATAGAATTGCATCACTCTGGGGAATTGATATTGCTAAATCATTAGTCATTGTAGACTACTCATCTGGAAATATCAAAATTTCTGGTTTCGTAGCGACACCTCCAGTATCAAGAGGTAATAGATCACGAGAATACTTTTCGATATTGAAGAGACCTATCACTGATGAGCGACTAAGTCAGGCGGTTGAATCAGCATATTCTACAACATTGATGAAAGGTCAATATCCTGTATGCGCACTGGACATTTCAATGGAACTCTCAAAGGTAGATGTCAATGTGCACCCAACAAAGAGAGAAGTAAGAATTCTAGATATTGACAAAGTAAGCGATGCTGTCAAAGAAGCGGTTCGAAAAGCTTTTGGAAAGAGTGATGACGTTCTAGAAACTGTAACCTTACAAGCTTCCCTTGATGAAACTATTGAAACCATATCTGTTGAAAGCATTTCAGAACTATCTCAAGCTCCCTCTAAACAGGCGCATCAAAAACAGATAGAATCAGCACTATTAGTTGAACAGACAATCTTAGCACCATCCAGTGTTGAAGGAAAAGAAGATTCTGAAGTCGATTTTCTTGGCGGAGTTGTCAAGATTATTGGACAGATACATAATCTCTACATACTCATCGAAACTGAAGAGGGACTGCTTATTGTCGATCAACATGCAGCACATGAGAGAGTGCTCTATGAGCAACTGAGAACAGAAGTGACCCAAGACAGAGTAGCAGTTGAAGAATTATTGGAACCATTCATCTTGAGCCTAAGTCCAAAGGATGCAGAGCAGATCGTTGATGTGGCAGATATCCTTGAAAGCATTGGTTTTACCATAACGAGTTTTGGAGGGAATGAGATTTCAATCTCAACACTTCCTGAGATTCTAGGCAGAGTAGCATCAGAAACAGAGCTCCTAACACTTGTAGATAGAATATTGGATATAGGTAGCAAAGAATCTGTGGATACTTTCAAAGACGACCTTGTAAAAGTCACGGCGTGTCACTCAGCAGTAAGGGCAGGTCAATCCCTCAATACTGAGGAGATACGAGAAATCATTACCGAACTTGCTACAACGAAAAGCAAATTCAATTGTTGTCATGGAAGACCATCAATGCTCAGAATCCGAAAGGAGGATATTGACCGGAGTGTTGGAAGAATGGGAGCCGCTGCAATTGCTCGGTATAAAGCGAGGCATAGAATCGAGTAAGTGCTAGCCCATATTAATTGTAGCAAAAGAAATGTACGGAATTGATTCACCGTCTGTATGTGCGACCCATTGAACATTTTTCCATTCTGATACTTTGCCTTCCATTTCCTCAATACCCAAAGTGACCAAAACAGCATTCCAGGCATCCTCAATTCTTTCCCCAATGTATTCTTCAAGGATAAGACGAGGTATTGCAATAGGTTTGTCAAGCATATAGCGAATAACTTCGAATAAACGAGGAGTAGGAGGTTTATCTGTTTGTATATCACCAATATTGCGTATATGTTCTTTCCAAGTCATATTTGGTGACTCCAATCCTGGATTGAATTAACCTCTATATAATTGTCCCAGTTATTGAAATAAAAAATAGAGAAAGAGAAGCCCTTACAGGCTTCTCTAATTGGATTACTTCTTCTTTGTTGTCTTCTTAGGTTTAGGCTTTGGTTTAGAACCGCCACCACCACGACGACGCATTACAAGGGCCAGGATTATTATCAACCCCAGTGCAGCTCCACCAATTATGAGAAGAGTCATGGGATCTAGGTTGAATGGAAGGCCACTAACAGGTGTTAGCATGAAGGTAATCTCATTTTCCCAGAGTTCAACCGAGTCCATATAGGTAGAGTCATCCTCATCAGAATTGAAGTTGTCAATTACAAAGGCATTGATGAGAGTCTGTTTGTCAGGACTTACAACAATAGCAGCTTTACCATCTTGAACATCAGCAGTGGTTCCGGCGAGTGCAATATATCCAGCTTTAGCTGTTACCTCATCTCCATCATCCATAAAGGTAGTTCCAGATGTGAAGTTTGCCGCGCTGTGATCGTTTGGTTCTGTGAAGATAGGATGAGTAGCATCCCAGATATACATTGTTGGAGACCCAGTAAGGGTGGAAGCAAATTCCACGCCTAACTTTGACCATAGAGGATGTGTTGATACATCATCAAAATCCCAGTAGGTCATGAGTAACCTCCCACCATCATCAACGAATGCGTAGAGTTCATCCAGTCTAAGTAATTCCGTACCGAAATTGACACAATTATAGATAAGGAGATCCCAATCCTTCGAATCAATGTGGTCTTGCAAATATGTACGGTCCGAAAAGAATTGATATGAAAGTCCTAAATCTCGTAAAGCCTTACAGACGGCATCATCCCATCCTAGATAGTCAGTATAAACAAGAATCTCTGCATCTCTTGCAGTCAACCAGTTCAGAACATTAAACGCAAAACGTCTGTTGCTAGTTAGACCCAATGCACCATTATCAAAGATGTTCATGTCTCCTGAAAGGATTGCCCTACCCGCACCGTATTCTTGACCAGCAACCACGGGATCAGTTCCATCGAACCAGATAGTTGTAGCATTTCCAAGTACACTTAGATAGTTATGAGGACCCACAGACAGTCCTGTGCAACTTTCAAGGGTGACATGTGTACCGGGAGTCATTACTTCATAAGCCAAATCGTTAGTTGTACCTAAGCTCATATCGAAATTCTGTAACACCATATTGAGAGTTTCGTCACCGTAGTTATTTGGCCACCCTAATCCGGTTCTGTCACCTAAGACTAGAAGACTACCTCCACCATTGACCCATTCGTCTAAGACCGTAGCCTCATCAGATGTGTAATTTATATCTGGCCAAGCCATGATGAGAAGATCATAAGGAGCCAACCGTGCAGCAGTGATATTGCCTGTGGATAGCGGATACAACTTATCAAAGGTGTACGATGTATTCACTGCGAGGTTTCTGAATTGTTCAAAAATATTTGGAGCAATATTGACTGTTACGTAACTAGAATCCCAGCTGTCAATTCCAATTCGTGGTTGATGGGTATAGTCAAATACAATGCGACCCTTTGGTCGGGGTATCAGCCATTCAACAGAGTCTACAATAATAGATTCAAAATCTGTTGGAATTGAATAACCATCTCCAGGTAGCTGGACAATACGACCTCCGCGTAAGACCGGGTCAATAGCAAATCCGGTGACAAAAAACGGATTTGAGGAATTACTTAATAAAACAAAAGTATTGCAATAAGGTTCAATATTAGTCATAACTGCTGTTGATGTTGTTGCCCAATTCGCAGATCTCTCTGTAACTGTATCGTTAATGTGAAAGTCTTTCATCGTTGGATGACGACTAGTGATATTTTGTGCTGCGGATGGTATATACAACCAATTGGCAACATACCCATCATTAGATGATGTCGGATTGAGTATTCCTGCAT
>SDNZ01000061.1 GCA_004524565.1 Candidatus Thorarchaeota archaeon
GAAAACCGAACCTCATATCGGTAATCGAGTGCAAGAAATCCTCCTCTACTTGATTGTATACAGAGGATTCCGTCAGACCATCACACAGATTGATGTAATGTATATTGAGCGACAAATCAAAGGTGAAGGTCCAAAGATCAGAGTACAACGAGATGGAGAAACATCTGATTTTGGGGCATATGTTCGAGATGCTATCAAAGAAAACAAAAATGGTACCAAGAAAGACTAACCAAGAGCCTGAGCACGGCCTTTCCAGTCTTTAATTGTATATTGAAGTTCTTCTACATTTCCCGGTTGCTTCTTCCAACTGTCTGCTGTCCTTCGTATCTCAAAAATTAATGCTCCACTTCTGGCAAGTTTTTGTTCGATTATTTCAACTGCTGCTTCCATGGCACTGACGATACTCGCGATATCATCAGTTTTTCCAACGAATTCCTCTAGCTCCTGGAATACTTCCACGGGTTCTATGGTTAGCCATCTATCCTTTGGAACTTTGAGTTCAAGATACTTTTGTGCAGGAAGTATCGTATTTCCATCGCGGATTTGCACTTCTCCTGCAGCTTGCAGAGCATCAACGTGTTTGAGGGCTTCAGTCATATCGATTACAAGACTGGAAGCTATCTCTTCAATTCGAACAGATTTCTTATTGAGCACCATATTCAAAATTCGATATTTGGGATCCCCTACTTCTAGGAGGACATTCTTCAGGGATTCCAGTGCTCCCTCCTCTTGATTGAGGACTGCGGTTGCTGCATGGGAGAATTGCTTCAAGTCTTCTCTTAGTCTACCAATTGTCATTTCAGCTAGAGTCAGTTCATCTTTCAATGATGTTCCAACAGCTTCAGGTCTCTTTTTAGCTAATAATTGGGTCTGCTCAGCTTTTATTCCCTGCATCTCTTTTCCGACAGTGTCTAGTGCTCCCTTTGTCCGAGAGAGTTGGCTCTCAAGCATCTGTATTTCGGACTCTTTTGTTGTCAAAGCCTGTTCGAGCTCTGCAACGTGGGTACCTAACTGATTCGCTCTTCTCTGAGAACCACTAAGTTGAGCTTGAAGAGCTTCCATCTTCTGGTTCAACGAAACAATCTGCATAGTCTTCTCACGTAGACGCTCATTAACATCGTCTGACATAGTCGGTCCCAATTATGTTCCACAACAAACGATAATTAAAGGAGTCTCGTCTAGATGTATTACCTGGAGTATATGTCCATGCAGATGTTTGATGCTCATACACACATAGATATGAAGCACTTCAAGAATGATCGTGAACGAGTCATTCAACGTGCTCGCGAGGCTGGTCTGGTGGGAATGGTGACCTCCTCTATTAGCCCTGCATCATTTAGGATGACTCTTGGTATCATAGAGAAATACAAGGATTTTATCTTTCATTCTGCAGGTTGTTCAGCTTCGCAAGTGACTCAGCAAGAGGCTGATCAAATAATTGGGCTTACACGAAAATATTCTACTGATATTGTTGCAGTTGGTGAGGTAGGTCTCGATTATCATTGGGTGAAAGAGCCCCGAGCACGAGAAGCTCAAGAACCAATCTTTTCAAAATTCATTGAACTGGCGTCTGAATTGAACTTGCCAATAGTGATTCATTCACGAAAAGCTGAGGCACGGGCATCCGAGATGCTAGAAGCACAGTTCTCTGGTGATGTGCTTATGCATTGCTTCGATGGGGATTCAACCATTGCACAACGTGTTGCTGATAATGGTTGGTACATTACCCTACCTGCAAACTTCTCGAAGTACAGAAATAGAGTTCAATCTGCAAAAATACTCCCTCTAGAGCAGATTCTTCTTGAAACAGATGGTCCCTACCTATCTCCAACCTCCGACAGAAATGAACCTGCAAATATTCAATATGGCTGTGAAGCATTAGGAAAAATACTTGATCAAACCAAAGAAACTATTGGTGAAACCACTACAATGAATACAAAACGATTCTATCGCCTCTAACCGATAGGGCCAAATGGTTAGTAATGTAATTATAACGCATGTATGCACGTAGATTCATGGAACTGGGGTCAGAGTCTCTGAAGTCTCCAATTGCTATAGTTGCTCTTCCTGGAATAGCTAATGTGGGCAAAATAGCAATAGAGACCCTATCTCAGATTCTTCGTGCAGAGCATCTAATGGACCTATTTAGTAAAGATTTTCCCCCTCGTGTTATTGTGAAACAGGGAATTGCTGCAATTCCAAAGACTACGATACATCTGTATCGAGCTGCACCTGATGAACCCCATGATCTTCTTTTTCTTACTGCTGATTTTCAACCATCCACGAGTTCAGGTGTCTATGAATATGCTGATTTCGTATCAAAGGAATTTGAAAACCTTGGTGTGTCTATTTTGTATTCACTTGCAGCCTACGAACAAGACTATGAAGAGTACTTCAAATCATATCCCAATGAACCTCGTATCTACGTTTCTGCAAATTCAGAGGATCTGTTGGCCCTGATTTCAGATTCTCCACATGCTGTAGTAACAGAGGAAGGAGCAATTGTAGGTGCAAACGGGGTCATACCTGCATGGGCGGCCTCTATGTATAACATGGATGGAGCATGCATTCTTGGAGAGACCCTTGGTGTTATCAAAGGTGATTATCGTGCTGCAAGGGCTATCCTTGAGAAACTGATAGACTTGATCGGAATCAATGTTGATCTTGATATTATGACCCCACATATCACTAAGGTCATTGAATTTATCGAGTGGGCGCGAAAAGAGATTGCACGGAAGTCCGAAGTAGATGAGGACGGTGAGAATCCATCCGATATGTATATTGGATGAATCACTCCACGAGTTCGGGATGCAAGATATCTGTAATCCAAGCCTGACTATCCAGATTGATGTAGAAATAGTGGTCTTCATGTTTGACCTTTACAGTAAATGGAAAACGTGATGCTTTCTTTATGACATCTGGAGGAACTCTGAGAACAGTTCTTTTTTCGCATACTGGACATTTAGCATATCGTTCGAACATTCCTTCACCCTCCGCTTAATATCACCTTACTTCTGAATCATTACTAAGTATCAGTTTGGTATCGTTGAGTTCTGGATCTTCAAGTGCATCAGTAAATATCTTGATTACCTCATCTCGGGATTTCTTTGCCAGTTCTTCAGAGTCTGTACCCACAATTCTCAGATTCTCATATACTCCTGCTTCTGCAAGTATTTTGAATTCTGATTTTCCATCATTCATTTTGATAATAAGGAATTTCGCAAAATCTTTGAATTCGTTCCTTGGGCCTCGTAGTTTTCCAGGTATTTTTTCCACTCTTCGGGAATCTATTATATCACTGAGAAGATATGCCCTGATTACTTGATTTCCTACGATCCGTCGTATGTCAATGAACTCTTCAATGCTCGAATCACCGTTGACAAGTTTCCAAGTAGGTCCTGAAGTCATCTAACACCATAATTGTGAGCATCAAGAGCGAATATAGGGATTGTCTGGGCGTATAGCGCGAGTAGAAGTGCCGCGGAATAGCTTTATTTGTTGGCGCGCAATCTAATTTTTATTAGAAGGATTAGGATGGACCGATTTCCATGATGCAAACTATAGATATGATAATACGAGAAGTACATGCGGGACTTTGGTTTCTCGTAGTAGGGTATTACTTTTTCCTCTTTATTTTCTTGTTATTCTTTAGATGGAGAAATACTAGAAACCCCTTCCAGTTTGCAATGGCTATGTTCTTCCTTCTACTTGCTGTCGGTCGCTGCTTTTACTTTGTTGGGGATTTCTATGCAGATCCACAAAGTCTTGCATCTGGACTCACACCCTTCTTGGGAACATCACCTTTCTGGTTGATGGCAGGTTCTTTCATTCAATGGATTGCTCTAGCAACATTATCCGCAACTGCTGGTTTCATGATATTCGGTAAACGATGGGCGGAGATTGGATTTGCAATTCCCGCTGTAATCATTGCCATAATATTGGGCTTTGTAACTCTCGATACAACTACTAGAGGTCTCTTATCTGGTGGAGCCGGTGCTATCTACGCACTCTTCATTCCGTTACTCTTCTGGTATCTTGCATGGCAATCTGGAGGGAAACTACGGAGATCCAATCTATTGTTAGGATTAGGATTCTTTGTCCTATTTGCGGGAAGAGTAATTCACTCAATTCGATATCCAATGGCAGAAGTATTGTTTAGCAATTCAGTAGCTATTCCTGGTGTTATTGCTCCAGGACTTATCGTAATTGGTTTGATCTTAATAGCAACTGGAAATGAATGGGGTCAGACTGGCTAACATACTGAATCAAGTATTTAGTGTGAATGATGCTATCCGATTTCCTTCCACTCGAGTATCTTCATGTCTTCAAGTGTATTGAGTGATTTCTGAACCTCTTTCATGTGATGCCCTAACTGGTCTGCAATATCACGAGTAGTTAGTTTCCCTTGACACATCTTTGCAACATCAAAAGTTTCTTGTGTCATTTGCCCAAGCCGAACAAGCATTGGCGAAACCTTCCCTTTCAGTACTGGTACAACTATTTTTGTTTCAGAGGCTCGACCATTCTTTGTGATATTATCTAGCTTTTGATAGAATCTTTCGAATGGCTCCAGATTGCCATCCCATTCTGCTAGCATGCTACCATAGTCATGTGTAAAAGAATTATTTACTTCACTAAGAACAGCCATTGCAGCATTCCCATCATCTACCTTGTCAACTGTAGCTGCTACAATAACATTATCCTTGAGTGATAAACAGATGTCAAATGCTCCAAAATCAATAACGTGAACTCGGTTTCCATCACTCAGTTCACGACCAAACTGAATCAGCGCAGTCAGGAATCCACTAATCAAGTTCGGGTCCATATCTGCTTCTCCGTACTTGCGATCAAGTACGCACAAACCGCTATCAGCGACCAATATGTAGACAGCTTGAATCAAGGCGCATATCTCCTCCTGTTTGTATTGTCGAATACTGCACGTGTCTTTATAGAACTTCGTGTGGCCTCCTATTCCAGTGGTGAGATTTATCAAGAGAGTAAACTTGAGAAAAGTGGTGAGTTCTTTGGATACCGCTAAGGATGCAAGGATAATAGTTCTGGAAGATGCTCTTCGTAGACTGAACGAAATAGTCAACAATCGCAAGTTGAAGTTTCACATCGAATATTCAAAGCTTGTTGAAATTCTACAACAAGCTGGAAGTCTGCTTTACGAAGTGAAATACTCGTATCTTCCAGCAGACCAAGTTGCTGATCTTGAAGCTACAAACAAAATTGTATCAAGTCTTGCTGGTTTTAGACAGATAATTGATAGTGCAAAGAAATCCACAGGCTATTCTGCTGCAACAACAAAAGAAGCGCTCATCCTTGCTGAAGCCTATTACTCTTTCCGAATAATAGATGGTTTTCAACATAAATTGAAGACCTACGATGATGAACCTGGTCGTGCAGTTGACCTACTAGCGGTCGAGATAAGCCAAACACAACACGTACCTGAATCAAAGAATCTCACCGAATGTCGTTGCACCGATGGTATGCGTATTTGGAAAATAGTTACGAATCTACCAAATGTGAAGGTTGGAACTAAACTTGTGTGTGCTGTTCTTCCTCCAGTTGAAATGATGAATATTCTAAGTGAAGCAATGTTCCTCGGTGGAGAACCTCTGCCTGAATCCACAAAGATAGGATTGATGGAGAATCCCCCTACTACAGCACTTGATCAGGCGCGAGCTCAAGTGTTGCAAATTATGAAGAGGATGATTTAGATGCATCTGAAAGATCTCCAACAGAAACTAGATACTTTTGACAAAGCTCGTGGATGGAATAAATTTCCCGCATCATTAGTTTTTGCACATCTTATAGAAGAGTTGGGAGAAATATCTCGACACATCACGGTTGATGAGGGTTACAAAGTCATTGGCCTTGGTCATAACGCCCCTAACAAGGATGAACTCCATAGAGAGTTTGCTCAAGTGTTTAATCTCTTTGCCCAACTAGCAAATCATTACAACATAGATTTGGAATCAAGTATTTTATCAGAATTGGAAATCATGGAAAAGCGATTTCCTGCAGAAAAATGGAATCGTCATATGAATGATAGGTGATTCATCTATCCATCTTACGACTTGCTTCTAGTGCCTTCTTCGCCATATCTTCAAGATCCTTTGTTGCTGCTAGAAGACCTAATGCCTTATTTCGAACTTGAGTAATGTTCTTTTCCTTAGCCCACTGTGCTAGACCTGTCACTAAGGGTCCTAATGCAGATCTTGCGGATTCAACTGTACCAACAGCTTTCCCAAGAAGTTCTACACTATGTTTCTTATCCTTACCAGCTTCAGCTACTCGTAGCCATACCAAGGCATGAATCATATAGAGTGCATCCAACATAAGTGTTGGAGACTTCGGATTATCTTGGACCTTCTTCAAAAGTTTCTCTTGCCGGTCTTCAAAAACCTCCTTAAAGAAGCTGAAAGCTTTCTTGTCATTGCCCTTGTCTAACTCTATGATGCCTTTCTGTAGTTTTTCGTCAACTTCTGACAATGTTGATACACTCCATGACCGTTCAAACTGAACTATTTGTTCTCTATGATTTGGACTATTATGGCTTTCTACAGTGTAATCTTAAAGGCGTGTATTTCCTTACAAGCGGTTCGCAACACTATTATGTTGGATATTTTTTAGATAGCATTGGAAAAATATTGGAGGTTGTTGAATGACTAAGACCACTTTCACATTCCAAGAACTCAAACGCACTAACCATAGAGAAATCAAGGAGATGCAAGATAAAAAGTTCCGGGCTTTTATTCGATATCAAGTCTGGCCAAATCATGCATACTATCGACGTCTCTTCAAAGATAATAACGTTGATCCCTTCAACATCACATGTATCGAAGATTGGGCGAAATACAATATTCCCCTTGTCAAGAAAATCGATTACAAAGAGAATATCCCAAAATTCGTGATCAACCCCTCTGAGGTGGATGGACAACCGCGAGAAGCCTCCGAGTCAATTGGCAACCTCATGAAGTATTGTAATGAATCAGGTCATACAGAACTTGCTAAATTCATCAGGAATAATGGTGCTAAGGTCAAACTTGGAATAGGCAAAAAAGCCGCAATGGCTAGACTAGCTGAACGTGCAAAGGAACAATTTGCACCTCTCCAATTCTGGTTAAGTTCTGGACGTGCGTCAGGTCTTCCATCACCTGTATTCTTGACTCGTTATGATTGGGATCTATTGGCTAAGAACTGTGTAAAAGCTGGGCAATTGCCTGTTGACCCGTGGGTTCAGAAAGGGTGGGAAATGAATAGCATGAACCTATTTCCCTATGCACCTCATCTCGGCTGGCATGCGGTCAATTTGGGTCTTCGACAGATGTCCAAATTCTATATTGCTACCAGTGGGGGTGGTGCAATACCCAGTGACAAACTTGTGGAAATTGCTGGGTCATTCGGTGCCAATGGATTTACTGGTATGCCTAGTTTTCTCAGAAATCGGTTCTTTAGAGCAATGAAAGATGCTAAAGATTACAAAGCTCCAGAGAAAGTAATCACACTTCTTGCAGGTGAAAAAATCTACGAACCTGTTGTAAATGATATCATTGAAATCCTTGAAGAGAAAGGGACTAAGGAAGTACTTGCAGTTGGAGGATACGCTTCTTCAGAGAGTAAGGTGTCTTTTGCGGTGCAGTGTACTCATGCAGGACCCTATCACAATGTTTCCCCTCTGATGCTATCCTTTGAACTTGTTAAACTCAATAATGATGGAACATATGATTTTGTCGGTGATGATGAACCAGGTCACATGTGCCTATTCCATCTAGATAGTACCGGAACGGTGTTTGAAGGCTTCTTACTAGGAGATGTTGCTTCGCACCAAGAAAGAGGCAAATGTCCAATCTGTGGATTAGATGGTCCCTTCTTCTGGGATGTTGGACGTACGAATGATGCAGAAGCTCAGATAGAAATAATGGGTCTCGCAGAGAAGAAGATCAAGGGGGCTACTGTTAATCTCACAGCACTTCGTTCTGACTTGATAGCAATGCCTGAGATTGAGGAACTTCAGATTGAAGTAGCCAAGGAAAATATGGCTGATCCGTACAGCATGGATGTGCTTAATCTCTATGTCGCTCCAAAGGGTCCGGTGAATGCTGACTATTCATCATTGATTTTGGAACTTCAGCAACTAACAAAGAAAAATACCGAAATTACTCCAAAGGTCTTTATCATAGGCTTTGAGGAGCTCGTAGAGAAGGCTGGTGGAATGAAGTTCATGGACATCATCGATAGCAGGCCAAAACCAGCGTAATGATTGAAGAACCGGGCTATAAGGCCCGGTCCACATTTTATTTTGATGCGGAGCAAATATAACGAAAGGTAGGAAGTATTATACAATACGGAGGAATTCGATTGGCGTTTGAAGATGAACTTGGAAGTGATATCTCTCAATCAGGAAGTGAGGATTACACTCTTGGTGCTACAGGAATAGTTACGAAGACAATTTCACTGTGGACTCGAAATATAGTGCGATATCTAGCAATTGTTGGTTTTATCGCAGCGGCATGTGTTATTACTTCATATGCAATTCTTGTTTTGATGTTTGACACTGTAGGAACTTTGGGTGCAGACCCTCTCGCCTTTGTGGTGAATCTTTTCTTTTTCACTGCAGAACCCACTCTGTTAATCGTATCACTGGGATTTGCAATCTTTGCGTTTGTTCTTAATGCAATACTCTATGGTGCCGCAATCAAATTCACTCTTGATGAGTACGGAGGAACTGGCGGTGATGTTGGTGCTAGTTTCTCACATTCCATTAGTCGAGTTTTAAACTTCATAATTGTTCAATTAGTGCTGACGTTTGTTGCTGCGATTGCAATTATACCCGCATCAGCATATACATTTCAAGCAATGGAAGCGATTGGCCCCATTGAGTTCATTGACCCTCTAAATCCCGTCTTTCCTTCCGAAGCAATGGAGATGCTCATGGTAGCAATGGTTCTCTTTGTAGTAGGTGGAATATTCATAATCTACTTCAATACCCGATTTGCTCCAACACTGGCAATCGTGATTGACACTGACCTTTCAGCAATAGACTCTTTCAAGAAATCTTGGGAACTAACAAGTGGCAATTTCTTTCATGTATTTGGCAGCTTTATACTGATGAACATTGTAGTTTTTATCTTCAGCATAATCGTTAGTGGTGTTGCATATTTCACTGGTGTACCAACTTATGATCAGTTAGTGATAGGATCTGTAGTTACTGCTTTTCTATTCAGTGCGTTGACCTATATCTTCCAATCAGTCCTCTATCGGGATCTAAGTTCACGTAATCAGGGAAGTTCGGTGTCATCTTCTCTCGATAATTTGAGAGTGATTTGAATAAGTAAATTAGATTGAAAAAAGATAACTCTGGGGGAATTATCCCCCAGTCTATTCTACTTGAGATTGTGTTTCTTTACAAACTCTTTCAGAACATCTTCAAGATCTGGCTTACCAATCTCTTGTAGGTCGTATTTAACTCTGACACTTGGTTTGCTAATTTTGATGACGCGCTTCAGGTCAATTGGAGTACCAATGACAATCGCATCAACATCTGCCTTGTTGATTGTTTCTTGAAGCTCCTCCATCTGTTTCTTGCCATAGCCCATTGCGGGGAGAACATTCTCCAGATGGTAGTACTTCTCAAAGGTATCTTCAATGCTGCCTACTGCGAATGGTCGTGGATCCACGATGATTGCCCCTGCTTTTCGTGCTGCAATGAATCCTGCTCCGTAGGGCATATCTCCATGAGTAACAGTTGGGCCATCTTCCACAACAATTACACGCTTCCCACGAATTGACTCCATATTCTCGATACCAAGTGGTGATGCCGCGTCAATTATGATTGCGGTTGGATTGACTGCCATGATATTCTCTCTGACTTCTTCAATATCCTCATAGTCTGCAGTATCAATTTTATTGATTATAACAACATCTGCCATTCTGAGATTTGTTTCACCAGGATAGTATGATATCTCATGTCCGGGTCTGTGAGGATCGACAATTGTAATAAGAAGGTCTGGGTTGTAGAATGAGAAGTCGTTGTTACCACCATCCCAAGTGATGACATCTGCTTCCTTTTCTGCCTGCTCGATAATCTTACCGTAATCAACTCCAGCATAGAGAATGACACCCATGTTGATCATTGGTTCATACTCTTCGCGCTCCTCGATTGTACATCTGTACTTGTCTAAGTCCTCCAGAGTAGCATATCTCTGAGCAATCTGTGAGGTTAGGTCTGGATCGTAAGGCATTGGATGTCGGATATTGACTGGTTTAAGACCCATATCAACTAGAATCTGATTCACTCGTCTTGATGTCTGGCTCTTGCCACATCCAGTACGAACAGCACAAATTGCGACGACTGGTTTCTTACTCTTGATAGAGGTGTTTCTTGGGCCCATGAATCGAATATCTGGACCAAGCTGATTTACCCATGCGATTTTGTGACCAACCGTTTCATATGGTAGGTCGGAGTATGCAAGAATGCATTGCTCAACATCAAATTTCTTGATGAGTTCGGGCAACTTCTCTTCAGGATATATTTGGATACCCTTTGGATAAAGAGGACCTGAAAGTTCGGGTGGATACATTCGATCACCGATTCCAGGAATTTGCTCTGCTGTAAAGGCGACAACATCATAGTCTTCATTGTCTCGGAAATAGACATTGAAGTTCTGGAAATCTCTTCCGGCTGCGCCCATGATAATGACTTTCTTTTTACTCATAATCAGCTCCACTCCTCGTGAGTGTGGGTTCCTGTGTTCGCAGTCCTCTGAGGCGCGTTAAGAAATTGTTGGTTCCGTCAAATACTTCAATTTTCAAATTTGCCTTCGATATTTTTTGTATTTTTGTCTCCATTTTTTCGAAAGATAACTTAGAATTTCTCTGAATTAGTTGGGTGGTTTTACTAGAATTGATTAAAGGTAATTCTGCTTTCTAAAAATCGTAGTGTGTATCTTCCGTTAAACCATTCGGAAAATCGCACTATAGCTGAGAGCAATACAAAGACCTAAATATGTGATGCTATCAGTATAACGGAAGAGTGCTCTTTCGAGCAGCCGCCGGATTTCAGTGGGGTGCATTGTTGAAGCTAGTAGATTTGGCTCAGGAGTCAGTTAGGATTCTCCAAGAGTGTGGAGATGATGGAATTAAGAGTGACACACTAGCTGAGAGGTTGGATTCCCCCAAGCGGCGAGTTTACGATGTTATTGCTGTACTAAAAGCACTAGGCCAGGTTGATACAATCCGGAAATTTGATGGGACCACCATTACGTGGATTGATCGTTCCAAAGAGTTTGTATCAAAGAAACAACATGATGAGATGCGAATCCAGCTTTCACAAGAGAGCGATGAACGTAAAGATCTTCAAGTTCAAGTAGCAGAACTAAAAGAGCAGCTAAGGATTACAAGAGCCAAACTTCGACGAGATGTCCAAGCAGTAGAGATGGAAAACAAAACTGAATTCAATACTACTCAACTAAGAGTACGAGCTCTCTCCAGTAATGGTATCAAACGTGTAAAGCATGATGGAATCGAAGTAGTAATCATCACAAATGAGGCAGGGATGATTGTGGATCCCTCTGAAATTGAAATCGATGAGCATGAAGATCTCATTAAGAGTTTGCAAAGGATCTGAGTTTCAATCATTCACTTTGATATGGACAGAGCTTCCTCTCCGTACATTCTTCAATAATACGAGTTGCTCGTCAGAGGATGTTATCTTTCCGAGTATGTTCACTTTGCTATATGTATGCTGATCATCAAGGTAAATACAGAGTGCATCACCAAGTGGCATGTAAGCGATATCTCCTTTCTTAACATCAGTTGTTGGCTTTGCATTCCCTTTCGATATACCGAGAGTGATTTGCATCTCCGAACGCATCAACGCAGTTCTAGAATCTATGGGAAGCTTGAATTTGATTTCTTCAACAATCAGTGGAGCATGAATTCTATTGAGATATCCTTCTAGAACTAGGTTTCCTTCGAATTCAAAGAGAAGATGAAGGTCGGTATCACTTAGGTCTGGCATATCCTTCTCGTGAAACACGACCCTTAAAATGTTCTATGCTTAGTTCCGCGGCAAAGGCTTAATTGGTCATGGAAGATAATCCTCTAGGAGCGGATACGACTGCCACCGACAAAAATGGATGTAGCATTTGTAGTAGACACAACCGGTTCAATGAAAGATGATATTCGAGCTGTCAAAGATAGTCTTTCTGAAATCGTTGGTCACATCACTTCACGTACTAAAGAACTCGAAATCCGATTTGGAGTTGTATCTTATCGTGACCATCCCCCTCAAGATAGGACATATGTCACAAAGGTCTTTGATTTCACTGACAATGTTAAGAGAGTACAAAAGCTCATTGCTGACCTGCGTCCTTCTGAAGGCGGCGATACACCTGAAGCTGTAGCTGATGGTCTTTTTGATGCACGAACTAAATTATCTTGGGCGAAGGATTCCTATAAAGTGATGCTATTGGTGGGTGATGCACCGCCGCATGGGAAGAAGTACAATTCTATAGGCGATGATTATTTTCCGGATGGTTGCCCAAAGGGGCATGATTCTATAGAGGAGGTTCGCCAGTTCAGGTTAGATTTTGGTAGTACAGTGTTCGTCTTCGTTTGCGGATGTAATCCACTTGTTGAAGTTTCATTTCGCATGATTGCAGATTCTGTTGATGAGGGGAAATACTACTCTTTACTAGAAGCTCATGAATTGCCACAAGCTATCCTCAAAATACTGGAAGGGGTTAGTGATTTAATTGAAGCTGATAGAAAAGTTCTAGCCTATTACGAAAATCATGATGGTGTATTCGATATGGGTGAAGCCGCATCGAACTTATCGCTTCAAGTTCGTGAGTTGAAGACTTCTCTCTCTCGGCTGCTAGAACTTGGTCGTATAACTCGATGGCCAAAAGGTAGACCTCTTACTTCTGAAGACTTGCGTGTGAATGTTGAGCTGGGTGAAGTACCAAACAACATTATCGCTGGTAAAGCATTTAATTACACAATTCGGGTCAATAATCCCAGTGCAACAATTGTTAGCGTTAGGGTCGTAGCATCCCTTGTAACATCCGAAGGGGTGTCTGAGGTAACCAATGAGCGACATGACCTATCACCGAAATCCGACAAGCTGCTGGAATTAAAACTGATTCCGATGACCGATGTGAAGGGAAAAGCAACTTTGCGTGTCGAGGTGTTTTACGGATCAAAATCAGTTGCAACAGAACTGTACGAAACTCGAGTCTACTGAGGAGGTTGCATTGTGAATCTGAAAGCAAAACAAGGACTAAATCAAAAAGGACTTTGTTTTGTGTCGGACAAAATAGGAACAATCAGTGATGGACCCTATCGAATAACATTTGGTAGCAAATCTATGCTAGCTGATGTTCGTGTATCTTCAAATGTGCCAAAGGATTTGATAATTCTAGATTACAGAGTCTTCAAAGAAATATCCGGTAAAGATGACTGCGATGTTCTACTCGAAGAAATCTCAACTGACTTACCAATATGTACAAAAATTAGACTTGCATTGACTTCTACTAGAGATCTCGACAATCGAAAAATTGCTGATGCAATCTCTCAGCGTGTTAATGATTTGACTGACGACTTTGATGGATTAATCCTCAGTGTTGGCCAATCGTTTCAAATCGACAGACTTGGAATTAGATTTTCAGTAAAATCTATGACCCCACTGGATAGTATCTACGACGCGGCTAGAATTTCGTGGAGATATCTTGAGAAGATACATCTTGATCCTGCTGAATCTTTGACCCCCTCCAATTTGGTTTGTATTTTTGAAGTTGGAGCCGCTGCACAAATCTCAGACGTACACCGTGAAAGTGGTGATTCTGTTCCTCGATACACTACCGCACTTGAAGCCATTAGACTGATCTCAGAAACTTACTCAGATTATAATTCCAATGCCCAATTTCATGGAATTGCCTATTCAGATGAAATAGAAAAATTCTCTCTATTTGATACAGAAACCGGTAATCCTACAGAGGTATCTCGGATTGATTCCCCATCTGTCTTTATTGCATTTTCCGGATGGGTTGAACGTTTGATTTCTGATCATCTTGGTCGACCATCAAACCCTGGGGCTGCGCTGGAAACTGGAATTGAGCGTGCATTAGAAATTGCTGAATTAAATTCTCTTCAGACAATCATTCTATTCTTCTCTAGTGGTGTTCACACTTCCGGACCTAATCCTGTGAAGGTTGTTAAGAACAAGACAAAAAATCGTGGTCTGAAAATCCTATGTTTTGTGCCTGGAGAAAAATCAAATCATGAAATAATGGAAGCAATTGCTGAAGCTAGTCAAGGGAAATCTATACGAGTGACTAATTTTGAGGAAGTAAACAACATCATCGAGATTCTCACTGGTCTCTCTAGTGGAGGTTTGTGATAGAATGGCTGAAACTAGATTGCAGGCTATGTATCATAGTAAGCAAGTTTCAGCATATATTATTTCCAAACTACCTGAAGGAAACCTTGCAACTGGATGGATTGAGAAAGGGCTAGTAAGCAAGGGCCTTCCGGGTAACTTATTGGATAAGGATACTCAGGAAAGTCTTCTGATTCCAATTGATAGATTTGCTCGCTTAGTAAGAGAGTATGAACAGAAAGTTAGTTTGGGATTGTTCATTCTTGGAGAACATGGAGCGGATACACCTAAACTTGTTACAATTATAGACTCTTGCAGTAGTAGCTCATTCCAATCTATAGGGTTTAGGTCAGATAATATTCAAATGCAGGATTTGATTGATGCAATCTCTCGTTTCCTATCAAATAAATCCAAAGCAGTTTTAGATAATGACCCAAATTTGGATTATATTGAGGAAATTCTTTCGGATGTTGCTGATGGTGGTGTATGTAATCTTCTTTCGTTCTCAGTTCCATCTGGTAAACAAAAAGCAGTAGGATGGATTCAAAAACTCCTCAAGACAGATTTGAAATCAGAAGAAGTCTTAGCTCAACATGGTAATCCCCTTGAGATTTCATCAGCCACACTCATGGTTACACGATGGTTGTTGGGGCTTGACTTATTCAAAAAAACAAAGAATGCAATTGCAACGCTTCTACTATTACTGCCATCTCATATTGTACTATACCTTTGGGATAGCCCGCAGAATCTCACTACCTTTGTGCTTCTTGAGGGTGACGATACTGAAAAACCACTGAGAAAATATACTATACCTCTCTGGTATGCAGCAGTTGATTCAATTAAAGAAAAACCAAAAGGTCCCAAAGTGATTGTACAGAAAGCAGGAATACAGAAACCAATTGCAATCCAGAAAAGGAAACCTGATCCCCTACCTGCTGATTCTCAATCCATCACAATCCTTCGAACTCGTCTAACTGAATTAATAAATCGCTTATCACAATTAGTTTCACATATTAGCAAGATTAAGAAACGAACTACAAGGGTCATTAAAGATACGAGAGTTCAATCTATGAACAAACACTCTGAAAATGTAATTGAAGAATTGCAACGTATTGAGGATGAAACAAAAATACTTGAGGATATTTCCACCCGACTACGGCAATTGGAAAAACAGATTGAAAATGTTACATCCCAAGGTAGTACAGACTCTCCTTTGAGTCCCGATGAGATTCAGCGAATTGTTTCTAAGATGACTGTCCTTAGAGAGTTGATTGATAAAATTGAAGTAGAGATTGGGCAATTGGACTCTAGAACTACAGAGATTGAATCACTAAAATTCAAACGTCAGACTGAGTAGTGCTCATTGGAACAAGACTGTCAATCGCATCAAGAAAATGTCCGATGAATAGTTGTGAAGAAAATGAATCTACAGGTAACACATGTGCTTTAATTCCTTTAAGTAATCGTAGAGTGCTTTTTTGGTTTGATATTTTATCAAATGTAAAGAATTCAATTTGATACCTGTCATTCTCTTTAATTGCTTGGATAAATGGGAGATGCTCTTCATCATACTTGCCAATGGTCCCGGAGAAAACGAGTAGCAAGGTTGGTCTTTCGGATCCAAAATCCTCTAGGTATTCTGCAATAGATCTGTACGCTCCAACAGTCTGTTCATATCCACCTGTTTCTTTTGCACTATCAAGTATTGAGAAAACAAGGGATACTAAGACTTCTTCTGATTGGAGGTCTCCGATGAATTCGACATAGTTTCTAACTTCTGACCCGTGTTGAACAGAGAATTTCTCAGGTGTTTCTGCAAAGGTAACCAAACCAAGTCTTCCCTCAGTTCGATTCTGTGACATAGTATTAATTACAAGAAGTGCAGAGAGTGCTGCTATTTCAGCGCGAGTTGGATTTTTGTCAAGCCCTTTCAAGAAAGTCCCCACTTCTGGTACTAGTTTCGTAAGGTCCTCTAATTCTCTAATTGAGGCATGGAGTGTTTTCAAAGGAATATCTCTCTTACTCATTTCATTGCTTGTCGAAATACACATTGCAATATTCAGTTCTCGGAAACTTTGGCATGGTTTCAAAATCATCTCTTCTCCAGATATCTTTCCAATCTGTCCTGCCTTTAGAACTGGTTGAGTATATCTAATACTCAAAGTTAGGGGTTGCACTTTGGGTCCTGCAAGTAATTTTGATCCTACTCCTACATACCTGCCTTCTACACTTTCTAAAATCTTCTTTCCATGTAGATGCATTGATGACACTAACTCCGTCTTGGAAGCTGGTTTTGCGGATTTATATGAAAGGATACGCCTCGTTCTGTCCGGTATCTCATCTTCCATTTTAACGATATTAACCACTGAGGAACTTCGAA
>SDNZ01000062.1 GCA_004524565.1 Candidatus Thorarchaeota archaeon
GATATGAACCACAGCTAGGCATTCCAAAATTCCTGATATTGTGACTTACTCCACCGGGGAACAGAGTGATCGCTCTCTCCCAGAGTTTTGCAGATTTTGGTGTCCTTGAGTTATAATCTTCAAGCATTCCTATTCCTCCGACGCTCTCTATTCTTTCCAGAATCTCATTGTATTTCGTGGGACCGGTATATCTTTCATTGTCTTGAGCCCTGGTGATTCATTGACAATAATAGGGATTAGATTGAGTATCATTCCTATAGTTCCAAGGTCTCCTTGAACACCACCCTCGATTCTCTGATGAATTCTAGGAATCCCCTCTATTATGACCTCATCATATTGGGGAGTTGCCTCTGCGTAAGCTTGAAAGTCCAGTGTGATGATATCTTCCCCATTCTTTACTCCTAATCCTATACTCTTGAGTCCCAGAACATCGCCTTCCTTGATGATAGTGAATGAATTAGTGACCTCTTTCTCTGCAATGATGGCTTCAGGTGGTAACTCTACAACCTCGTCAAGTTCTAGATTTAATGCTGCTTCTATCATCTGTATGGACTCCACAAGACCCACGTGTCCTGTTATTATTCCCTCATCTATATTCTGTCTAAACTCAGCATTGGTCATCCCGGTTCCAATCTTTTTCTGGAATGATGGTCTTCTATGGCTAGAGTTCATATGGCGTGTGACCTGAATGGTCTTTACACTCTGGCAAGGAGCAGTGAGTACAATTGGGAGAAGGTCCATTAGATATCCTGGATTGATACCAGTTCCAATGACAGCCTTCCCATTCTGCTTTGCGACATTACTAATACTCTCAGCAAGATCTAGCTTCTTCTGATATGGAAAAGACAATTCTTCACAGATAGAAATCACATTCACACCAGAACCTAGGCATTCTTCTATGATGGGAGTAACTACTTCTAAGGAGGATGATGTTGCTACAATGGCGACATCTGCTTGTGCTGCTTGGAGTACACCAGACAAGTCGTCAGAGACTCTGATAATACTCTCGCTTTCATCTTGAAGAAGCTCTCCAAGAGTTTTACCTAACAATTCGGGATTTGCATCTACAACGGAAACAAGTTCTAAATTTTCTCTCATCAAGATCGAACTGACAATATGTCGACCTAATGATCCAAATCCAATCTGTATCACTCTGAACGGTTGAGCTTTTGGCATTTGATATGACTATGAAAACAGAGTAATCAGTCTATCGAGAATGGCAGATGACAAAATCATATCATAGTCATCTGAATTATTTCAAGTCCATCTGGTCCATCAGCAACATAGATGATATCCCCAACCACACAGACATCATAGGATTCTCCTCCATCGTAGAACCTTCCCATGTAAGTTAGTGATGCCACATCACTCACATCTACCACAATGAGTCCTAGTTGGTAACTTGCTAGATATGCAACCTCGTCGATTACAGCTATTGAGAAGACTGAGCCACCTGGTTCATACTGGCTGATATCTTGAATATCATCTGGATTTGTTGCATTGAGAACGAGGAATTCTCTACCATGGAGCGCGTGGTTCCCTGCATAGATATAATCACCATTAGAAACGGGATTCCAAATATCCGCATCAGGCATATAGGTTCCGACAAGTAACGGATTTGTTGGATCCGATATGTTGTAGACTACAAGACCTGTTTGTTCACTTCTATGGTCTGATGCATAGACAAGGTTGCCTTCTACATGAAGGTGAAGACAAGCCCCAGTTATTGACCTACTCGCTATGAGATTTGGAGTTCTAGGATTGCTAATATTCAATACCAATAGTCCCCAGTTCCAGTCTGCAACGTATGCAATATCTCCCACAATTTGCACATCGTATATTTCCCCACTTCCATCATATTGAGCGATTTCGCTTGGATTTTCGGGATCAGTCACATTCATGATCTCAAGACCTTCGAATCCATCAGCTACATACACAAAATTTCCATCAACGTCTAATTCAAACGGGTGTCCCCCATCACTCCATGATGAGAGTTGTATAGGATTCGTTGGGTCACTAATATCAATAAGGACAAGTCCTCCAGGAGTTACCTCATCACCATCAATACCATATGCTATATCCCCAACGACATCTACAAATTCTGCTCTACCCCCAGTGCCAATCTGTCCTAGTTCTGTTAGTACTACAGTGGTCGTACTGGTAGCAAGATAGACCGATACACCAAGACTTCCTAGAAGTATCACTGAAATGACACCTGCAAACGCATACTTTCTATTCATCTAATCCCCAGTTTTCTGACTCGCTACTAAATATAAGATATCTTTCCAGCGCAGGTTTTGTATTTAGTAGGATTAGTCATTGCGACCTTTTCATTCTAACAAAAATAACTGCACCAATGATGATAGGTACTGAAATTCCCACGATAATCCATTCAACGGGTATTACTCCATTGGAAGTAGTAGCAGAACTACTTGGCATTGTACTCATGTCAACCCATTCATTGTTCAAAAAAACCCATGTATCGTCAAATGAATAGTAGTCTCCACCGAATCCTCCTCCCTGACCTCCAAAGAGTACAACTAGGTGGTTTGTTGAGTCATACGCAAGACCCGGGCTGGCTCTAACTTCTGGTTTAGATTCAAGAGTAAATTGTTCCCAATCTGAAGTTTCACAGTTGAACGCCCACGTATCATCAATGAACTCTGGATCATTACAGTCTCCACCAAATAGAATTCCTCTGTTCAAATCAGAATCGTAGACCATTGAACCCCATTTTCGTCCGAGTGGTTGTGGATACGCAGATAGTTCAGTCCATGTATCTGTTGGGTAATCATATTCCCAGAGGTCTGAAGTCATCCCATCAGGAGAATTACCACTGAAAAGAATGGTTCGATTTTCAGTTGAATCATAAATCATACAGTGACCATACCTTCCACATGGACTAGTAGATGGGCTCATCTCAGACCATCTATTGTCTGATATATTGTAGACCCATGTGTCATCAGGCCTAACGCTTTCATCACAATAACCACTGAATAAAATTACTACATCATTTGTAAAATCATAAACCATATTGGATGACATTCTTGGAGATGGTGACACTGCTGGTGAAACCTCTGACCATTCATCAGTTGTGCAATTGAAAATCCAGGTATCATCTCCTCGAGATGAACCTAACCAACCACCAAAGAGTATCATGCATTCACGTGTTGGATCATAGGCTGTTGCAGCTCCACTTCTAGCACTGGGACTAGTTGTTGGAAATAACTGGGTCCATGTGTTTGTAGAGTAAACATACGTCCATGTGTCTTCCAGAACATACGACAATGTACCTCCCCCAAACATGATTACTCTAGTATTAGTCTTATCATATTCTATTCCAGGATGCATTCGACTAGAAGGTGCTCCAGTTTGAGCAGATGTATATTCTGCTGCAATAAGAGATGGTTGGATAATAATAAAGACACAAACTACGAGAAATAGTCTATTGCATTGAAATCTCATTAATATCCACTCTGCGTATAATTACTACATTGATGTGTGATTTAAGTTAGAATTTCAACGCAAGTCATTTACTTTATCGGAAGGATGATTGCTCTCAAGAATATCACCGAATTGAATATGTGATGGTTTAACAATACTCAACAAGAAGGAGTTCACCATTGTACAAGTTCGGTAATAAAAAGAATCGAGAAGATGTAATCGCACTAAGATGGCCGAAGGCATGTCTATCATGTGGAATTGATACGCCTGAATCTGTAGACCCTCGTCATGCTATCGTAGGTTTGTTCCATGTAGATAAGAAAACTAGTCGTGGGGACAAGAGACAAACCCAAATTCTCTTGAAGCTCCCTGGATTCTTCTATGTGTGTGATGAGTGCGCAAGTGTGATAGATACTGCTACCAAAGCTCCTTCAAAGAATGCAAAGAAAATGATAGAGACCCTGCAAGAGAGTCCATGGATGGAGTTCATTGAGTTAGAAAAATCTGGACATGTATTACTTCCAGATG
Organism: Candidatus Thorarchaeota archaeon; assembly: GCA_004524565.1. GTDB lineage: Archaea > Asgardarchaeota > Thorarchaeia > Thorarchaeales > Thorarchaeaceae > SMTZ1-45. Next base: position 3,973 of record SDNZ01000062.1, read on the forward strand.
GTCTGTTCAAAGATAAATTGCAATCTGTGAATCCTACTGCGCGATTCAAAACAAAGGTGAATCCGATGGCTGTTTTGATACGCGAAATCGAAAAGAACACGGAGGGTTTGTGATTGACATCAACTATCGAAGGACTCCGTGATTCAGCGGCTGAGAAATTTGAGGAAGCAAAACAGGTTCTTCTCCCGAATGAAGTCCCTCAATTTATCTGTCAAATAGAAAAGGGATTCTTTGTCATTACAAGTAGACGCGTTGCAATCTTGAAAGAGGAAAGTCCGTATGGATATTACCTCGCTAGAGCTATTCCCTTTGATAGTATCCTAGATTTTGAAACAAAGAAGACAGATTGTGTTGTGATTTCTTGCGCTGTGTCCAACCAATTAGGTAATCCTCCCGACACAAAACAGACTTTTGAGATTAAAGCTCCTCAAGGAGACCGTGGTGAAAACAAGTCTGAAGTCAGAGCCCATTTTCAGTCTACGATGAATCGTGCTAAGGATTACATAAGTATCACCACTCAAACTCGCGACCTTACGTATCTCACCAGTATGCCAGAAAGCTTGACGCGAAATGCAATCCTCGATTTGAATACAATTCTTCGAGACCAACCGATTCATGAGGAACTAGTCTATGAAGCTATGAAGTTCTTGGGAAATGAACCCTTTCTACTTGAAGAATCCCTCCGTGATGGAGAAGATAAAGAGAATGGAGTACTATTTGCAGCTGGGGCAAATGGATACTTTTGGATTCAAGGTAAGAAAGACGGTCGCTTCATGTCCAATGTAATTGTGAACTCTGTGGAATGGAACAACATCCGATGTATTACGCATCAGTGGGACCATGACATTCCACTGATCAATATCACATTCTCACTAGTTCAAGGCGGCAAGGAAACTACGGTGAACTACCAATGGGCTCCACCAACAAATGATGAAACCCTCCAATTTCCTTGGTTACTCCAGTCGATGAATGGCCCATACATCCTTGAAGATATAGTCTACAAATACACTGGAAAACTATTCTAAAGTCTGACACTCAGTTTCACTGGTCATCTTGGGTGCAGTCCGCAGTTTGGGTGGATTCGTTTCTCTATATCTCTTAATTCTATGAACGGTTTTATTTTGATGTTCAATATTATAGGTACTCTCGTTTGAGTCGTCTTCCACCAAGTCGAAGAATGGATTTTATCACAACACCATTTCGAAGGAGTCTGAGGAGGAGTCTTCCATTTTCTGTCAATGAATATACTGTAGCTGCTTCTTCTCTCTCTTCAACAATGAAATGGTCTTTGAGGAGGAAATTATCTATCCATTGATAGACTTGACGAGTATTACCAAGTATCTTTGTTAAGTCCCAGCGAGTGGTTCGTTCGTTTTTCTCAATGGAACTTAGTATCTCGAATGCAATATCAACAGGATCTCTAGGTTTAGACAATGCACTCACTTCTCTAGCTGTTTCTTTATCTCGTAAATTCTCGCATACTTATCACGCATCTCAAAGAACTTCAGCGCAAACTTGATACCATAGATTACCATAGGGAGGGTTACAAGAATCAGCAAGGCTACGAAGAGAGGGCCACGCCACGCGTTGGTGATCATGAGTAACACGTCCATAATCACAACAGTGAACATAATTGCGGCTACTCCACCAATCGCTCCAATCCCTTCGATGAGGTCATTAGATAATGCAGACGCATTACTCATCAGCTCTTCCATTAAGTCTGCGAGTTCCACAATTTTCTCGATGCTCTCACTTTCAACATCGTCAGGATTAATTGAGTCATCTTCCACCATCTTAACCAATCCAACCACAGATAGTATGGGACTCAGTATTTAAATCGATGACTGGAACTTAACACGACTTTGCTTCTAGAACAATGCCTTTTGTTTTTCGTTCTCTTTACATTCTGTGGTTATTATGGATATTGAACAACAAGAAAAGTCCGTGAATAATGAACATGTGGAGATTGCTGCAGAAAAACCAAGCACCCTCATGAGGGTGAAAGAGCGTTTTCTCAATATTGCAGGTTGGCTAATACTCTTCTTTCAATCGGTACCAGCTTTATTCATCTGGGGTGGTCTCATGACTCTCCCATTTTTTATCTATCTAGTGGTCATGTTCTTCTCATTAGGAAGCGTGGAAGTTCCTTTGATTACTGAAAGAGGAGAACTCTATTTCATCGAAGCTCTTGATATCTTCTTTTTCGGTGGGAATAGAATTCCAGAGATGGTAGTTTCTATTACTGGTTTATTCATTCTCATATATTCAGTAATCTTTCTGAGACTTAGAAAACCTGAAGGCTTAGTTACTACGGGTCCCTATTGCTATACACGACATCCCCAGTATCTTGGCGTGATTGTATTTACAGCAAATCTGACCAGTAGATGTTACCGCGAAACACTAGGCGACGTTGGATGGATTGGAAGTGAGATGACTTTGATACTGTGGATTAGTACGATAATTATCTACATTATTTTAGCACTTATCGAAGAACAACACCTCTCCCCAAAATTTGGCTCTCAATATCAAGAATATAAGACACAGGTGGGATTCATCTATCCTTTTCTGAGGACCAAGTCCCGATTGGTTGAGATTGTTTCTACTCTCGTAATCAGTATCTTCCTAATGTTTGGAACTGTAATCATGGCCGAATTGCTATATACATAACAGTCATGCAATTATGAACTACTGAATTTCGACAAATGGTGTACTGCTCACGTAATTCACTGACTCACCGCACAGTACAATACCGCAGATGCCAGTGTTAGCAAATCGGCACTCTCACAATGTCCCTCAAGATCTGTTCGAGAAACTGCAAAGTAATCCGATTTAGAATTCATAATGCCATCAGGACCTCTCATCTTCAACCGTATAAGGAATGCGACTGCTAGTGATGATGCACTAATTTTACTGAGTGGTTTTCTCGTATCTTTGTATTCTTCCACAATTAATCTCTCAACAAATCTAATTCTCTTCCAAAAACTACCGATGTCGAGGTGAAATTTGAACGCGAGAATATCACCAAGGGAGTCTAGAATGAAAACGCCACATGTGTTCCTTGGAAGACTTCCAATGATAATCTTCTGCGTACCTTCTAAACGCTCCATCATCTCAGAGTGTATCTCTCGATGTGAATCTACACCTAGTCTTACAATAGGTACTATCGCTATCCCAGGATATGATAGAGGTTCACTCAGCCTTAGTATTCGTCCTCTGAGTATCTCTTCCGCAAGGAGCCTTACACAATCCATCCCGTTCATTCTCTTCACACTCGATAGAATTGTAATAGTATTACAAATTACATAATACCTTCTTTCTAATAAACTCTTGGTTCCACTAGAAAATTGGGTTCTTGCCACTCATTACAACAATCAGCTTGGCTTTGTGAACAGGAATCTGATGAAAGTCATTAGATCTCTTGGTCGTACGTAGAGTCCTGGTACTTTCTGTTTGTACTCTCTATATCCCTCTCCGAATCTGTCAATTAGTTCAGCCTCCTCTCTTCTGATATGAACCTTGAAGATAAGATACGCAATAAGGAATATCAAAATCGAATAGACAGAGCATCGGAAGAACATTGCTGCTCCACCAAGAATGACACCTGACATATACGCTGGATGGCGAACAATTGAGTATATTTCATGCTCCTGAATTTCAGACTCCTCTGGGAAGTAGAGATAGACTACCGTCATGTAATCTATACCAAATGTCAGAATCGAACTACGGATGACAAGCATTCCAACTATCGCAAAGAAGCCTGCTAGGGCTAAGCGGATCAAGATGTCTAAGTCCCCTGTGATACCCAAGAGTGGTAGGAGTGATTGTGAAAATTGAGTTGTTAGATCATTCACAGGTAGAACTGGAGGAAGTGAGCGAATAGAAGTGGCTGCATGAAAAACAACTGATGGAATCATCATGACCCCCATCACTCCCTTTGGGATCACTTTCTGGTAAGCGAGGTCTCCATACTCCACCTTCATGGGGTCTCTCTTCTTCCAAATCATTGCGATAAGCGAAACTGCAAGAGCTCCAATAACCAGACTACCAAGTATTGGCAGTATAGGCTCAAGCAGGACAAGGAATGCAATATCAGGAAACAATCGAGGTAAGATATCTAGGAAGATAAGGAATGAATATGCAAGTACTGCTCCTACCAATCCTCTCAGAGGTAACAAGAATATCCTCTTACCCGGATATCCGGGTAGTTTTCCACGAAGTTTATCCATTCCCTTGAGTTTCATGATGGAACCAAGAATATATTTCGACTAATCAGTCTGCCTAATTATTATCCACTAAAATTTGGGTAATAACCTTCCAGTCCTCTTCATGTACTCTTGATAATCTTCACCAAACTCTTCTAGAAGCATTGCTTCTTCATCACCTACCCTGACGACATAGAGGAGTGTCCATGCAACAAAACCAAATATCCCGACAAAAATGTTGGCACTGATCAGTGCAGTAGATATCACGAGGATATAGAAGTAGGTATACATAGGATGCCTGATCCTACCGTACGGTCCTGCTGTGATTAATTTATGTTCTTTTCCTAAATTGAGCATCATTGACCAGTGTTGCCCTAACGTTCTATGAATCCATGCAAGGAAAATAAGACCCGCTATATTGAAGATTATTCCAAATATCCTGATTACTTCAGGAACTGGAAATGTGAAAATATCAAGCCATGGTGTTAGCACATAGATAAACGGTACTCCGACCATTCCGACGAAGTTGAGAAATACCATGAATCGCTCTCGTGTAGGTTTCTTTTCCTCACTCTTTTCGGTCTTAGCTGACTTACTAACACTCGGTGCTCTGACGATAAAGAATGCAATAATCAGAATTGCTAGACTTGTCTTGTAGATGATTTCTTCCATAAATTAACCACGCTTGAAATTAATGAATTATGAATATTGATTCATATTTTATAGTTTTCATTTCTGCCAAAAAAAGAGTAGCTTGGGGATCCAAGTAGAACCCCCAATCAGTCAGTCTAGGTTTGTTTCTTCTTGATGATGATGACTACGACAATTACTGCTAGTACTGCCACACCTCCACCAATAGCTAGCATTAGTCCTGTCAAATCAGCAGGAGGTGCCTCAATATCCGTCACAAAGACGGTAATCAAAGCTGTTCTTGCATTGCCATAAATATCCACAACAGTGATGTTTAGGCGATAGTAACCAACTTCAAGGCTGGTGCTATTTGTAAGGAGCCCATCAACGATACTGAAGTGTACGGTGTCATTGACAATCCACTCATCGATATCAGAAAAGTCCGTTACCTCAAGTTGGTAACTAAATGCTTCATTGTATGCAATAGTCTGATTTGTTGGAACAACTACCCATCCTGGAGGGGTCGTGTCCACAACAGTGACAGTAGATGAGCAAGTTAGAAAATGACCCGAGATATGGAATGCGCGAACTGTGAGATTGTAAACACCAACATCTAGGCCATCAATACTTGGAGTGATCATTCCTCCACTCCACTCATACGTTCCGATAACTTGAGAATCTGCAAGAACTTCATAGTACCAGGGATTCAGTGCTTGAGCAGTGATTAACAATGCATTACCTGCTGATCCAAGTTCATACTGTGCATCTGAGGCTGTTCCAAGAACCAGACTCTTTGACGGATGCATATCTTGTTCTCCTGATGGTCCTGAGATATTGTAGGAACCTGATCCAGTATAGTTAGACCACCAGTTTCCAACTACGCCATTATCCCAATAGTTGATATCGGTCGAATCAACTGAGCTATATGCATTGGTAGGATTCCAACCGAAGTCATTATAGTAGATGCGTGTTCGATTGCAGCGGTCTAACGCTAGACCATAAACACTGTTTTCATAGACTATGTTGTAAGTGACGATACAATCATCTGAGTACAGCATGAAAATTCCATTGTCAGTATTGTTGTACACAATGTTACTTGTGATATTACAAAAAACTAGGTTGACCAATGACAGTCCACATTCTCCTTCTGCTCCTAAATTACCCCACACCGTATTATTCTCAATTGTAGAATCTTCTGCAGTATTTATTTCGATACCGTGCGCGGAATTATTGTACGCTTCATTTTCAACCACCGAGCAATTATTGAGAAGTTCTAGACGTATACCAGAAGCGACTCCACCCACCTCGAAGTTGGTCCATCCATTATCAAATACTGTATTTAATTCAATTATTGAATGATCTCCAGTGTCGATAAGGATACCATCTAAAGTGCAATTGTAGATAGTATTCTGTGATATTTTCATGTATTCACTTTGCACGAAATCCACACCATACCTATCGTTGCCATAGACGGTATTATCTGATAGAGTGACGTGATCCGAACCAAGTAGGATGAACCCCTCCTCTCCATTTTCAAACACGGCATTGTATTGATATTCACCGTAATGGGAATTTTCAATGATTAATCCTGCATAATCATTCCCGGTCACCTCATTCCCGGTGAACACAAAGTAATCCGACCAATAATTTTCGACACCATAATCCCCGTTATAGTTGATATGTGAATCAGTGATCGATGTCCAGTGAGAATAGTCTTGATAGAAACCAGACCCAGTCGTCGTGTTTGTGAAATAGCAGTTAGTGAACGAGGTGTAGTTTGACCATTCAATAGTCACTCCATCTGCATTATTATCCATTGTACAATTTACCACAGTGATTCCATCACTATCGTCTATTTCCAGACCCGTATTCTTGTATGATATGATGCAGTTTTCGAGATGAGCATGGGTTACATTGTCCAATGTGACTCCCGCAACGTTCTCATGACTTGTGGAGGTGATCAGACAATCAGTAATTTCAAAGTAATAAGATACGTCTGAAATGGCTATAGAGACCTCTGTGTTGTTTGTGATGTTGTATCCCGAAATAATGAACGGACTACCACTCGACCCATCACCCGGCCACAATTCATTAGCAGCTTGGGTTTCAAAGTCTGTATCATTGACGATAGTAATAATCCCATGATTCTCATAGGACAATGCCATAGTGTTATTTAGCTCTATATTCTTGGTATCTTCATTGACGTACATCGCATTGTTATTAGCGATATTCATCGAACCGAAGACGAACAAGAATACAAATAGTACAAGCGTAATCTTAGCGTGCTTCAAATTATCCACCTTCTCCACGACACTCTACTGTTGATTAGACATGTCGTAGAAAGTCCTAACACATTTCTACTGATTAATTCTCCCTTTTTTATGTAGGTCGGTCTAATCTGATATCGAATGGAGTGTCGTTGTGCAATCAAATGGTTCATTACTGTAATAATGGTCGTATCAGCGAGTGGAGGTATTGACTTCAATGAATCGAGTTTACTACTTTGAAATGCCCGTGGAAGACTTTGACCGAGCGATTAAGTTCTATGAGACCGTGTTTGGATGGAAGGTCACCAAGAGTGATCGGCCCAGTGGACCATATTACTCTGTTAAGACAGGGGATGATAGTAAACAGGGAATCAATGGATCCTTCTTTAAAAAGGAGGAAGGTTGGTCATCAGTATCCAATGTGATTAATGTGGATGACATCGATGGCTGTATTGCAAAGTTGCAGGATCTTGGTGGAGAGATGATCTTTCCCAAAACAATCATCAATGGAGTAGGGTATCTTGCATATTTCAAAGACACAGAAGGAAACACCTTTGGAATGATGCAGAATGACCCAAAAGCACAGAGCAAAAAAGGACTGTGAGTATTCATGTTCCTTGGTTCATTCAGATCAGATATGCCTTATTGAACCTTTTATCCACCTGAATCTGTTCATCTTTCTTCCCGTTTATCGTTGCTTCTTGAAGACTTTTGAATCGCAAATCGAATTCAATTCTTCTGGAAATGGTTGGAAGATTGTTTGAGTATCAACATAATCTTCATCAAACCGTATTGCCCACATCCTAATCGTTTCCCGAAGTGAAGTTAGTGATGCTGTACCCTTTCTATACGAATCAACTGTTTTGAGAAAGAATTCTTTCTCTCTTTTAGAAACAAGCTTCGAGAAGTAGCCATATAGTTTTGTCATTACATTGATGATTGAAGTGCTTCTCGGGGAGCTATTCATGAATTGTTTCATGATTTCAAAATAATCTTGAGTCACCTCATCAAATCTCTTCTTGTCAGGATTTGATACTACTCTTCCAAGCTGTGGAACATACTTCTGACCATATGTCATGATTAGGTATTTGTTTCTTGAGTGATATTTTACGAGTTCATGCATTCGGCCTGATTTTGTTACTCTCCGAAAATCTGCTAGCATGAATATCTTTGTTAGAAAGATTTCACGAAACTTGGTATTTCTGAGTCTACCATCCTCTTCAATTGGAATTCCCCCAAAAACCTCTAGAACTTTACCTCCCCAAAATCCACTTCCCTCTTTTCTCACTGGTGCACCCTTTTCTGGACCCGAATAATATCTTACACGATCGATACTACATGAAGGTGATCCTGCTTTGAGCACAAAGCCATCTATATTCTCTAGTTTAGTTGCGAGTTCATCTACAAATGAATTCATTTTGTCCGTTAGATCTTTGCCTGTGGCTGGTTGTACAAATCTTCTCTCTTCACCTTTCAGCACAATTCTTACGGTTTGTCTTGGTACACCTAATCCAATCTCAACTTCTGGGCAGTGAGTTATAAAATCAACAAATGGTTCCACATTTTCTATGAAATCTGACTGCTTCATCTGACCGTTCCACCAGCAAGCAGCAAATCCAAGACATTTGCTGGAATACAATTTGGGTGTTGCGAAGTCCATAGTAGTTTTGATGAGTCCCTTCTTGGCTATTATCTTTCGCATCCAACTCTGTAATCATTTAATTATGCAGTCCAGACGTGACTGATTGAACCCCGATTATGGATAAATCCGAGTTGTTCATAGAGACCGATCGCTCGATGGTTGTCAATATCCACTTCGAGTACTAAGTTCTTCATTCCATTCTTTGCTGCACGCACAAGACTCGCCATCATCAATATTTTTCCAAGTCCTCTCCTCCGAAAGTCTGGATGTATGCCAACACCATTGACAAAACCTCCAAAGTCGTACAGATTGATCTTATGGAAGCCTACAATCTGATCTTCGAAATAGAGAAGGAGAGACGCTTCCTCCTCCCAAGGTTTCTTTCTATCAAAGAAGTCATCGAAGTTCTCTCGTCGATGTGCTTCTGTCTGATTCAGATATCGTCGGTCTCCACTAGCGAGGAAGGTTGCATTATAGGTGGGCCAAATCTCATCATTGGTCACTTCAATGATTGGTTTCAGTGAGAAGTCATCAGGAAGGTCTTGTTCATCGAGGGTTGATTTTGTAAGGTCACAGACCATCTCAGTCCATTCATGCCCTCGCTTCATACCTCCAGCTTCATACAGTGGTCGCACTTGTTCATACTCAAATCTGATATCATCTGTGATTTTCATCAGGAAGATTTCAAGACGATTCCTTCCTAGTGACTTTGTGTGTTTGATACTTTCTCTCACAAGCAGTTGGAAGATATCATTATAGTGGTCACCTGGCAAAACAAGAGGGTGCCAATATTCTAGATACATCATCGACTCTGTGAAACCATAACATCCTGCTAATCCTAAGAGTCTACCATCATATCTTGCAGAGATGTAATGAAATGGTTCACAAGCAAAGGTCTCCTTGATGTGCTTCTCAACCTCTTGCCTATTTGTTCCACATCGCAATTGGGAGCTACGCTGTTGTTCTGCTTCCATGGTGAATTTGACAAGCTCTTCAAGACCGATTTCTTGAGGTGTCTTAATCTCGATATCAACGTTCATCTTGCTCTCATCGACCTTGTATTGTAGTGAAGAATAATTGGGTGTACGTAAGATTCTCCTTATACATTCACTATTGGATAGGAATAGAATCCTGCCATCTCTAGGAAAAGAAGTACTATGATAATTCCTAATGGTATGAATACGTTGTCATAGATACTTGGACTGAGTAGCTCGATCATTGCTGCAAGGGCGGATACAACCAGTATCACAATCATCAGATTCAGTTCTGTTATCGTAATAGCTGTGGGATACTGCCAATAGAACATAACCCAGTAGAATCCGATGAGGAGGTAACTAGTAATGATACCAAAGATGAACATTGCAATCCCTCCCTCTAGACTTCTATCTTCATGCACTGGTAACTTTCGTTTTCCATATCTCCTATTCACAAAATGTCCCATTCCCCATCCTCCGGTCCATGGTCCCAGAACTAACATCATTGTGGGAATGAAACTAGTATAGATAGGTACTCCAGTAGCATCCAAGGGAACTGGCCATCCAACAATAGTAAGTACCATAATTATGAAGGAATATATCAGAGGCGCTCTCAGAACTGTAAGATCTTCACTAGTTGTTAACATACGAATGAATCTCTCATTCTTCATAATGCCAGCTAAGATAGCTATGAAGATGATGGTGAAAATAGCTGGAGTAATAGCCGCGAGATATCTACTCTGTATCTCATTGGAGTAAAGTAACCATGTACAGACTGCAATGGGTGCTGCAAAGACATGGTTTGTTATAAGAAGCATATCATCACTGATCTTTTCTTTTCGATAAAATATACCAACCATGATGATGACGAAAATTGTTGCAAAGAATGTGATAATCATCGCAATGAAGTCCCAGATTATTCCGGGAATCCCAAGAAACTCCAAGATGTTTACCATTCAATCCTCTCCTGTCTTCCACTCTGGTACTTTCACAGTGAATTATATGTTTTGAAAACTATCTGTAGCTATCTGACTAGTAAAAAAGAATATATAATTCTTATTTATTGTTTATAAGGCATATAAACCCTTTATATTGCTTTTAAGGCCTTTAAACAACAAATTAATAAGGAAAATTTCCAATGTGTATGAAAACAGGAACACAAACAACACACGTACAACTAGAGAACTATTCAAACAAAGAAGACGTGTGATAATTCAAATGAACGCAGCGGGTTGGCAATTATCAATCTTATTGTGTATCCAATCTAAGCCAACACCGATCTGTGTGGTGAAAATAATGAAACGGAAAAGAAAGAACATAGAGAGAATACCAATTGCCGAATGGCCTGAACTTGAAAGAAGAATGGGGATCATTTCTAGAATGACAAGTGATCCGCCTCCCCAATCAGGTGAAGACATGGCAACTTCTACAGAGGATTTGAGTACCGTCCCTAATGATGGTCTGACAATCAAGAGTGACCATTAGTTCATTGATGTGTTATTATGAGCTGGGAACAACTTCTTGAAAGGAGTATCTCATCCATTAGTTAGCTCGCTAACCTAGTTGATGTAGCTGATGATGAGATGGCACTCTTAGAGGACATCTGTGAAGAGCATCCTCTTCGAATCTCACAGTACTATCTTTCATTGATAGATATGAATGATAAGACGGATCCAATTCGAAGACTTGCCATCCCTCTTGCTCAAGAACGTCACCGTGGTGTTTGGTCGTTAATGGTCATGGTCTATATTCTACCATTGATCAAGGGTGAATATACTCCCGATCTTGATGATGCAAAGAGTGGGGGCGTTCGAGATAGAGTGGGGGAACTGCGATTCTCTGTTTGGCGAGGGTATCAATCACATATCAAGCGTGACTATGGTCGTGTTGCTGGAGAGGAATATGGACGATATGGTGCAAGACTATTCATTCTTCGTGCAATCCTCAGTGGATTATTACTATTACCAATTTCATTGGTTCTCATAGTAATCCCACCTCTTGCAATCTTTGGAGTTATGTTATGGATTAGGGCGTTTTCTCTAAATCACAAACACTTCTCTGTGATGGAACGCGGTCTGCTGATACTTGTTACCTTTGGAGTGGCTGCAATCACAACATTCTCTTTTCTTCAAACTGAGTTACTAGCTTTCAACTTGTTCTTTGATACTGTATATGGAATTGGATTGCTAACAAGCCTCATCCTCTTATTTGGCATCATTCTACGAAAATGATGCAGATTTTGGAGATGCCTCAATCCCTAGCACTCTAACCAATTCCTTATACCGGTTCCTTACAGTGACCTCCGTTACACCCGATGCATAAGCTATCTCACGTTGTGTCACTCGATTATCAGTCAGAATTGATGCAATATAGATGGCTCCTGCAGCCAGACCTCTGGGGTCACGACCAGAGGTGAGACCTGCATGATCTTTTGCTTGCTGAAGGACTTCCAGAACCTTCTCCTGCATTTCACCTGGTAATTCGAGTTTGGAGATCAACTTCGGAACATAGTTCATCGGATCCGGAACTGGCATCCTCAAGTTTAGCTTACTCACCAATAAGCGATAGTATCTCCCTATCACTTTCCAATCGAGATGAGTATGCTTAGAGATCTCTTTCAATGAACGAGGGAGTCTTCTCAATCGAAGAGCCGCATATACTGCTGCCGCAGAAAGTGCGTCAATTGATCGACTTCGTACAAGTCGTTTCACAATCAGCTTCCTATAGATCGTGGCTGCCAGTTCTTTCACACCTTTCTTCAAGCTCATCTGTGAACTCAAACGATCTATTTCAGAGAGTGCCTGTGTGAGATTCCTCTCGATCGAATCGTGCATTCGGGACCTAATTTGCCACTTCCTCATCCGCGCAATCTCAGCCCTCCTCTCTGGAGAGAAGTTTTTGCTGGTTGAGTATTTGCTTCCCCATCCTATCATGGTTGATAGTCCTTTGTCTGCATAGGTATAACGAATAGGTCCACCTGTTCTTGTTCTTGCTTTGCGTTCATCAGCTGTGAAGGC
>SDNZ01000063.1 GCA_004524565.1 Candidatus Thorarchaeota archaeon
CAACCAGTTTTGAGCGTCCTGATTATGTACTCTCACAAACTGAAATGCCAATTTACGAGATGATGCCCCCAGAAGTGAATCTGACCTATGCTGAGGATCTTGCATTTTCGCTTTTTGGTATTCGTGATACATTCGCTGCTGAAGTTGAAGGGACTTACGTTGTAAACTCAGGGAACAAAACTTTCGAAGTTGATTCAATGGATGGCTCTCTTTTCTATGCTGACTATTCCAAACTTTGGAATATTTCTATGGCTATTGATAGAACTACTCCTAGTCAGTGCCGTACTAATGCAGATGAGTGGCTAGCTGAAAATGAGTTATTTCCAACAAATGCACACTTTGTAAATATTGGAAACACTACTGCCATGGTTTACAACGTAGATTCAGGAGAATCCCAATCGAAGATTCTTCAATATCACGTGAATTATGAATTTACTATCGGAGAATATCCAATCACTGGTGAAACAGCACAAATATCGGTCATGATAGGTGAGGGTGGTGAAAGAATAGGGTTCGATTGGAAATGCCAATGTATTAATCCGGACCCATATGCTACTGCAACCCTCTTAGAATTCGAATCAATATTGGATACAAATGAAATCTCTTCAAGCAGCGTTGTAAACTATAGATTAGTTTATGACCTCGCAGATGAAGATGGTCTTCTTCTTGTCCCTGTCTATGAAATTACACTTGTTGAACCTGATGATGACGGGAATGATATTCACTTTGTACTGAAAATTGATGCTACTGATTATAAACCACTGGTTCTAATTACTAATCCCCAGAGCAGTTTAGTAGTCGCCCCTGGTCAAACCATTACTTTTGATTGTCAAGTTACTTTAGGGACACCACCTTACACATATGAATGGCGATCTGATTTTGACGGGGTACTAAGTAATGCGAAATCATTTTCCATCTCGACTCTCTCTGAGCAATTTAAGAAAAATGTGAACGTGCCCCATGCGATTTCGGTCTCAGTTTGGGATGCAGAAAACAGGTGGGATAGTGAAGCTATCGCAGTTACTGTTGATTCAAGTCCACCTCTCACTATTGAGTGGGGAGTTGTTTTGGTTGCTCTAGGTGCTGTCTTTGTTCTAGCATCAGCTTTAGTGATCAGTAAGAGAAAAGGTATGTTCATGTTGCTGTTTCTATTGATGCTAGTTTCAGCATTTGTCTTCTTCCCAATAACATCTGCAACCAGTGGAATGCCTGAAAACCATAGCCTGACCCCTAGTGCACCAACAGGTGCTTATGATGACGGGATTAAAGAAGTTGGGATTGAGTGGATTGGGTTATCGCATCATAAGAAGCCTCTGTATAACAATGAGAAGAATACTGAAGGTTTTTACAATTGGATGGGTATCTCTGGAGGTTACAGCAGGGAATTTAACTGGCATGAGTATAGTGCGTGGGAAGAGGACTTTGTAGATGCATCATTTGGTGGTACCGATACAGAATGGGTAGATGCTGTAGACTTCGTGTATCTGCATAGTCATGGAAGTCCCAATGGTATTAGTTTCACCTCGTCACATGATCAAACGTTTTTGAATTTCACTGAAATGCGATTAGGTGATGGTGATCTTGATACTTTTGCAATTGATGCCTGTAAGCCATTGGCATGGCTCGACAAGTTTGGCGTTAATGTGTTTGCACGTTGGGCGCCCGCAATGCAAGGTATTCATCAAGTCTGTTCTTTTGTTACTTCAAGTTGTAATTCTGCTGAAACTGGTCCACGATTCGGACTCTATATGACAGGTATATCTTTTATTCAGAGTACTACGATAGTGAATGCTTGGTTTAGATCTTGTCTTGAAACTGAAAGTAGTAACAAAGTATCTGCTGTATTCTACGCAACAAAGTCTTCGAATCCATATCAACCTCAACTGGATGATCCGATACACGATCATGCCTACGGATTTGGCTACGTATGTTCTGACCCAACTCCAGGAACATACGTAAACTTCGTCTATATCACATCCAGTTGTTAGTATTGCCAGAATGGAGGTCGAAAAGATGAGAAGAGATGCAATCTTACTGTTTCTGATGTTCTTATTGGTGGTTTCAGCTTCAGATCAAGTTACAGCACCAGCTGATATGGCGACCTATGAACCTATGAAATTCGTTCTGACTCAGACCGAGATGCCAATCTATGAGTTGGTGACTCCAGAGGTCAACGAGACCTATGTACAGAGTCTTGCATCCTCACTCTTTGGTATTCATGATGTAATTGCTGAAGAAACAGAAGGTATCTATTTTGTCAATTGGAGCAACTCCTATCTTGAAGTTGACTCTACTGATGGATCCATATGGTTCGCAGATTATGATAGACTATGGAATATCTCATCAGGTGATGAGCTTCCCAATGCAACTGAGAGTCAGACAATTGCAGAAGCTTGGCTAGATGAGAATGGACTGGTACCTGCGAATGGTGAGTTTGCTGGAATAATAGGTACAACTAATGTTACAATTTACAATATTGAAACTCATGTGACGCACTCAAAGTTACTCAATTATCACTTCAATTATGAGTTCGCTGTTGACGACATTCCAATTGCAGAAGAGAGTGCAGGGATTAAGGTAGTCATTGGTGAGAGTAGCAATATGGTCAGTACTGCTCAGAATATTGTGGGATTTGACTGGAAATGGCGTGATATCAATCCGACACCATATACTACTGCAGTCCTCATCGAGTTTGATTCAATCATGTCAACATACGGAATCCCAGCTGACTCTATAGTGGAATACAGTTTAGTATATGAAACGGGTGAAGAAGCTTCGAACAACGACCTCCTCTATCCTGTCTATGATGTGACTCTAACTGAGACCAATGGTGGATACGAAACTGAATTCAATCTAAAGTTTGATGCCACTGAGTTTCAACCATTTACTGGAATTGTTCAACCCGCAAGTGATATCACTAGACAACCTGGAGTTCCAATTACGTTTGACTGTATAGCACAGTTCGGAACTCCTCCATATCAGTATCAATGGCACTCTCTGCATGATGGGGTCCTTAGTCATTCAAAGAATTTCACAACGTCTACGCTCTCAGAAGTATTCAAAGATAATGAACGAACTCCACATCCAATAATACTAACTGTTCGAGATTCAGAGGATCAAGATTGCTATGACATCATTGCAGTAACAATTGATTCGACTGCAGCTATGAGTATTGATCCCACTATTGTAATTGTCGCGCTTGGGGCAATAGCCCTTCTGGTTGTGTTTCTTATTGTTGTGAAGAAAAAAGGCTTTCTTGTAGTACCCTTTCTGTTTCTATTATTATCATCTTTCATTTTCTTACCAATCGCAACAGCATATTGTCAAGATGATATCAAACACGAATTTACACCCAGTGCCCCATCAGGAGCATTCGATGATGGCATTAAGGAGGTAGGCGTGGAATGGGTAGGTCTCTCGTATGGTGAGGATAGCCTAGACAACTCTGAGTCTGATGCAGGAAAGTTCTACCACCATATGGGAACTACTGGAGGATATAGTCAAGAATTCAATTGGGGTGAGTGGAATGCCTGGGAGTCAGACTTCCGAGCCACCGAGTTCAATGGCAATGATTCTGAGTGGATTGATGCTGTAGATATGGTTTATTACAAAGGACATGGTAATCCTTGCTCGATCACTTTCACCTCTGACCATGATAGTAAGTACCTCGATTTCTTTGACTTGAGACTGGGTGATGGAGACCTCGAAACTCTAGCAATGGAATCGTGCGATGTTATGCCTATCTCTGGCCCTTGTGGTCCTATATGGTCACTGTGGGGTCCCGTCCTTCAAGGTGTGCATCAAATCTGTGGATTTGCAACAAGTGCAAAGAACACCCCCAGTATGGGATTCAAATTCGCTTTGTACATGACCGGCCTATACCCGCTCCCAGCACTCACAATCGCGGAGTCCTGGTTCAGGGCTGGATTTGAACATCAAAATTTTGACAAGAAAGTTGCAGTGTTCTATGGTACGAACTCAACAAACCCCTTCCAACCTCAATTGGATGATCCTATCAATGACCATGCAAAGGGATTCGGTTACGTATGCTCTGACCCCTTGCCTCAGAATATGATGTGGTATGTCTACATTACGAGCAATTGTTAGAACAAGAAGAAGTTAGAGTTAGGACTTTGTTTCCTCTTCTCGAAGCTTTTTCTTGAAGAGCTTCATCACAGCGGTCAGAGGTAATTCATCTCTGAATTCAACCCATTTTGGTACTGCATAGGGTTTTACTTTGTCCTTAAGAAAATCAATGATGTCTTGTTCAGAGACCTTACCCTTGTATTCGTGTTTCAACTGGATGAATGCTTTGACTCTCTCACTTCCAGGTCTCTCCGGGTCAGGAATACCTATGACTCCGGCTATTTCCACGGCATCATGTTCGTGAAGAATATCGTCAATTACTCTACTGTACACTTTGTTTCCTGAAATATTGATCATATCTTTTATCCTGTCAACTACTTTGAAGTAACCATCACTATCCATCTCGACGATATCACCCAATGAGAGCCATCCTCCCTCTTTGAGACCACTTCCCTTGGTTGGCCAATAACCAATCATTATTTGAGGACCACGAATCCAAAGCTCTCCTCGTTCACCTATAGGTAACTCTTCGCCAGTATCCGGGTCGACAATCTTAATCTCCGTGTCAGGAACAGGCACTCCAACCCCTCGTTTTGTTTCATCCATGAATCCGGTGACCTTTGATAGGGCTGATACATTGATGGTTATCACACACGAAGCTTCTGTTGCCCCAAGTCCTTCGCCCATTGGAACTCCAGTTACTTCTTCGAATTTTTCAGCAACATCCTCTGGTAGAGCTGCTGCACCTGAGAAATAGAATATCTGAGCCTTCACTAGATCCATCTGTGATAGCAGCATGTAATGCGTTGGCACTGCAAAAACTATGAATGGGCGATGCAGGTTTATTGTTTCCACAATCTTTGGGAGATCTCGCGAATCCATTAGGTGCATCTTGATTCCCCATGAGATGCATGCGTGGACCGCCCAGTGTCCATACGCATGGAAGATCGGAATACATAACACCGCTGAGCTCTTTCCGATGATACCATCCTTCAATGGATTCATCATCCAGTGAATCGATTGTCTCACATTGGTAGTGATATTGTAGTGTGAGATCATAGTACCACGTGGCTGCCCTGTTGTACCTCCAGTAAATGGTAGAAGGGCAATATCCTCCTTCGGATTAATTTCGACGGTCTCTTGATGTAGTTCGTGTTTGTTAATCAGGTCACTCATTAGGTAATAGTGTTCATCATAAATCTCATTCATCTCTGGATACTCATAATCTGGGAAGAGTTTGGTTGGAGTGTAGATGACAGTCTTCACTTGTGTTGCTGACTTTATTGCATTGAGTCTTTCAAGACGTCGGTAGGAACAGATTACAAATTCTGTCTTACTTTCTCTGAGTTCGTATTCCAAGTCGTCTTCTTTGTGTAGAATACTGAGTGGTACATGAATTGCACCTATCTTCATAGCTGCATAATCTGCGATGATGAACTCTGGACAGCCAGGAAGAATAGTTGCAACAGCATCTCCTTTCTTGACACCAAGCGCAACAAGTGCTGAAGCCAGCCTGTCTACTTTACCCTTTAATTCAGGATATGTCATCTCTTCGCCTGCGTACTCACAGGCTATCACATCAGGGAATTTCTCTACAGTGTCTTCAAGGAACTTGTACACATTCATCTCAGGATAAGGTTCCATGGAATGTTCAAGTTTGAACGGTCCAATCTGGTAATTTTCTAACCAGGGTTTCTCTCCAGTGATTGACTTTTCTTCTACTGTAGCTATCTCTTTCTTTTCGAATGAAGTGATATGTCGAGGGCTCTGCTTCTGAACTTCCTTGACAGTACCCCTATCAGCATGGACATCATCAATCAACCACTCCAAACCAAGTTCCTCAAGCTTCTCTTTCGTTGGTCTTCCTTGATCGTCCCAATCTCGATATTTGTAGTACGAATTGAGTAGAATTTCTAAATCAACCACGTGTCCTTCTGCAGGTCCTTCTGGTAATGGGTCTTCAAGCATCCGTGGAGGTAGTGTATCATCAGCTCGAGTGAATCCCTCTCTCAGAATATAGGCTCTCTCAAGATTGTAGATTCGTTCTCCTGTCTTGCGAAATTCATCAGCTGTATAATCAATACCCATTAGGCTACCTATCAAACCCGCCCAGTCTTCAGCAGTAAGAACCATGCCCATGAATTTGCATCCACCAATTGCATCGAATATTCCGAATGCGTCTTCAAAGTTCTTAACAATCTCAGACGTCTCTGGGATTTCTTTCAGAGGGTCTCCAATGTCCGCTTCTTCAACAATCATGAATGGCATTGCAAGAAACGCAGGACCCTCGATGTATGCTGTGATATGGTCTCCACCACGGTTGGCTGTGGCGTACGCAAGGCCTGTGATCTTTGCAGCACGACTGTCGTATCCAGGAAGCTCTAGACCCTTAACGTGCATGGCAAAATGTTCAGAACCTTGTCCGAGTTTCTCAGCCATTCTCTTTGTCCCTTCAGCGATGAGGTCTCCAATTCCTTCTCTCTTACCTATCTTGTGAACAATATCGACAATTAACTGAGCATTGCCCCAGGAGAAGTCTATACCGTCTACATCTTCGGTTTTCAGGATTCCACGTTGATAACACTCCATGACAAATCCTACACTATTACCTGCAGAGATAGTATCTATCCCGTATTCGTTGCAGAGGAAATGTGCTAGGGTTATGGCTTCAAGATTATCCACACCACACATTGTGCCGAAAGAGCTAAGGGTCTCGTACTCAGGCCCTTCTCCTTTACTCTTGAACGGACCCGACTTAATCTCAGCGATTCTTCCACAGTGAATCGGACATGCAAAACAAGGCTTTCTCTTCACAAGGATACTGTCATTGATTGCAGTTCCATTGATCTTGTCTGCATTCTCAAAGACTCCTGTCTGCCAGTTTCTGGTTGGGATGCCTCCCTTGACACTAACCAGATCAACCATTGTTGCTGTGCCATAAACTTCTAGCGTCATTTTGAGGATACTTTGGTTCACCCAGTCAAATCTCTGTTTAGCTTCTTTACTATACGCCTCTTCATCTGCTACGGGAATTGTCATTGTTCCTCTGGACGCAATAGCTTTGAGATTCTTCGAACCCATGACTGCACCGACACCGCACCGACCTGCTGCTCTTCCCCAATTCTCTTCATCACAGTCATTCATGATTGCTGCATACTTAACGAGGTTCTCTCCAGCAATCCCTATACAAGCAACATTGAATTTTTCTCCGTGCTTCTGCTTCAGTAGTCTAGTGGTTTCAGATGTGTTCTTTCCCCAGATTTCTTCAGCATCAAGTAATTCTGCCTTGCCATCTTCTGTAAGAAGGTATACTGGCTTCAAAGCCTTACCCTCGAATATGATCCCATCAAAACCAGAACGCTTGAAATCTCGTCCCCAAAATCCAGCAGAGTTTGCCTGACCCCATCCATTGGTGAGTGGTGCTTTGGTCACAACGCTGTATCGTCCTGTGCTCGGAGACCTTGTACCGGTCAGTGGTCCAGTCATAAAGATGAGTTTGTTCTCAGGTCCTAGAGGATCTATTCCTGCTTCGGTTTCATCATAGAGGTACTTTGTAGCAAGCCCAGCTCCACCGAGGTATTTTCGTAACGTATCATCATCTGGAAATTCTTCAGTAATGGTTGAAGTTGTTAGATTGATTCGAAGAATTTTGCCCATGTAGCCATACATCATAAATGAGACCTCGGTGAGTTCCAAAGAACAACTTCCTTGGTTTTTATAAGCATGCTGTTCACAAAATCCTAGAGGAATCCATGATGAAGGTTTCAGTCAAGTTCTATGCGCACCTTGGGGACCTCGTTGGCAAGAAATCCAAGATGGAGATAGAGTTGCAGGAGCATGCAACCGTTTCACACTTGCTTGATGTCCTCCTTCTAGATTCTAAGATTAAAGAGCACATACTGGATGTTAATGAAGATATCAAGTCAGATATCACCATCATGAGAAACGGGCGAGAAATCAAATTCCTAGAAGGACTTAGTACAGTCCTACATCCTGATGATGAAATCCAAATTTTCCCAGTTGTTGCAGGTGGATCGGCACTCAAACTGGAAACCGAACTGCTTATAGTAGACGAAGCCCTAGAATCTGATTACAATGCCAAAATTCATGTCAGAAGAGTGGTTGAATCTTTACGAGGATGCACTCAACAAAAATGAGGCGTATGCCAAAGCTGCATCTTGGTGGACTGGTGACTTCATATTCATTGTGAGAGCTAGTGGTAATTTGAATCATGATATCATGGGGTACATCGGGTTGACCCATGGGAAATGCACTGGGGTCAAGCCAATCTCTAGTGAAGATGAATTTGAAGTCGTGAAGCCAGATGTAAGTGCAAGTAGTCCGGACAAAGTCGCAGTTGAATACACCTATGAGGCTAGTCACGATACCTGGATCCAAATCATCAAAGGTGAATTAGATCCGATACGAGGTCTTCTCAGTGGAAAAGCAAAGATACAGGGAGAAATGGCTAAAGTTCTCAAAGCAACAGATGCTGCGAAAGAACTCGTTCGAACTGCTAGTCTAATCGACACGGAGTTCTATTAATCGAGAGGGGATTACAATGGATGATGCCGCACAGGAAACTCTCTACCTGACCTTCAAGACTGTAATAGAAGATGTCATCGCTGATAAGCGAAGGAATCCAAAGAACACGAAGATCCTTGATGAGTTCCAAGCCAGGATAAACATGGGTCTCCATGTGGAAGAGGATTTTATTCTATGGGTGAACATGATTGCTGATGCAGGTAATTATAGTCTCAACAAGGGAAAGCTAAACGAATACGACCTTGAGATCATTGCTGATCCAGAAGATTTGATGTACTTCACAAATGGTGAATACTCAACAATGAAAATGATGACTTCCAAGAATAGATTTGGGAAGAGAAAGCTTCGGTATAAGGGAGGTACTACCGGCAGGAATATGGGAATGCTGCTTGCGTTACCTAAAGTCCTTGTGTTGGATACGAAATAGTCAATCTAGCTATTTCTGCAATGTTCAAATTGGATTCTAATGATTGATAATTTAAATCACTTACATATTTTCTATAGTGTCAAATCTAGTGAATGAATGCAATTTGTGGCCCAATCAGTTAGCATGAGTGGTTTCTCACGACCAAAAACTGGAATTGTTTTCAGTAACCGCAAGTCCAACATTTGGCTCACGTGGTATGACACAACACTTGCATCAACATCCAAGTTGCGGCTTAGTTCTGTTCGGGTTGTTGCTTCACCATTCAAACAAACCTTGAAAATCATATTCACTATAGGATTCCTAATTAGTGTAATGAATTGTAGAACTTGATCATCATCAGAGAAATCTGGTGAAAACAGATGTTTCATTTTTCCATTCACCCACGAGCGTATTGCTCCTTGTTCTTCGAGTTGGTTTAGATGATATTGTATTGAACCCATAGAACAACCAACACTTCGTTGTAGTTCTCTGAGGTGAATTCCTGGATTCATTTCAATCCAAGATTGAATCCGACTTCGAGTATCCCCTTCAGGAAAGAAATTGTTAGCATTAAGATTCTGGCTAACGCCATTTAGTTGACGTGATTCGAATGTCGCCATCTTACTCATTGGAGAGATATTCGCGAACGGTATATAGGCATAGGCCAAAAATACACCCAAATCTTTCCCAGATTCTTCGTTTTTTCAATTATTCTAAAATGATTTTTATTACACCTTCATGATAAAGCCAACATCCCTCATCAGATAGACATCCTATCAATGTACGGTTGTGTTTTCTGGATATCTGGATTCCCTCATTTGAAGACACTGTCATAGATGATATAACTGGTATGCCTGAGAGTATTCCTTTGGAAACAATGTTTGATAGAAGGCGACCGGAAAGCAACAATACTGAATCAGTAAGTGTATAATCCTCTTTCATACCATGACCTATTACCTTGTCGACTGCATTATGTCTTCCAATATCCTCACATGCAAACCATTGGTCTGTTGATAGATCATACAAAACAGCCCCATGAAATCCTCTTGTTGCTCTGTGATGTGTTTGGTTCTCTAGAAGTAAATCTCTGATTTCAAGTATTTTATCAAATGTTACAAATTTCTGTTTATTGACTTGATAAATTCTTGGAGTTATTCTATTTGCAAGATTAACCCTGCACTCGACACCATCAATGATTAGTGATTTAATTTCTTTTTTATTTGAAATTCGACCTGAAGTCAGTAGATGTCCATAAACCAGACAATCATCCAATCCCGTAGAATACTGAAACTCGGTCACAAACGCATCATCCACATAAAGCGCTAAATTTGATTCAGTAGCAACAACTTCGTTTTCTTGTGTACGCGTTCGGTTTCTGATACGAATGCAATCGATAGTTTCTACTTGATTTTTCAATATCGAACATCCCCTGTGCAATCATCATGAACCATTTCAAGGTAATAAACAGATAGGGGCGATATTTGCAATACATTCGAAGAAGCCTGAAAATTATGCTACTATTCAAACATTACATAAGGTGCCCTGCTCATAGCATCTACAGAGTAATTCTGGAAGATGCACTCAAATGTCTCAGAAAGTGGAACAAGCTGTGGCTCTGGTCACCTTTGGAAATCTGTATCTACAGGGCAGAGGTAACGACTTTGATCTTGACAAATTAGTCGCTCACAACTGCTATGGGCGTGATTTTATTGACCCTCCATCTGAAGGGATTGCTGGCTCAGCGAAGGTCTTAGCTGCAAATACTAGCAAGTGGTTCGATTATCTCAAAGGTCAAGATGCAAAGCAACTCAAGCTCTATTATAAAACATCATCGCGCATCGATTTGCCTGATCACATAAGCACTGCGTTTATTGGTGGAGGAAGTCAGTGGCTGATTGAAGTCCAATTTGATACCAGTAGTGATCTCTATCTTAGTGAATGGTATCCCTCAAAAGAAATCGGACTGGATACAAGGAAAACACATTGTGTTCGAATTACTCGTGATATGACTCACATCAATCATGTATCTGAATCAGTGAAGGAGTCCAGAGAAAACCTGAAGCAAGTACTTCAGGAACTTGTTTCGTTTGCTGGTAAGTATGACTATTCTCAACACTGGGTGGACAATTTCAATTACGCACTCACAACACTTCAGGGATTCGAACCCAGTACATCAGATGAGTTTCTACCTGCGGGTATCTACTCAAAGGAAGCCCGGCAACTCATACAAGGTGCTTTTGCAAGCTGGGTATTCGGAGGTATGGGATCTTGGAATGATATGAGCTTCAATGGCGAGGATCAGACAAAGTATGAGTCACTATCAGAGAATCTCTACACTACACTATGTAACGGAATCGTAGCGGCAGTCAATAGTTATCCATAGGCTTCAAAGTTTCCTCTAACCCCAATACTCATCACAGTAACTGGTTATGTTGGATTAGACCTCATAGGTTTGTGCTTTGAAAGCAATACCTATGAACATCACAAGACATTTTGGAAGTAATAAGAGGGGATCACATTGACGAAGAGTAAGACTTACTGGCTCCAAGCATATAGAGAAACTGTAGAAGATAGAAAACAAGGTCCTGATTTCAAGTTGATTGAATTTCTTGATATCATTCCCAGAGGCCCCGTATTGGATCTTGGAATGGGCAGAGGTCGTCATGCTCTTTTCTTTGCTAAGCTGGGTCGAGAAGTGGAAGGTGTAGATATATCCACATTTTCGAAGGGGTTACCTGAGGTCATTGAAGCAGAAGGACTTGACCTCACTTATCACAAGATGGACTTGCGCGAATTCGAGATTCCAAAGCAAAAGTATGCTCTGATAATCGCATCGAAAATCATGCAGCTATTTCGCAAAGATGACATTGAAACACTCGCTGAGCAGATGCAAGCCGGTCTGAAACCTAAGGGTGTCATATACATCTATACCTTTTCTGTTGAAGACTTACAGTACCTCCAAAGTTGGGATGAGATTGAGGAAGTTGAGAAACATACTTACTACCATAAGAACTGGAACCTCTCCTTTCACTTCTTCTCAAAAGATGAGATACTTGGACTCTTTCCTGAATTGAATCTTCAATATTACTCTGAGGGTCTTTATTTTAACAGGACTCCAAAACGGTCACGGCTCAATGGAATCATCCAATACCTCGGTCAGAAGGAATGAATCCCGCATTCATTGGGAACTTTATCAATCCCTTTCTCAAAATTCATGATTTGTTTGACTGATGTTACATTGCAGGAATAAATGTCAGGGATGGAATCTCTCTTTGGTATGTTCCATCCCCGGTTCGTTGAAAACTCGACTCTAAATTAGCATTCCAGCAGTCATTATCCAAACTACAAGAAGTGTTCCCATGATGGAACCCAAGTATATTCTCCCTGTCTTTATGTAAAACGCTGTCATTAGGAAGAAAATCCCTGCAAAAATTGGTATGTATGCCATGAGAAAAATACCATACAATCCCATTACTAGGATTGGTCCTGTCCCGAATAGAAACATGGGGAGATAATTTACAAGAATCATCACAAGAAGTGTCGATTCCATTGCAAAGACAATCTTAATCCACCAAATCATCTGCGTCTTTAATTGCGTGGTCGATTCAGGAAGTTTTAACATTCCATATGCGAACACTCCGCCATTTATCAGGAAGAATGGAAACACAGGGATGATGTTGACTAGGAATTGTACAAACTTCTCTGCTGTGAATAATTTTAGGACTGGCCACATGTATCTGATTTCGATTCCCAAGAATGTTTGAGAGATTGCTACAATGATATACAGGTATGAAAATAGGACGATTGAAAGCAGAACTGTTCGCATGATTATATCGAAGCTCTCAGGATCTCTAAAGTGTTCTAAACGACCTGTATCTTCATGAGTGATAGGCTCCTCTCCAATTGATGCTTTTCTGAACCAAAGTTTGTATGATATGCAAGCAATTAGAGCGTTGACAAGAAACCAGAGTAATAGTCCATTTCCTGTCACCAATAGAAACACCGGTGCATAAGCACCTGCAAGGGCTCCTATCATCATTCCTACCATAGGAAGGAATAGAAATGTTATACCTCCTATCAGTGAGTTTACGAGAGCGAACATCCACCAGCTCCTTCCCTGTGTAGGAACTTTCTGTGGGATTGGTCTAGTTATCTTACTGAAGTATGGGGTCTCTAAGAGTATACTGGCTAGTGGAATAAGTGAAATGACTGAAACAATTAGTGCGAACAGTGTCGCCCCTTCTCTTATCATGTATATCTGTGAAGCAGCACTTGTCATCGCTTCTGCTTCAGATACTCCCAGTAGCGCTTGAAGCATCCATGCAGTGGTTTCGCTGATCCCCTTTGAATTCCAAGTTGCTCCTGGGTGAGTACACGGACACTGTGCATATCTATGTGCTGAACCATCTGCAAAGGTTCCATAGGTAAAGTCTGCTTGAGCATTATTTGCAGAAGTAAGGTTTTCATTATATGCTATCATTTCAAGACTTTCTTGTAGAAACTCTGATCTGGGCTGAGTTGTGAACAGTTCTTCGTAAAATGACCAAACAGCTAGATAGTTGTTCATGTAGCTATGAGTCGTAAGATTATACGGTCCATCCGCTTGAATCACTATAGCTCGATGGTCTGGATTTGATGCGGCAATTGCAGCAGCAGTACCTGCACCCATACTATGACCCACTAATCCCGTCTGCGTTTCATCAACGAATGGTAGTGATTTCAACCACTGATATGATGCATTTCCACCAAGCGTTGAATCGAACGTTCCAAGAAAATATCCCATGATGTCTATGATACGATCAGAATCACCATGACTAATTTCATCAATAGCCAAAGCAACAATACCTCTTCGTGCAAGTTCGAGTGCAGCAGGACCCTCTGTGTCCTTGTCATTATTCATCCCATGTAGTAATAAGACTGCAGGGGCAGGATTATCCTCAGTTGCTGTCAAAGGACGATACAACTTTCCTGTAACTGCCATTCCGTTCTCATCAACGATTTTGATGTAATCTATATCGATTGCACCAAAGTCATTCTGGACCGTACCGGCGACTAGTACAGATGCACCAATGAGAACAAGACAGAGGATTACATACTGTGTCTTTCTATCGATTTTATTTAGAATGCTCATGACCTTAACCTCACTGAAGGGAAGATTATATTTTCACTTCCTCTATAAAAGAAATCTGAATTGATTATCCTAAACTAGTTCGACTCTACATCCAGCATTTTTTTGAAAATAGCAAGTGCTGTTCTTATTGAAACGTGTTTTCTTTTTCCAAGTTCATTATCGAAATAATCATCAGTTTTTTTTGAAGGCTTGAAACGGTCATTTTCGATTTTTATAAACCCTCCATCCTGGAGCTTCTTGGTTCCTGAAATCAATTCGTCAATACTAAATGTCGAACGATCGATGTAGTCTCCTGCTGAGATTATATGATAGATATTCTTGAACTTAGATAATTCTGGAGGTAATTTGATTGTTTCTTTGTAGGTTGAAGTTGAATCTGCGTCATCACAATTTTGAGCCATTGCAATGGATGCCAACAGCCAGACTTCTGTCCATTGGTATTTTGTCTTCAAATCATTCCCTTCTAATCTCTACTTCTAATCAATCCATACATTCTCTAACGAATGAGTATGATAACAAATTCCAGAGAAGCAGATACCAAAACTCGCTAGACTGGTTATTCCTACTGATGAGAATAGAATCGCGGCCTGGTGTGAATTTCCACCTACTATGAAGAATGAAGCAATGAGTGCCCCAGTTGTTATCAGCACCATACCCAAAATCAGCACGAACATAGTCACATAAGCAAATCGAACTATGATCCACCCTACCTTATCGTTCTTGTTCACACTATTCAAGACAAGTAGTATTTGTCCAACCAATATTATAACTCCTAGAACAATAAGGAATCCTGCAATGCTCTGAGTCAGCAAATCTCCTGCAACACCAAGCAAACTGAAAACGATGCTTAGACTGAGTACTGTATTTGTCGTGATGTTATAGTATCTGGAAAAAATTTTTGTCTTAAGGAATGCTATGTTCTCCATTCTTCATCCCTCTCCAAGTTCCAATGCCACAAATCGTTCAATGTAGTACGTTGCAATCTGTCCACCATAACTTTGGAAGATGAAATCGAATGCATGACCTGCCCATGGTATTGTTATCAGAAGACACCTCTTGCCCAGACCAGCTGCATATTGATAGAAGCTTATACTTTGACTATAATCTGCCAATCCATCCTTGCTTCCATGAACTATCATGATTGGGGGTGTTTCCGTACTATTTGATATCAGAAATGATGGTGATAATTTCTTGTACTGCTCATCAATGGGTAAAGATCCTTCCATCATCTGGTCAAAAATGCTAGATACGGATCTACTAAAATTCGTAGGTGGGTATATCCATATTCCACCTTTCACAGTCATATTGGTGGAAAAGTTACCTGCAAAGAGTGGATTCTTGTACCCGAGCGTGATAAGTGAGGCCATATGCCCTCCAGCTGACCTACCCACAACGAAGACATTATCCAAATCTGCAGAATATTTTGAATTATTGAGTTCCAGCATCTTCGTGAATTCTCCTATATTTTCAATCTGTTGCTGGAGTGTGTAGCTTCCATTATAATTAGGGCTAAATCCTCTAAATGTTGAAAACGTTCCAAATGTGGCCGCTGCTTCTCCTGTGAGCGTATCTGTATCAATTAATCCATAGTTAAGATCAAACACAGTGTATCCTTTCGATGCAAAGTATTGATTGAACGAAATTACATTCATACGACCCTTATCACCAATGACCCAAGCTCCACCATGTAAGGTAATCATCACAGGAAAAGGTCCTTCACCGGAGGGTCGATACCAATCAAAGAAAAATTTGTCAACACCATTATCAAAGTACTCTATATTTTCGGATACACTGAATTTCGATTCATCGATGGCTAATCCATAGATATTATCATACAAAGAGTAGGGTACCGGTCTCATACCTGAAGTGTCTAGATTGGTATATGCAATCCCGTAGGTTTGATTCATCTGACTCTCTGCTTCAGCTATTTCCCCTGGTATCAGCGTGTATGGGATGATTGCACTAACGAACATGAACACACAGAGAACTGACACCACGACAATTGCATTTCGTTTTTTCATAAAAGAGAATCTTATGATGGTAATTCCTATAATAATGTAAATGACGGTTAGAGCTGGAGCTATGCTGGAATATACTATAGCAGTAAGCCATCCTAAAATAGAGGAATCAAAGAACAGATACAGTACTGCTAATCCCGTAAATGTTCCCAGTATTGTATAACAGAGGGCTAGGAATAATAAACGTGATATTCTCTTCGGATTCATTCTAGACTCACCTAAATACGCCTACAAACAGACACTTCAACGTTCCTAACATAGAAGATTTCACAATAATATGCTCTTGATTAAAATTGTATGATATTTACTCCTTAGAGCAGTGAAACTTATATTGTGGTTAACTGTGTTTTGTGCGGGTGTTAGTTATGTGGGGTAAGAAGAAAATATCCAACGAAGCTGTTGATACATTCCGAAAGCAGATTAAGGAAGATGAAACTTCCACAGAATCTCTTTTCCAATTGAAATCAGCAATG
>SDNZ01000064.1 GCA_004524565.1 Candidatus Thorarchaeota archaeon
ACCTTGATTCCTCCGCACTCCATGAGAACAATCGAAGAACCACCATCAAAGATATCTCGTTCTTCTTGGAACGGGTGAATCTTCCTATACGTACCGATCATCTTCCCTGATGGATTCACAGCAACGAGCGTGTTGTAGAATTTATTCTCTCCCTGCTCAATGTCTGTACCAAATACATAAGCTCCGTGTTCCTTTGCAATATCACAGAGAAACTTGCTTGTTGCTCCTGGTACGCCTGCTCCTTCACGTTCATAGTCATCATGTCTAAATCCAATTGCGAATAACTCCGGTAAAACAATGAAATCAACTGCATCCGATGATTTGTACTCCTTGAGTAATTCTCTTGCATAGCGAAAATTGAACTCTCGATTGCCTTCTTCACAGGGCATCTGTAACAAGGTCATTGTGAATTCCATGAATTCTGCATCTCCAATATCACTCAACTATGATTTCCTCATAAGTAAACCGACCTACGTAGCTTTCGAAAAATTAACAACACACATCATAACGCTTAATTGCATGTCACGGGATGCGAGCTCGATGGCTCTCATCGGACGTGTTCTGATTGGTTAACGAGGTAAATACCGAGCCCAAGAGCAGGAAGGATATGCCAAAGACATCTTACTCTAAACCCATGATTGGGGCGACGGGTGAGACCGGTAGCTGGCGCACGTTTGACCCGGTGGTCAACTATGACGAGTGCAACAAATGCCGGACCTGTTGGCTCCACTGCCCTGAGGCTGTGATAAGCTTGGATGAGGATGGAACTCCTCACACTGATTATGATTACTGCAAAGGATGCGGAATCTGTGCCCAGGTCTGTCCCAAACAATGCATCGAGATGGTGCGTACGGACGAGCGAAAGAGGAGGACTGGTGAGGTTTGAAGACAGAGCTCATGAGTGCTAACTACGCTTCTGCAAGATCTGCAGTTTCTGCGCGGGTTGAAGTCGTGGCAGCCTATCCCATTACTCCTGCAACTACTGTTCCTGAACAAGTAGCTCTGCTAAGTGAGACTGGAGTATACAAGGGACAGTTCATTCGCGTCGAGTCTGAACATTCGGCGATTTTTGCTTGTATTGGTGCTAGCTCCACAGGAGCTCGTACATTTACAGCAACTTCATCAAATGGACTCCTCCTTATGGATGAAGGTCTCCATTGGGCATCTGCTGCGAGACTACCCATCGTTATCAATAACATCAATCGTTCAGTATCACCCAGCTGGAACATTCATGTTTCTCATGACGATGCTTATTCAAAACGTGATACAGGTTGGATTCAATTCTATGTGGCTAGTGTCGACGAATTATATCACACACTTATCCAAGCATACAAACTTGCTGAAGATGAGCGAGTACTTATGCCTGTCATGGTAAACTCTGATGGATTTGTACTCAGTCACACACTGTCAACCTTCGATTATCTAGAACCTGAAGAAGTTGACAAGTTCCTTCCACCTTATACTCCACCTCATTGGGTCATGGATCCAAAGGATCCTGTATCTCATGGGAATATTGTATTCCCTGAGTTCTACCAGGAGTTTAGATACATGATGCATGAGGGTACAAAGAACGCGGTAAAGGTGTACGAGGAAGTAGAGAATGATTACAAGAAACACTTTGGCAAGTACTTTGGTGGTCCAGTTGATTGCTATATGTGCGATGATGCTGAAGTAGTATTTACATCACAAGGTTCAATGGGTGCAGAAGCTAAGGACGCGGTCACTGAACTTCGTGAAGAGGGTTACAAAGTTGGGAATGCAAGAATCCGAATGATTCGTCCATTCCCCCACAAACAAATCCATGAATTGGCAAGTCGTGTAAAAGCCTTCGCAAGCTTTGACCGTGGTGTTTCTTACGGATTTGGTGGACCTGTTGCAAATGATATTCGTGCTAGTCTGTATCATACCAATCATAGACCAATGGTGAAGAGTTACATCGGAGGTCTTGGTGGCAGGGACATGACTGTCACTGATATCAAGGAAGTAATTTTGGATACTGTGAAGGCCGTAGAAAGCGGTGAGCTTGGTCCAGAAGAGACCTGGCATCATTTAATGGAGTGGTAAAAATGGTAGCAACTAGAGATATGCCATTAAAGGAATATGTTCTCAAGGGTAACGCAGCTTGCGCAGGCTGTCAGGATATGGTAGCACTCAGACATGCTCACAAAGCACTAGAGGGTGATGTTATCCAAGTAGTGCCTGCTTGTTGTACTAGTGTTGTTCAATCTCTCTGGCCAAAGAGCGGCCTTGCAATACCCGTACTGAATACTGCATTCATGGCTTCAGCTGCAACTGCATCTGGAGTCAAGGCTGCACTCAAGGCAAAAGGAAACGACGATACCATGGTAATGGTTTGGGCCGGGGATGGAGGTACCTTTGACATTGGAATCCAAGCCCTAAGCGGAGCTCTTGAGCGTAGAACTGATTTCCTGTATATCTGTTACAACAATCAGGTTTACTCAAACACCGGGACTCAACGTTCGGGTGCAACTCCACTTCATGCCAAGACAACCACAACATGGACTGGTAAAACAGAGCCTGAGAAAATGATTGATCTCATCGTCGCAGCTCATGAACCAGTGTACCAATTCACCGCAAATACAGCATATCCACGAGACCTTTATGAGAAATTCCAGAAAGCAAGAGAATATCCTGGACCAAAGTTCGGACACATCTTCTTACCTTGTCCACAAGCCTGGAATTACCCTGTAGAGAAAGGTGTTGAGATTGGTAAGCTAGCTGTTGAAACTGGCTACTGGATTCAGTGGGAACGAATTGGGGAAGAGTTCATACTTGGTCGCCAGAGTAAGAGATTCCAAGATCCTGCAAACAGGAAACCAATTGATGAATTTCTGAAGATGCAGGGAAGATTCTCTCACCTGTTTAAACCAACTCGTGATGACAAGAAGATTGCAGAACTTGAGGCATTCATCCAGCATCGGTGGGATACTGTTCTGAGAACATTCACCTAGTATTCAGCAAACAAAAGAACACGATGGTTGGATAATCTCCGCCATTAGTTCTTATGCTGCAATACTAAGAATGATACTCCCCCAGCAAACGCAGAAACTATTCTCTTAATCCGTTGAGTTTCTTGAAGTTTGGAGATCTCTCCACTTGAGATATCGATCATTGTTGACTCTTCAGCTATGAATCGAGCGACCCACGGGAGGTCAGGCAAATAATTACCGAGCCCCAGCAGGTCGAGTATCCTGAATGATATCTCAAAACAGAGCTCTTCTGCGAATTTGTCAACTTCACTTCCTAGTGAGTCTTCATGTTTTGCAATAACCTGAGTAATCGCATCGAATGCGATTGCAATTTGGTCGATGATTTCTTCAGAGGACACTTCCCTCGTCTGAACATCTTCAAGGCTATTTTTTAAAGTGGACAGAACTATTCTGAATCGTCGTTCTGGAGTAATCTGAGCTCGCTCCCCGATTCTTGCTCTTCTCTTGCATTCTGATAATTCTTCGTAGAGACTACCTGATTTATTGCTTGATTCCATAACGCGAGAAGTTATCTCTATACTCTCTCCCCGCAATATGTCAATAAATCTCTTTAATTCTTCATTTTTACCTAACCCCAATCGAGTCCTCTGTGAATCTGTATAATAATCAGCAATCTCATTCAAAAGAAATGAAATGAACTCGGATTCAGACCAGGGTATTGTTTTTCCTTTTGTTGTAGATTTGTAAAGGGAGCAAGTCGTTAACTTTGATGAATACTTGTGCATTACCTCAATAGTTTTCATAATACTTCCAAAAACTCTAGCAGTGCCAATCAATGGCCAATCAAATGGACGACTTGAACTACTTCCCTTGATTCTATTATTTAGTGCATTTTGAGTATGCATGGTTATGATATATGACTCTGTTTCTCTTATCATGGCTTCTTCATCAAGAGTAAACACGTTGTCCAGATTGAACGGACAATCTGTCGCCTTCATAATGACCAATGCGAGAAGAGCTCTAAGTCGTTCGTTTCTTGTTGTATCAGGAATTTTAAATCCCATGATAATATTTGAGATGTTGAAGAAATCCGCTCCAAAACCTCTTCTATCAAGTTCTGTGGATACCACAATTTCTAATTGTTTCCTAGATTCGTCCGATTTTAATAGACTCTCAACAAGAGTATCTATTCCCTGATTTTCAAAATCTTCTGGGAGAATGGTGTGACCGATGATAACACGTGGGATTAACATCATCCATATCAAACTCAGAGTGCTTTGTTTCGCCGCTCTAATTGCTTGCTCTCCAGTTTCAATGAAATCCGTATCTACACGAAAGCCTACCCACTCTGGAACATCCATGAGAAACTCAACTATTTCCTTCTCTTGAAACGACTTGGTCAGAATGTGCTTGCGAACCTTTTCGAAGGTATCAACTGGTTGTGCAGTAGTTTCAGAAAAGCTACTGATTCCCAGGTCTTCTCTAATTTGTAGAGTGTCTTTTTCAAACCACTCTGTCAATACACGGTAGAGATAGCTCTGATGGAGGTTGCTGACAATTGTTCTAGCAATGGATTCCAATTCTCTCAGTAAAATGACCCCCGCGTAAATTTATTCAGAACTTCTTCCTTTGAGGTATGTTCCTCCAGCTCTTCTCCGATCATGTGGAGAATATCCATTATAGCTCCTTCAACATCTGTTTCAGTACCAACTCCAACCGTCTTGGAAAATGTCAGAACCTTGAGTTGTATCTCAAGATCTATCTCATCGGGACATGCAATTCCTTTCTGTGTTCCAAGGTCAAGTATGCTATCGAAACCGCGATACTGAGTTTCAACAATTCTTCCATAGGGATGTTTTTCATTTCTTACGTAGATTCGTCTTCTAGGCAAGAGACCAAAGAATTCGATATCATCGAGTAGTTTCATTAGACGTGTCTGAAGAAACGAGCTAGCGGCGTATGCATGCTTCAATACAGGTAGTGTGAGCCATTGTGTTAGTCTTCCGGCTAGTTCGATCTCTCTACAGTATCCGACCTCTTCAGTCGAGATTCCGGAATCTCTCAGGAATGATTCTGAATGAAAACTGCCAAGCGTATCAACAGTCAATTGGATTGATTTTCCAAATCCCTTTTCATCAAGCATCATACCCTGTGTGAGATCAAGTGGACGAACATCCTCCGGTTTGAAACTTGATAGGGTCATTCCAAAACGTTGGCTTTGAGTTACTTCAATGAGAACCGCATCCACGGAGGTTTCCTGTGATGAGCAGTAGAAAATTCCGGGTATGAATGCATAGAGGTTCTTGGACTCACAATGTGTTTCTATACTTCTTGTCAGATATTCTAGATTTCCATTTCCAATACCCGGTCCTTCTACATCAGATATACCTGATGTTTGAATGGTATCTTCTTCTCGATTGTATTTCCCAGAAAGAAGTGGGTCTTCTTGTCCGAAATCTACTTCTGCAAGCTTGAGAGGATCATCGATATTAGAACTATTGAGCAGGTCCGCAGTAATTCTACCTCCACTTATCAGACCTCCTTGATAATGGAGATTACTATCAAATCGAACTCCAGTTGGCATTGAATAGCCTACACCATTGAAATACTCCAAATTAGCAATTCCAATAAGCCATTCATCCTCAGGTAGTACACTCTCTTGAATCTCAACAAGTCTTAGAGAGTTCTTACTTCGCTTGTCCAACTGTAGTGCACCGGTCCCACCTTTTTCGTGACGTATCAGGTTTTGAATATTTCCCACATGTATACCTGAAACTACCTATCGTTTTCGGAACACAAAGAGTGATACCACTACTAGTGCGATGATACTCCCTGATAGAATAGCTGACGGGATTATGACTTCAAGCGGTACAGCATTCGGAACATTGGGGTCGGTTCCTGCTAGATATTCATCTAAGTTTGAGACTTGATCATTGTCTGGGTCTTCTGATGCATCATCAAAAGACGGATTGAGACCATTGTCGATTTCCCATCTGTCCGGAATTTTGTCATTATCTGAATCGACAAGAAACGGATGACTCCCGTATTCAAACTCCTCAAGGCTAGTAAGGGAATCGCCGTCTTGGTCATCTATAGCATCGCTTGGATTAAGTGGATCAAGTCCATATTCTATTTCCCAATTATCCGGAAGAAGATCCAAATCGGAATCTGCGGAATTCCAATTTGTGCCGAGTATCATTTCGTATGCATCGGGTAGTGTATCTGAATCTTGATCAGAGGAAAATAGACTAACATCAAACCAGAATTCATGGCTATCATATGTACCACTACTATCAACATCCGACTCATAGGACACAGATAGTTCGATTCCTGTAGTTGTCCCTCGATGATTGTACACATTCAATTCATAGATCCCTTGACCTGATACAAATGGATTAAGCACAAGCGACGATTCCCAAGGCGATGAATTATCAAACACAACCTCTTCAATAAGGGTTCCTTGGGGATTGAGGATACGATAAGTTGCTCCTCCACTCCACCAACGACTTGTAACATTGATTATGGTTTCCTTGGTTATTGTCATGTGGAAGCTTCTTTCTTGATCTGGTTGAAGGTTGAAGGAAATATCATGGGTGGTAGGCATTTGATAGGCTCGAGCCTGAGTAAATGCAAAAGCTGCTCCAATCGACTTGATAGCTTCTGTAGCGACAGCATAGTCATAGGCTGGATTATTCCAAATATCTGTGGATTGATGGTACCATACATCATTGTTACCGCCGCTTTCAGCTGCAAACAGCGAAGAACTGAATCCATTCTGGATGAACGATATATGATCCGAGCGAGTCCAGGCTCCAAACTCAGTTGATATAACAGGCTCGATTATATCGTTTCCATAATTCTTACTCATCTGTACAGTGAGATCTGCCCAATACTGACCTGTCTGATAGAAGTCTTCTGGATATACCATGAGTACTGTTCTGTCGTCGGGATCTGGAACTAGAAGCATATCCACGTTATAGTAAACCAGAAGCTCAATATCTCGAGTTCTGAACTCATCAGCTACTTCACGTGATCCACGAAGACCTATCTCTTCTGCGTTCCAAGCACCAAAATAGATGTCCAAGGGCCACTGGTATTGTGACATGACACGAGCAATCTCTAGTGCTGCTGCAATACCTGTACCATCATCGTTTGCTCCAGGAGCTTCTCGTACACTATCAATATGCCCGCCTATCATAAGTGCTGGAGCATCAACTGCGAAATATCCTGGAAGCTTCCCAACTACTGATTGATATTGTCCGATAATCTCTACTTCGATTCGGCCATTGGAAATTCTAGACAGTTCTTCAGCAAAATATTCTCGTGCTTCAGCATTCTGTTCACTATAATGATCAGGGTCCGCTATCCATCTAGAACCATTCTCAGTCACTATTCTAACGTAGTTTTCGAATGATGTTTCAGTGATGTCTGACCAGATTTCCTGTGATAAGTCCTGTCCGTAAACTCTCTCTAAGGGTAAAGCTATTGATAAAATACTCTGGGTACTTTCTCGTATTAGCCCTGACTGGGTCGGTATCTGTACTATTCCAATTGAAGAAACCAATAATGCTAGACAAATGATAACCATGCATACCTGTTTCTTCATCTCTTGACCTCTATGCTAACAATTCTTGGTTTTTCGTACGAATGTAAAGAAATCCAACTACTGGAATAACTACTACTACTGGTAATGCAAGCCATATCAGTGGATTCATTACCGCATCACTAACAGACGGGTTTGTTCCTGCTTTATACTCTTCAAGATTGGTTATACTATCCCCATCCAGGTCGAGATCTGCATCATTAACCAAGGGATTCAACCCGTAGGTCAACTCCCACAGGTCATCAATTTTGTCGTTGTCAGTATCTTTGGAGAAGGGGTTTAAACCACCAGAGTACTCTTGAGCATTTGTAAGACCATCGTTGTCCGCATCTTCATTTCCATCGGAGGGGTCTGTAGGATTGAAACCCATTTCAATCTCAAATCGATCATCCATTGTATCCCCATCGGAATCCACATTATTCACGTCAGTTCCATGAAAGATTTCTTCTGCATCAGACACCCCATCATCATCTTGATCTGAAGTGAAATAGCTCTGAGGTAGCCAATATTCGTTTTTGTCGAGAATTCCATTTCCATCAATATCCGAATCAAATGTTATTGAAACTTCGTAGCCAACAGAACCGTAGTGGGTGTTTTCTGCGAATAAGAAATACAGTCCTTTTGTTGTTAGTTGTTCATTGAATATTTCAGTAGATTCCCATGCTGAAGCATTAGGGAATGCATTGACATCTATAAGATTGAAATCCGAATCTACGAGATAGAATGTCGAGGATCCCCCGAACCAACGAGATGTAATGTTAACAACTGTTGGAGTAGAAATAACGAATTGCACCATCTCAAATTGTCCTGGTCCATTTGAGAAATCGGACTCTATAATGGTAGGTGAGCCATACCTGCGACTCATCGTAAAAGCAATACTTGCTCCAATAGCGCAAGTTGCTTCTCTTCCCAGAAAGAAATCAAAATCTGCATTAGTCCACATGTCCGCTGGTGTAGAAGATGATCCATCAGCTTCGCTTCCAGATTCAAAGAGGCAAGTTATTCCTGAGAAACCACGGTTGAAAAATGATATGTGGTCTGACCCGCCCCATAGTCCAAAGCTGGTATGTGGGACTGCAGTGATGACACCTGCACCATGATTATTGCTGATCATTTGTGTCATTTCTGCCCAGTATTGTCCTGTATGGTACCCGATTTGTCCATCATCATAGTACCCGATTTGTATCTGTTCATTGAAGGCACCATCTGGATCTGGAAGAAGAATCGTATCAACATTGTACATTGTTAGAATATCAATGTCCAGTACTTGGAAATATGAGGCTACTTCGGGACTTCCTGATATTGGAATGAATGCATTTCGTGCATTGAATGCGATGAAGTAAATATCAAGCGGCCATTCGTATTTTGATAACATCCTTGCCAAGGAAAGCACTACAGCAATTCCACTCCCGTCCTCATTTGCACCTGGCGAAAGCTCAGCACTATCATAGTGCGCAGATACAACAATGACAGGATGATCTCCAGGTAAATAGCCGGGTAGTCTACCAACCACATTGAAATGATTTCCCACAACATCTACTTCGATTCTTCCATTTGATGCCGCTTCAAGTTCTTGTATCAAGTATAGTCTTGAGAGATAATTAACACCAAGCGATGCACTGCGGGCATCGAAAATGTATCTTGAGCCATTCTCTGTGAATTTCGCTACAAGAGCTGTATACTGCGGGGTAGT
The DNA here is from genome assembly GCA_004524565.1 of Candidatus Thorarchaeota archaeon. GTDB lineage: Archaea > Asgardarchaeota > Thorarchaeia > Thorarchaeales > Thorarchaeaceae > SMTZ1-45. Next base: position 9,248 of record SDNZ01000064.1, read on the forward strand.
TAGATCCTCATAGATTTCATCTGCGATGTTTTCTCCATATATTCGTCTAACAATGTCTTGAGCTGCTGGAAGTGTAGTTTCCACCGGAGATAGCACGCCTTCGGAATAAACTGGTTGAACCAAAATCATGAGTCCAAGAAAAACGCATACCCACAGTCTTCTCATGTTTTTTTCTCGTAACAAAACTACTGATGAAGCTTCGCCTACCAGCAAGAGAGTCGTATTTCAAACTCTTTAATACTGTTCATTAGCCTAAGAATATGGTTGGATATCTATGCCTGTAACTGATTTCCCCTCAGTCCTTCAGATAAAGGACTCAATCCATGGTTATATTGAACTTTCAGAAGTGGAGCGAGATATTATAGATATGAAAATCTCTCAGAGATTGCGATATATTCATGGTCCTGCGGGGTTATCCTTAGTCTATCCCGGTGCAGATGTATCATTGATGGGACGAACTCTTGGATTCCTCCACATGGTTAGAATCTTCCTTGAATATCTTGGAGGTACACCCGAAGAGATTCAGAAAGGTCGTCTTGCCGCTCTTTTGCGAATGTTGGTAAATGGCCCCTGGTCAAATGTCATGGAGGAATATCAAACTGTACGTGGAGCCTCCCCTCTCAAACTAACCAAGGTGATGCTAGATTCAACTCCAATTGGTGATGTGATAGAAAAAAATGGGTTTGCTAGAACTGAAATCCAAGATGTTCTTGAGAAGGGTGTACCAGTGAAAGGTCTCCGACTCGATTTTCTGAATTGCCCAATAAATCCAGAACTTCTTGATGACTTGGCACGTGATTCCTATTTTGCGGGTGTTGATTATGCACAACTTGAGTTTCACAGATTATTTGACTCAACTCGTATCGCAAAGAACAAGATTGCAGTAGAACGGAGCTCTCTCTTCACGTTAGAATCATACCTGTCCGCAGCAGTAAATATGTTTGAGGGTGTCTACTTTCATAAGACTGTACGAGCTGCTGAGCTAATGCTCTTGCGTGTATTAGACGAAGCAGGTTCACAATTATTCCCTGATTCTCTGAAGGACACGTCTAATTTCTATAGGTATGATGACCTCTCGATTCTTCACAGACTTCTGCACATTCAACCGGATGAAACAGAGGAACTTCGATCAGCAAATAGAATCTTCTCTGATTTTAACAAGAGATACTTGATTAAGCTGGTCAGTGCACGAGCAATTTCTGACCCTCCCTTTCTGAAGAAATTGTCGACCCCCGATGGCATCTACTCAATTGAAACAGAGATAGCTGAAGATGCAGGAATCGATTCAAAGAATGTTTACGTCGATTTTCCAGACCGACCATCTGTAACTTTCTATCCCGGAAAGTTTGATCTTGATGAGATTGCGTTATTTGAACGTGGGTCGGGTGGATATGAATTTTGGAAAGTTAGTGACGTCAGTCCTATGGCGCGAAGCTTCTCACGTATCCTCAAACCTGTCCGTGTTTATACAACACGCGGTTATCGGTCAAAATTGAAAAACTCAGCAGATAGGGTTCTAGAAAGTGTTGATGCAGTAGGAAGTAGTTGAAAACGATATTTGATTCAATTCGTAATGCATAATACGTTTCATTTCAATATGCGTACACTAGGTAGATACTATGATTGAAGAACCAAAGAATGCTTTTGATGAGATAGCTTCCGACCCGAATTTCCTGATGATATTAGCTGGAGCTGTTATCTGGTTTATTGGATATTACGTAGGATTACTCAATCCTCTATTTCGTTCCACAGGATTTGTACTAGTCTGTTTTTCTGCAGCACTAACTTCATTGAAACGACCTGTTGCATTAGCATGGCCCGGACTACTTCTAGGTGGATTACTGCAGATTATTGGGTATTACCTTGAATGGGTTCTAATACTTGGCCCCGCACTTATCGTGACTGGTGGAGTGATGGTCGTCTATTTTGCAATTCCTCTTGCACTGCAGAGAGGGGAGTTACCTGTCATTACAAGATTACAAAAGCTGATAGAATCAAAAAAGAAAGATGAAGAAATTCAAGATATCAAAGCTGAGGAACCTGTAAAAGAGACTGATGTTACTGAAGACGAAGATTCTGCGAATAATTATTGATTAGCGCTAGTAGAAATATACCCGTCTAAGATTTGCTTAAGAGCCAAAGTTTCACACCTAATGGTATCAACTGATATTGGCATCCACCTCAGGTGTTAAGCTGTGTTCTCATGTAAGAAATGTAATGAACCTCTATTCATTCGAAACGCTGAGATGAAGGACCGAATCCTTACTCTCGAAACACAATGCCTTAATGGCCATAAGAGCGCAAGAAGGGTTTCTGACCACAATCTCCAAGAAATGGGTCCTGAAATTTTCAAGAAGATGTTCATATGTCTGTATTGTGGGTCCAATATGTCTCTTGTAGAGACCCGACTCCAAGGTTCGAAGGTTGAGGGTTTATTCCTCTGTCCGAAACATGGAGTTGAGAAACGGGAATTTCCTGAATTTCTTCTATCTACCATTGAGATTACTGCTTCAGAGGTTGATAGTCCGAGATCGATAATTGATTCATTCAGGTGTCCTCAATGCGGTCTGATATACGCAGTGCATGAAATGGAGAAGCGTGGAGGATTAATTGAGATCGATACACGTTGTGCCAATGGACACAGAGCTCAACGATTTCTACCAGAAACTATAGACCCTCCTTTGCTTAAGCGAATCCTACAGCGTGTGGTCCATTGTGATAAATGTGGTCTTCCAGGTCATATTGCCAATGTTGAAGGTCGTGGAAATATTATACGTGTACAGGCAGCTTGTCCTGTTCATGGAATTACGAGGAAAGATATTCCACAAGCTTTTCTTGATCTTCTCAAAGAAGCAGTATCCGAGATACCTGAGGATGCCGTGTTACAATCTACACTGATCTCTCGAGAATGTCGTCAGCCTTTAGCCATTCGCGCAATTGAAGATACCAAATCAGCCTACAGACTGAAATGCGTTTGTCCTGGGAAAAAGGATTCGACTGATCTGATTCTTCCATTAACTTGGAATGAACCTGTTGCTGAACGAATTACACGAGCAATATTGACATGTGATGAATGTGGGCATTTGACACATATCTTGAGTAAACGTAAGAGTAGCAAGAAAGTAAATTTCCAAATTATATGCCCAATTCATGGAGTCATGCAGCGTGAAGCACCTCCTACTATTTTCAATATCGTTTCTGATTACGAAGAGAAGATTGATCGATTACCCTCTATTGTAAGAAGTTTAAGCTGTGAGAAATGTAACATGCCACTTGCTCTTCGGGATGTTGAGGAACGTCGCGGTCTCATCGAGTTCGATGTTGAGTGCCGAAATGGTCATAGAGGTAAGAGACTATTCAGACCAGGACTTGATACAGAAACTCTGGTTGATTTGTATAAACGATTCTATCAGTGCCCTGAATGTTATGAGCAACTAGATTTAGTGTATGTCGAACCGGGTGCAAGAGAAGATAGAGTAGTTCAACTCTGTTCTATTCATGGAAAATTTGTATTCGATATTCCACCCGATCATGCCCGCGCCATGCAGATTGCCTATGACGAATTACAGGCTGATAAGAGTAAACCACCTGCTGAGGCTCCTGAACCTGAATCTCCAATCACACTTGAAGTTGAAGCAGAACCAATCATCTCTGCTGAATCTGGAGTAAAGGTGATGCGAGGTTGTGAGATTGTTGGAGGTAAGTTTGACTACAAGGTCAAAGTTCTCAATAACAGTGGATATGTGATTACTAATGTGACAGTAAGCATTGTCGCTTACCCACTCGACTGTTTGGAACTTGCTGGTGAGAACGTAAAATCCATCTCACGAATTGAAGTTGGTGGATTCCGCAGTCCTCAATTCACATTCTATCCGAGTAAAGATTGTGTTCAGGGAAAGGTAGTTGCGACCGTTTCCTACATCGACTTCTTAGATCAACTTCATACAATTAGTGTAGAACCTTATCTCATCCGCTCAGTCTGTGATTTATTACAGCCCACAAAGAAGACTTCGCAAGCCTTTGATCTAATTCTCACTGGGCTTGAAAAGACGCAGCAAGAACAAGACCTTGATTGGAATGCTAAGGTCTTATTCACAAAAGCAGAGATGATACTTCCAACGAAGAACTTTCATGTTGTAGATACTGAAGAGCATATCCTAGCTGGGGAGTTTATAGGTACGATTCGAGGATATGCTGAAGGAAAGTACACAAAGAACAAAGTTGCAGTTGTTATCATGATTTGTGGTCCCGAGAATGGGCGTCATTCTGTCATCAAGGTTGAAGCTCTTGGCGAAGATATTTCAATGCTCCCAACAACAATAGACGAGCTTGCAGATACAATGGACTCGTGGGTCTGCCTCAGATGTGGTGCACCTCTCGAACCTGAACAGGTGGAGGAAATTGGACGGCGGTTGCCAATTCGGTGCAAGTACTGCACGCATACCCTTACGATTGCACTTTACTTACAGTGAGTGTAACACTGTTTATTATATCTTGAACAAATACGGATATCTGACTAACCTTGTAGACTAAATAGTATGATTACGGATCTGGGTCTTCGGGAATGACCTTGAGAATAAGTAATTGGAGCCGCTTCATGAATCTGTTTCCACCTCGGAGTTCAATTAGCCTGATTTTGGAATCAATCGATTTTGCATGCATCACTAGTAAACCGTATCTTAGCAAGACCGGAATCGTAAATGCCATAAAAAAACCAGCCATCATATAGTAACCAAAGTCGCTTAGGAAACTACTAGTGGGGTATCCAAAGATGACAAGGTCCAAAAACCATATCGCTTGGATTGGTAATATAAAAAATTCCCACTGGAAAAGGAGAGCTAAATACAATCTCACACTGATTCTAGATTCTCCCTCCTTTCTCACAACATCAAGTTTAGTTGTAACGAAGCGTGATAGATACAAACCAATCACCATTCCAAGAATGATTGAAATCAAGATAATTATCCTAGTCAAATCTGAACCCAGAAGAGCTAGTGCGAATTGATCGATTGGCGAAGGTGCTCCTCTCAGATAGTTGTATGCCCCGATTAGCCATGGTAGCCGACCTAGTATTAAGACACTCAAGAGGCTCAAGATTACAGGAAAAATCACAAAAACGAATCCAGGCGGAACGAAACTCTTTTTTCCATCATCCTTTTGCTCTGAACCATCGCTACGAAGCATATCATCCCCAAGGTCCTAGTAATTTCTGAGCCTATCAATTTATTGAGTTTTGAATAAATTGTAAATTTATTGAAATATCACATGACCTTGCTAAGATATTGTACAGATAACATAGTAATACCCATAAGGAAGGTGAGCGAATGTGAGGAGTGCTAGTTTGCCGCGTGCCAGGATAGAGGATTGCTGTGTTCGTATGTAAGAAGTGTAAGGAATCAATGTATGTAGTTAGCAGTGAAATTCGTGGAAGTACACTTCGACTTAACTGCCAATGTTTGAAGGGTCATAAAGAAAAAAGAGACCTCTCTAGATATCAGGCTGACAGTATGGGTCTAGACCTATTCAAGGGTCTCTTTACTTGTCTGGAGTGTGGCTCAACAATGTCACTTATTCATTCTGATGTAGGTCGGAAAGATTGTGATGAAATCTTCCTCTGTCCAATTCATGGTGTGATACCTAAACGAATTCCCTCGTATTATCACAATGCAGTCATCGCTGCAAAGAGCACTGTAAACAATGCAAAGTCTATACTCGATACTCTCAGTTGCCCGAAATGTGGCCAAATATTTTCTACACATGAGGTAGAAGAGAAAAAAGGTGTAATGATATTCAAGTATCGTTGTCCGAATGGGCATAAGGAAATACGATATGTTCCCACTGATGCTGACCCTGCCATCCTGAAGACTACATTCAAGCGGCTCATTCATTGTGAACAATGTGGTCTCCCGTGTAAAATCCTGGATACTTCAATAAAAGGTGAAGGGGCACGAATTGAGGTTTCTTGTCCAGTACATGGCAAGACTCGAAAGGAAATGCCGGCAAAACATGCATGGATGATAGAGAAGATTGCTGCTGCAGTTTCCGAAGGATCAATTGTACGTTCTATGCTCAATTGCACGGAGTGTTCAAGTGGTCTCTCTATTCGCAGTATTGAGCTGGACAAAGATAAATACAAACTGAAGTGTAGTTGTCCAAATGGCCACACAAGCGAAATGACTCAACCAACTGAGCTTGATGAAGAGGCTATCGATGCTATTGTAGCTGGTGTTTTGAAATGCAATGAGTGTGACCTAACTACTGATATTCTTAGTACAAAAACGACAGGGTCTTTGATTGAATTTGAGCTGGTCTGCCCAGTCCACCAAGTTATGAAAAAAGGTGTGATTGGAGGTATTTACAAGCACGTAGAGGAGCGCGAATCGCAAATCGACAAGATGGACACTGTAGAAAAGAGCCTCAAATGCGACAAGTGCCCTTCAGTGGTCACGATCAAAGACACGAAGATAAAAGACAAAATCATCGAATTGAAAGTAGAATGTCGGAATGGACACAGTAGTGAGCGATATGTTTCTCAAACTGCAAAGTATGAAGAACTCCTGCGGTACTATATGCAACTCTTTGAATGCTACAAATGTCACGGAAATAGAGACCTCCTAAGAATCGATGATAGTGATGGCAAGACAGAGGTCTTTCTCTTCTGCAAGCAACATAAAGATAGCAATCTAGTAATCCCTCCTGAACATAGAGAGGCAGTTCGTGATGCTTTTGTAAAGACAAAATCGTTGCGTGATCTAGAGATACTTGTTGACAAAACGCTTCAGACCAAACGAGCCTGTGAATACCAGATGGATGCAAATGCTGATGCAACAGAAATGTTGGAGATCATCAAGAACGTCATTGGACAACATAGCGTTCTCTATGTAGATGAAAAAACCGATCCTACAACTGGTTTGGAATCTTGGTATTATGGAAAAGCTCTCGATGGCGATGAGTACGTTGTAATTGGATCTGCATCAAAAGAAAATCTTTCTCTGCGAATCACGATTGCGAGTAACAACGAAAAGAAATTAGAAGTGATGCTAGCTGAGATGCGTGAGAACCTACGAGAAGTACTCTTGCGAATTCAAACTAAGTCTGATGATTCTGCGCCCCGCAAGATATCCTGTCCACAGTGTAATGCTGGGTTAGCAAAACGGGCTCTACCTGGAGAAACTATTATTTGTGAACATTGTGGTACCCCACTACACTTTGGTTAAGATCGCTCTTCTCCAGTCCACGTTGCAGCTGACTCTCTTGAGGAACTTATGTGTGAGAGAACTCTATCAACAACCGAATCGACAAGATCTTCGATAGTCTTAGGTTTATGCCAGAATGCTGGACTTGCAGGAATGA
>SDNZ01000065.1 GCA_004524565.1 Candidatus Thorarchaeota archaeon
AATGGGTTGAGTTCTACAATCCACAATCTCTGGCTGTTGATCTTTCAGGATTCATTCTTGATGATATAACAACGGGTGGCACTGATCCCTATTCCATTGCTCCAGGTACAGTTGTTCCTGCTTATGGGTATCTAGTTCTATATCAAGGTGCAACAGGAGTTGGCTTGAACAACGCTGGAGACACAGTTACTCTTCTGAAACCAGATGGGGTCACTGTTATTGATTCCTATTCGTACTCCTCGTCTGCAGATGATGTAAGTTATGGAAGAGAATCTGATGGTTCTTCAATATGGATAACTTTCAACGTTCCTACACCAGGTTCAGCAAACATCATTGTGCTAACGAATGGTGATTCGGTCCTCATCAACGAGTTCTTACCTGATCCCTATACTCTCTATACCGAAGAGTGGATTGAGTTGTATAATCCGTTGGATGAAACAGTCAATGTGTCTGGGTATGTAATTGATGATATCACAACTGGTGGAACTGGACCTTATACAATTCCTCTTGGAACCACAATCCCTGCTTTCGGATTTCTAGTTCTTTACCAGAGTGTAACAGGTGTCGGATTGAACAATGCAGGTGACACCGTCAATTATCTCAAACCCGATGGTGTTACAGTCCTTGATTCATACACCTACAGTTCATCGGCTGACGATATCAGTTATGGTAGAGAGACCGATGGTGCATCCACGTGGATCACCTTCGATGTTCCGACTCCTGGGACAACTAATGGAATTGGTACGAATGATGGAGATTTCATTCTCATCAATGAGTTCTTAGCTGATCCCAACACCCTCTATACCGAGGAGTGGATTGAGCTATTCAACCCACTTGCCGTGGATGTTGATATCTCCGGGTACATACTTGACGACCTAATTGGGGGTGGTACAAGTCCTTATACAATCCCATCAGGAACTATCATTCCTGCCTATGGATTCCTTGTATTCTATCAGAGTACAACAAATCTGGCACTGAACAATGCAGGGGATGATGTGAACTACATCCATCCAGATGGAATCACCGTTCTTGATTCGTACTCGTACACCAGTTCAGCTGATGACATAAGTTACGGTAGAGAGACCGATGGGTCTTCTATTTGGATCACTTTCGATATTCCAACTCCTGGAGCAACCAATGGAGTAGCTTCGAATGATGGTGACCTCATAGTTATCAACGAGTTCCTTCCAGATCCCAACACACTCTACACTGAAGAATGGATTGAGTTGTACAATCCACTTGGTGTGGCAGTTGATATCTCTGGGTACATACTTGACGACTTAATCGGTGGTGGAACAGCTCCATACACAATACCAATGGGCACAACGGTGCCTGCGTATGGTTTCATTCTATTCTACCAGAGTACCACGAACATAGGGTTGAACAATGCTGGAGATGATATTAACTACATCAACCCTGATGGGATTACTGTTCTCGATACTTATACCTACAGTTCATCCACAGATGATGTAAGCTATGGTAGAGAGACCGATGGTGCATCCACGTGGATCACCTTTGATATTCCGACTCCTGGAGCTTCAAATGTGGGTCCAATGGCAAATGGTGATGGGGTTCTCATTAATGAGTTTCTCGCAGATCCCAATACACTCTATTCTGAAGAATGGATTGAACTGTATAATCCATCAGATGTTGAGGTAGATATCTCTGGATATGTCCTTGATGATCTGATTGGTGGAGGTACAAGTCCATATACTATTCCATCTGGGACCACAATTCCTGCCTTCGGATTCATTGTGTTCTACCAAGGTGTGACCGGTATTGGGTTGAACAATGCTGGTGATGATGTAAACTATATTCATCCTGACGGAGTAACTGTTCTTGACACCTATACCTATAGCTCATCTGCAGATGATATCAGCTATGGTCGGGAAATTGACGGTTCATCTGTTTGGGTAACATTTGATTCACCCACACCAGGTGCATCGAATTTTGTCCCCTCAGGTTCAGGGGATGATATTCTGATTAACGAATTCTTGCCTGATCCAAACACCCTCTATACTGAGGAATGGATAGAGCTGTACAATCCCCTTGATGTTGATGTTGATATCTCTGGATACATCATTGATGACCTGATTGGTGGAGGAACCAGTCCCTACACTATCCCCGCGGGAACAGTGATTCCTGCACATGGTTATCTTTTGTTCTATCAGAGTACCACGAACCTGGCACTGAACAATGCAGGAGATGATGTTAACTTCATCAATCCTGATGGTGTGACAGTCCTCGATTCTTTCACCTATGGTAGTTCTACTGATGATGTCAGTTACGGAAGAGAAATTGATGGAGGTCCAACATGGACAACATTCACAACACCTACGCCGGGCGCTTCAAATGATGGGACAGTTCCGCTAACTGGAGTGGAACTTGTTGTTTTGTTCAGAAAGTTTTGATATCTAATAAATTAAAATGGGGACCTTCGAGTCCCCCTCCCCTCTTTTTGCTTGTTCAGGGGCCATGATAATCTTGTTTACGCCCTTTTCTCACACGGTACCCGCTTCTATCATGTAACATCCCTGTTCTTGTTCCCGAGAATCTGTGCTCATATTCCTCTGCACGAGCCTGATCGTCAGTCATAAACGCCATCGAGGATTTGGCTTCAGTTAGCCTCTGTGCTCTGGGATTCGAATGCCCTCTGTTTTTCATCTTTGGTGCAAATAGGTATAGTGCAACCACAATCCCAAATATTGCTAGAAATACGTATTGTAACATATGACCTACCATGTACCTGCTAACACCAAAGAAAATAAACGTTAGATAATTATCGCGGGACTCAACCCTGCATGAACCAGCTCATCTATATCCTTTCGATATTATACAAATAGATACTGAATTTATTGAGTTGGCAATTCTATGAGAAAAGATCAGAAAAATAAGACAGGAAAAGAGCAGGTTGATGAATCTTACCAACCTGGTAATATTGGTTCGATGGCTGGACCATTACCTTCCATGAAAACGAAGAAGAGGAACAGAAGTGGTGCAAAATGAGAAGAGGTAGTCTAAAAGGTTACAGTGGTAGCATCAATCGGGTTGTCAAGATAAAAGGAGAAAGAATGGAGTACTTCATCAATGGTTCTCCGGATATGACTTTTGAGGAAGCTCTACGTGATAGTTGGCCATGGGAAGACCGTGACAAGAAAACCAAGGTTCGAATAGTGTCAGACACTGGTGAGGACGTTACCAAGAGTACTCTCGTGAGCCATGAAGGTACAGTGCTTGTAGAATTCATCTCCTAAAAATCACGAGCCTTTACTTTATTGATTCACAAGCAGATAATCCCTCAAAATATCGCTGAATACTAATTGCAGATGTGAGTAGGTATTTAATCCACACAAAATCTGGGACCAATGAACGGAGAAAACTGATCTTGAAAACGGGTTCGAAGCGTAGTAATATCCATCTGGGCGATACTGTCGATATTGTCCAGAAGCAGGATCAACGCACCGGAAGACTCACACGGGGAGTTGTGAAGGATATCCTCACAAATTCTTCGAGTCACCCTCATGGCATAAAGGTTCGATTGCAGACCGGTCAGGTAGGGAGAGTTCAATCGATTATCTCGGGTTAACTCATCCATTACAGCTGTCTTATGTGCTTACGCGCAACACATTACTGTACTAGATTGGAGTGAATCGTATGGATTTTCCTGATGAATTAAGAGCCGCAGAGGAATCTCTGAAACAGGCGGAAGCAGATTTTCTAGCAGGCCCTGATGGAATAGCTGAGGCACTGTTGGTAAAATTATCAACAGGCCCCTTTTCAGCTGATGTCAAAATAGCACAAGAGCAAATGCAAAATCTTGATGAGTCGCGTTACGTAAAATGGAGTCGATGGGATAAAAAATTTGAATTCGCTGCATCATTCTGGAAAGACGAGGGCTATCCGAGTATTGATACCACTTCACATCGAGCTAGTAATCCCGATTGGTACTCCAACAGGACCGGAACAACGCTATTTGTCAAGGAGCTAATGAGTCATCGAAATGTAATAGCACCAACTATTGATGGCGAGCAAAAAGGAACTCCGACTTCTTTGGGAGAACCCGCAAATAGATGGTTGCTTGACTTTGTTATACTCTCAAGTTTACGTTTATCTCTAAAGAAACGTTGGGAGCGTCTAGTAAGAGATATTGTGATGAAGCGACACCAAACAAGCTTGAAACTTGTTGCCGGACGACTAGGTCTCACCGTTACAGAGGTTCTGGATATCGCTCGAAAAATACGGGATCTTGATGACCGTGTTGTTGAGCATGACCCAAGTGATTCTAGCAATGACCTGACATATATTTGTAGAAAACCTGATCCACGTCTGACTCCTCTGGTAGATATTGACGTGTGAATTAACAATTTCCGTGCCATGTCGAATTTTTGATTTTCTTGCATATTGATTATAGAATTTTCCGAAACCTATATGCAAGGGACCTTTCTCAATACGGAGAAGGTCCCCCTCCTACCACTAGTTTGCTTTATGTTTCATTTCTACCAATGATTCGTCTACTCTGTCGATTCTTCACTATGATATATCCAGCCAATCCCAGTGAAAATGATGATAATGGTAGAATGAATACAATCCCCATTGGAAGCATAAAATCGATTGCAGGTGCGGGCATTGTCCCTGTTGCAGTTACTCCGGTCGTGGTGACACTAGTAGTGACTCCACCAATTACTTCTCCAGAAATCGGGCTGATATGCAGTTCACCTATATATCCACCTTCTACTTCAGTTCGCCAATAGATACTACCACTGTAACCAATATCAGGAAACCAATCTGCATCAAGAACAAGATATGGATATTCTATCGTAGTGTCCACTTTGATTCCATAATTGATGAGACAATCAATGGCAGTATCTTCTACGTTATCTACATCGATTATATCCGCTTCTGGAAAATCAGGATGTTCTGTCCAGAGATAACTGAAGTAAACAACCGCACCGGTTGATCCTTCAATTTTTACAATGACTTTGTTACTTCGTTCAACTATACCATCTTCCATTCCAGTAATCTGGAAAATGTATTCTCCGTTCTCAAATCCCTCATTGATAACACCAGGTGGTAAAGGTCTATAGTACGGATTATTGTATCTACTACCATTTGCCAAGGTGTAATTATTTTGTTGGAGAAATTCATATGCGGTGGTTTCTGCTTCTACTAGAGTTTTATTTCCTGATCCTGAAAAGTATAGACGGAGGTCTGAGGTTTCTTGTAAATCTACATTGACTGCATAGAAGCAAACAATTCCGGACACTGCATTGATAGAAACAACTACTGACCCACCTTCAACTTGACTATTTACAATCCACACAGGTTGTCTATCCGAGAGAGATGCTGAAAGGTCTAGCGTGAAACCTTGCAAATAGTCAAAACTTGAGATGAAGGTTTCCGCTATATCAAGTGCTTCGGTTTCATTGATTGAGATATTACCAGTTGGATACATTCCTGTTATTGTAATAGAGTCACCCACCACCTCAAAAACAGGATCTTCTGATGCGAAAACAACTTGATCAGTGGTTTCATTCACCAACGAATCAAAGGCGGTTCCGTTGCCTACTGTCATATATTGAGGCGGGGGTAGGACAGTTATCTCCACATGCTCATCCTGCGGCGATGGATTAAAGGGTGGTGGACTTTGAACAACCTGAAACCCGAAACCAAATATGGTAGCAACAGAAATAGGCAAAATGAATCCCATAAAGACAAGAAAAATCACACTGGTTCCGACGAATTTGTTGTCTTCATAGGGGACTCGTACCATTCAAACACCTAGACAATGGTATGTATCAAAATGATATTAGTCTAATTTGAGAGCACTCCTGAGCAACTTTTAGAGCGGCTGTACACACCACACTTTGTATGTTTCATGCCAAAATACTACGCTAGCAACCAATGAAACAATGAGAAGCAGGACCGATACAGCATCAAGTCGTGAGAATAATAACAAAATGGATGAAACAAATATTGACGTGAAGAAAAGGGCATAAAGTACGAACCTGGGTGCAAATAGTCTTCCTGTACCAATATACATGCTCAAGAGACCGGGTGCAACCCTTCTAGCAATAATGTATTGTCCATATTTATCTGTCTTGACAAGCCCTAGCTCGATCAGTTTGTTGAGATGATGAAGCGCAAGGCTAGAACTAGAAAGTCCTGTTTCTCTTTGAATCTCTCGTGCTCCCAGTGGCTTGTTTGCCCGAATCATGTACCAGTAGACGAGAAGTGTTCTTCCCTTGAGTTCCCCTCCAAACTCATCATCTGCAGGTTTGTTCTTGTCTGGACTTTCCATTTCGGACTCCCCGTTGAATTTTGACATTTGGTACAATAAAAGGTTAGAGTTTTTAGTCTTTAGAAAAAATTATGCAAATTAAAGGACCTAAAATTATTTTCTTGCCATGATTTGATATCAATCGGTTACTAAGATAAGGGTCGGTCACTCATCACTAGTGATTGATTTGATTTCTATTAGTGGTTATAAAACTGCGATCATTGCTTTTTCTATTTGCAGTTTGTTATTCTACATTCGCTCCAAACCAAATCAATGTGGACAGAATATTGTCATAGTTTATTAATCGCCAGTAGACCGGACTGCTCATACGAATCCAAGAATGTACAATTTACAGGAGACCGATCAACGTCCGAGAAAAAAGAAGACCCTGAATATATGGTAAAGAGAAGTTTGTTGGAAGCAGCTGGTCTTGACCCTGACTCTGAGCTGGCCAAACAATCTTTCTCTGTGATTATGCAAGAGATTCAACTAATCAAAGCAGGTATCAAATCTGCCCCTCCTTCACTGACTAAAGCAAAGCCTCTGAAAGAGAGTCCTGCTCCAAAGAAAGATGAAGTTCGTGCAAAAACATCCACAACTAAAGGAAAATCCTCCCCTGAACTCGATGCCAAGTTGGAAACACGGATTCAAAATCAATACCAGACTTCGTTGACTGAAATCATGGGATTGTGGGATGAATCAATTAAATCCCAAAAGAGTAGCTTGGACCATCTTTGTGGATTTCTTAATGTGCAGAAATATGGTCTTGGCGAGGAATTAAGCAGCTATGTAAATTGGGCAACAAAAGCCACTAATGAAGGAATCTCAGAAACAGAGTTCAGTAAAGAAATGAAGAAGAGAACAGAGAGCCTGCAGAAGTTATTTGATAAGACATTATCTGCTGATGAGAACTTAGCAAAGAAAGCAGACACACTGAGGGAACAAATCCAGAGGCTCAGTATTGCAGTAAAAGACCATCACATGAGGATTGATGAACTTTCAAAAGAAATAGCTACGCTCTTTGAGAAACTAGGAGGGTCGATCTAAAAGATGTCCAAAGAAGGTCGAGAGTACTTCAAAGGTTTCGTTGAAGGTATCTTTACAGTCACAGGGACTAGTGATTTTGGTACACGTATTCATTACATCATACCCTTCGATATCAAAATACAGCTTGAAAAGTCCGCAAAATCATTTACTGGAAAATATTCACTTGCTGCACATCCTGTAATTATTGAACCAAGTGTTGGGACAATGCAAAATCCAGGGATACTATCGGTTTTTCCATCTCAAAAGATTAGTATTCCTTGGTCCACAACGGATCCCAATTATATCATGCTCAATCAAAACCTCTGCGTTCCCGAGATCAAAAAGGAAGGTGAGGTGAAAGTGACCAGTTTCGGGAACAACCGTATCACATTGAAATTCTCTGATATCCCGCAGAAGTTCCTTGTGAGCGCGACTGCATTTTCTCGGAGATTCTTTCAACAAGGTTCATCCCTCCAAGAAACATTCCTTAACGGATTCGGTGCAAATGAGTTTGATTTTGGGTTCTTCTCAAAGGACTCGCCTACCGACTTGAATGAGATTACGCTCCATTTCAGTCAAAAACTACTAGCGTTTGCAACGCACTTCAATGATGCTGCATCAACTAAGTTTCCAAAAGGTGGTAAAACACAATTCGCCGGGATGGGATTTCTGGAAAAGACAGAAAGCTTCTACTCAGAGATTTCAGATAGAGGATTACAGTATGTGGAGCAAGTTCCAGAAGTAGAGGACGCTCGTCGAATGTTTCTTGAACATCCTGAGTTACTGGCAAAGATTCAAGCTGAGTCCAAGCATATGATTCACAAAGGTGTGAGTGAGGAATATGTTAGCCAAGGACTCGTAGATTCGGTTCTTAGCTCAAAAGAAAGGGCTGCACCAGGAAGTACTTCGGACGGAACAGGGCAAAAACCTGGATCCAAAATTGAACATCTGAATCTGGATGAGATTTTCCTGGAGGCTTTGAAGGTACTTGTGAAGTACGGCGGTAACAGCAATCATGCTATGGTTGTAAGTTGTGGATGGGCGAAGTTCATGCGGATTGAGAAGGGTAAAAAGCTGCAGCTTGATGTGGCAGGCAGTATGTATGTAGCAGACATATGTAAGCTGAACAAGTCACATATAGAAACTCTCAAGGAAATGGGCCTACTGCTTGATTCACACTCAGTCGAGATTTACACAACGAAGTTCGACGCAACCTCTGAGGCGGAACTCATCAAGGCTGCCAAGATTATCGAACCTATCTTCTCAAAGGTCTATCGTAGAAATAAGGGCGGAAACGCATATCTAGAGATGATATTGGGCATAAAGACACCCGAAGCAGTAGCTGCGCTGGATCAGCTCGCCACCCATTTTTCAAGCCGTGAAGGGTTCAAGCTCAAATTCCGTTGGTAAGATCGCATCTTCATAGAATGCAGTTCGTGTTCGACCATTCGACACACTCTAGAGAGGACCGATACAGCGTTCTTGAGAAATGCATGCGATATTTTCGTTGGAAAATCAAAAACAACTGAACCAATCTTGGAGAGTATTTTTAAAAAAAGAGTCTAATTCGTGGAATATCATTGAGGACAAATATATCCAATATCCGAGGATGAACTCACAGTATCGAATGTTTATCGCTAAGAAAGTCTAAACTGGATACTGGTAAGTGTTGTTACTGTGAGCAGTAGATATTTGTTATAAGATACCATCATTCTATTTCCGAGAAAGTGTGGATTGAAATGACATATTCTACAACACCTCTGAAAGGTAAATCAGTAAGAGACCTCGAGTTTCTAACGGGTCATTGGAAGGGTATGATGGGAGATGATATTGTTGAGGAGTATTGGTTACCTGAAATGTACTCCAACAAAGCTTGTGTCTTTCGATGGATCAAAAAGGGCATGATCTACATCTATGAGATTGTATCCTTGGTTGAGCGAGAAGGTGAGATTCACATGCTCCTCCGCCATTTCGATAAAGCATTCGCCGCTTGGGAGGAGAAGGATAATCCTAGGGACTTTGTCGTGACGGAATTATCGGAGAAGGAAGTTGTTTTCATTGACACTCAAAATCCTGATGGCGGATTTCTTAGATATGATGCAAGTAAAAAGGACACACTCGAGTTCTTTGACCATGAACCCGATGGAACCATCAATTTCATACTCTTATTTAATAAAGTCTGAAAAATACCGAAGGAGAGAGGATGTACCTCTCTCGATCTTTGAATGGCCTCTTGACTAATTCTTCTTGTCAAGATTTTCAAGATTTCCCTTGAACGTTCCCGGGTCCACACCTGCTAACACTGAGAGTATATATCGACTGATAGGTTTTGAGAGCAAATCCAAGACATGGTCTATTTCCTCTACCTTCTCATCATTGCTCATTGTCAGATTCCTCCATACGCTCAGCATATCTCTTAGCACGGAAAGATAGACCGATAGATAGAGCTGCAGAACCTATCGCACTTGAAACCAAACCATACCATTGTAGGGTCAATGGTATTATCTCCCCTGTATAGGGTAGTAGAAATGCAAGAGCTCCAGTAATAATCGCTACAGCAGCGAATATCGTGATGACAAAGAAACTATTTCTATTTGGGGACCTAATGAAGAACCAGTTGGGCGAGAAGAACACAACCACAGAAAAACCAAGTCGGAATTTCCTGAGTATTCCTATCATTTTTGCAATAGACACTATTACTATCAAAAGAGATGCAGTTAGTGAAAAAGTACTTATCAAGAACTCAAAGGTTCCGGAACCATATCCAAGTACGAATGGAATGAAGCTGAGAACAGTCAAAACAAATCCACACATCATCCCCATCTGGCTCTTGAAGAGTTCGAGTTCCTTCCGCGGGCTCATAGACATCACCGCTGAGAGAACTCCATATTGGTCAATCTTTGTATCCTTTGCAACTTGGTCAACAAGTATCAGTGCTCGTTTTCCAAGATCTGTTATTCGATATTCTCCGTCTATCCGCTCAATCAATCCTACCTCATTGAGTTCCTTCAGGTGATAATTGAAGGTACCACTCATGAGAGTTGGATCGAGGTTTAGCACTTGCATAATCTCAGTATAGCTTGCACTACCTTTCTCTGAGATCTGCTTCATTATTGTTCGGCGTGTTGAGCTTGAGAGCGCCTTCAACACGTTTTCAGATTCTGATGTTATTTTCATCACCAGTATGTACTTGGATTCTAGATATTTAACCAATTTTCACTATATTTCTCGTGTATGTGATTTTACGTCTGTGGAATTTTCTCGTCCTAATTTTTCTTGAAATGAATCTACAATTTCTGTAATCTGGGTCACCTGCCATTGCTCAGTTACACCCACTGCAGCCGCTCGAACATTGGGAATTCCAAATACATACTCCAGAGCCTCACGAGGAGGTAACTTTCCAGTGGCAAGTGTCTTCATACCCATCACCGGATATCTTGTGTCCATCGTACTAAGCAAGACCTCCATTTCTTTAGTCGTTCCTCCACTTAATAGACCCGACTTATTGATTGGAAGTAAGAGTCCGAATATCTCGTCTTGAAGAGGATGCTCTTTAGACTGAAGCACTTTAAGGGTATGACACGTGTCATGCGTCGCTAAGCCTGGAAACGAATTTGCACTCCTGATAGTTTCAAAACATGCCTTTAGGTTATCTAGGCGCTTTTCTAAGAACTTGTCAGTAATTTGTCCATGAATAAAGACAACCTCTGGATTCAGTACAAGAACCTGTTCAAGGTTCTCTTCCCACTTGAAAGGTAGAAGTGATGCAACGACTTTGAGATCGTAGCGCTCTTTTGTCAAGAGTGCTGCTTCGATGACTGAGGGAAATCCTGTTACATGAACGCCTGGATATCCTGATTTACAAAACAGGTCAAA
This sequence comes from Candidatus Thorarchaeota archaeon, assembly GCA_004524565.1. GTDB lineage: Archaea > Asgardarchaeota > Thorarchaeia > Thorarchaeales > Thorarchaeaceae > SMTZ1-45. The sequence goes on from SDNZ01000065.1 coordinate 11,180, forward strand.
TAAGGCACTCATTCTCTCGGGGTGGTCAAAGAAACGCTCAAGCCATTCCTCTGCTTTACTTCCAAATTGTGATGCACCTATGAAAGGACTAGTCCCACATAGCACTCGTGGAAGCATGGTCGGTCCAAAAGCTGTTTCTGACAATATTCCCTCCCTCTTTGAACTGCGGTCATACTATGTAGTGTTATATCTTATCAATTGTTTGAACGGAAACTACATCTGTTTCTTTTGTCTATATGACGTATGCCAATCGTTGTTGTCAAAATGTGGACCGGTGTATCTGAAGATGCTGTAGAGAAAATCATCTCAGGTGTCACGAAGGTCTTTGTTGAATTGGGAATCCCTGAAAGAGCAGTCGAAGTCGTCGTTGAAGAGGTTCCAAAAACCCATTGGGGGATTGGGGGAAAACCTGCTTCAAAAACGATGGCAGATGAAAAACCTCCGTAGTTTATTTCAAGAGTGAAAAATAATCAAGTACCTATCTCATTCTATGCACCTAAGGGCCAGTTTCCAGCAAAAAGCATGCGAAGCAATCCTTAATACGAAATTTGACGTATGTATATATGCCGTCTGAGGAGTACACTCTCGATAGCGTCTGGGCTAGGTGTGTCGAGCTGAGCCACTTACACATTCGAACGTTGGCTTAGCGCTGAAGACGACACAAAGGGCAGAATGGTGAACGGTAACATTTAGTGAATTTCTGCCTGTTCAATGGTATTATTCACGAAAAAGAACGTGTTCCCGGACAAGATGTATTGAACCACTATCGAGGCTTAAACTCAGACGGCTTCATTATTCAAGCTGCTTTTGATACAGATATGCATCTTCAGTTTCCTCCCCCCAAAAGGACGGAAGGCATTTTACTTCTGCAAAACCATTCTTTTTTGCAAATTTACGCATCTTATGATTTGACGCAGCAGTATGGAACGTAACCGTTCGATGACCGAGATCCTTTGTTCGCTGTTCTGCTTTCTGGACTAATGCAGCTCCTATACCAATATTTTGATAATCAGGGTGGATGTCAAACCAGTCTATCTCAACATTTTGGTTCTCTGTTTCAAATTCTAGAAGCATAAATCCTACAGGGATGGTTTCAACCTCCGCAATCCAGAGTTCTCTCTCATCTTTTTTCAACCGCTCCATGATTATTTTTGCATTCTCTCTTGCCTCCTCGAAATCATCACATGGCAATGTCAGTAAGAGCGTGCGTGCATAATAATCAAAATCACTGGGTAGAAATGGGCGAATCTCCATATTTGCCATCTAGGTATCTCTCGTACAAATATGTTCTTTTTAGGATTCCGAGTCCCAAGCTTTATAAGAGTTCAATCACTAGTGATATCAATAGCGATATCAATATTGATATAATATTGCACGCACACGAAGGTGAACGAAAAAACATGCATAGAGAAAGAAGAAACCATCACTGGAGCAGGAGAACCTCCTCCGTACCAAAAGGATACCTCAGATCTAGAGTACTCAAGCTACTCAATGAGAAGCCTATGTCAGGATCCGAGATTATCAGCGAGATTGAAGACAACACCAGTATGAGGTGGAAGCCAAGCCCTGGATCAGTATATCCGTTGCTATCTTGGCTTCTGGACTCAGGGTATACCAGAGAACTACAAGACTCCGAGGCTGGTGTAAGACGTTACGAGTTGACAGAGGAAGGCAAGAAATTCCTCGAAGAGGACAAGCAACGAAGAGACCAGAGTAAAGGAGCTCGATTCTTTGGCCAACAGTTTGAAGAATGGGATGGGCCAATGCCTGAAGAGGCACGTGAGCTAGTTGATAGTTGGCGTAAAATGAGGCGAGCAGGATATGCATTTCGCAGGAAGCTCAGAGATGATTACTCTGATCAACTAGCTGCGGAGGCAAGGAAAATAGTCGATGATTTCGTGGATAAAATTTCACGCCTCTCCTAGATTAAGAGGGGATAACATCGTCTATGGTGGAGTGTGCAGAATCACTCCATCGCACTATTTTTAGTACCTATTTTGTTGATTAAGATTTGATACTGCATTTACCTCTCGTCTACTATTCTAGGAACTTTAAGAGGTCGTGGTATGCTTGTCTAATGAATCTCGTGCCATTCCTAAAATCTTCGATATGCCTGATAATTTCTTCAATTTTAGCTACCAGAAAAGTGACATCTTGCCTATCTCTCTCTGATTGCCTTTCAGATTGAAGCGTGGTTAGAATCTCATGAAATCTCGGGATATATGAATAGATGTAATTATCTGTCCTCAAGATGTTGGAGAGTATTGTCAATGAAATAGAATGAAGGTAGTAGATTCTTGGTTTTCGATTCTCTCTTGGTAGGACGCGTATGTATTCCCTCTTCAATTCTTGATCAAGAAAACGAGAAATCGTACTTCGGGAGAACCCCGAAAGATCCATCAGCTTCTGTTGATTGACACTTCGGTGAGTAAAGAAAATACTTCGTATTCGCACCTTTATTGGGTCATCTCGATAATAACCCAAAATCTCCATAATATTCTCTTCTAATTCTTTTATTTCAAATGGATAGGTTATCGTCTGGTCCAGGGATTTTAATTCAGATACGTCTTCTGGAAAGAAAGAATACTTCTTCTCTCTGCTGATCTGTCTTCTTTGAACCTCTGCGTAATTTCGAAGACTATTGAGGCGCATATGTAAGAATGTTACTTCGATTGGATGCTTACTCTGCAGTGCTTGAAGTTCTGTTTGTTTCTCTACTATAAATGAATCAAGTTTCTCAAGATCCGCAATGATTCGAATATTTGGCGTATAAACAAAATTCACATTCTCAGGTTTTATCCTGTAAAGATTCTTGTGTGTCTTAGGGATCATCCCGCGATTGATGATATCTAAGTCAAGAAACGATTGGAGCGTTGCCGAAATGGTGCCGAGAGAGAATCCTGTCAATTTCCTCAGTTGTACTTGACTTAAGGCATCATAGATCTTCAGATAGGCAAAAATCTCCGTGGTCTTTGAGTTTAGACTACACATGTTTCCAATGGTCTTATAGAATGTGACTAGCTCTTTCTCTATCTTCTTCGACTGTTTTGATAGCAATCTGATTTCTTGCATTGATCCCAACCGTCTTCCGTTTCCTTCGATATATGAATCAAACTATTGCTGTGACAGCAAGTTATATTTCCTAAATTTCAAAATATAGAAAATATAAATCTACTCAAAGAGGCTGATTTCTAAATGAAAAAGCAAGGGATTTTCGTGAAAAGAATGGCAACCTTCGGGTTTCTACTGATTCTTTTTCTAGGAGCATTTTCCATTGTAAATGCTACAATGGAAGCTGATCTAACTGAACTAATAGAATTCTCAACATTCTTGGGTGGTACAGGTGATGATTCCATAGAGACCGTATCGTATGCTTTCGGAAGTACTACAGTTGATTCTAAGGGCAACATCATTGTTGTTGGTCGGACAGAATCTACTGATTTTCCACTGAAAGATGCTTTTCAAGACCACATTAATGGTCTCAGGGACAGTACTATCTCAAAGTTCCATCCTAATGGTTCACTAATCTTCTCAACGTACCTTGGAGGTTCTGCTCAAGAATTGATTACGGATGTGGCTGTAGATTCAGAGGATAACATCATAGTAGCAGGGATTACAGGTTCTGCTGACTTCCCGGTTGTGAATGCTCTAAAATCAAATTCAACTGGTATCACAGAAGGGAGTGTTGATTCTTTCATCACTAAGATTTCAGAAGATGGTCAATCCATTCTTTACTCAACATTCTTTGGTGGATCTGGAAATGACTGGCTCTATACTGTGAATGTGTATTCCAATGATAGAATTGCTATCTCCGGAACAACAGACTCCACTGATCTTCCATTACTAAACCCCCATCAGGACACTCATGCTGGTGGTCTTGATGTCTTTGTTGCTTTTCTTGAGGCGGATGGTCAGTCTCTGCTATTTTCAACATATATTGGCTCACCTAGTATTGACCATGGACGTCGTGTCGATTTTGATTCACTTGGAAATATCTGGGTCACAGGAATCGTTGGAATTAGTGATCTTGCAACAGCAGGCGCATATCAGGAAGAACACGCAGGTGGAACAACCGATGCATTCCTCGCGAAGTTTAACTATACCGGTACATTGGAGTATCTCACCTTTCTTGGTGGCGAAGCTACTGATTGGGGAAACGACCTTTCGATAGATAGCGAAGATAATATCGTAATCACTGGCTTTACAACGTCTGATGAGTTTCCAACCTCCAGTCCCTACCAAGATGCACGAGCTGGGTATGCTGATATGTTCATCACTAAATTCACCTCTGATGGACAAAGTCTTGTCTTCAGTACCTATTTGGGTGGCTCTTCTCCTGACTACGGGAATGCTATCACCATAGACTCTCACAACCGTATCGTTGTGACAGGTCAGACTGAATCAGATGATTTTCCGACGACCCTTCCATACAGCACTACTGTTGCAATGCATGATAATGTGTCAATAGTGGTGCTGAATCCTGAGGGATCACTTCTCTCCTCGTTTGTATTTGGCGGGGGTCCTGACGATATAGGTATCGGAGTGACTTGGCATTCAGGCGATAGTTTCATTGTTGTAGGTTACACTGAATCAGCTGATTTTCCAATCTACCAGGCTTATCAAGAAACGTATGCTGGTGACAGTGATATGTTCATCATGAGACTAGACCTAGAGAGTCTGATAGGAACTCCTACATCGGATGGATTTCCACTTGGTCTTTTGGAGGGAGGTATTATCATTGGAATCGTAATTGTTGTGGTGTTACTAATAATTGTGAGGAAGAGAACAGGATAGCATTTCAAAAATAAATGAAAATGATAGAGGGGTCCAGAAACCCCTCTCTCAAATTTGAACATGAAATACACACTTGTTTCTGAGTTAACCTCCCCACCAATCTGGGACCTCGTGGTCCACCCAAACAGGATCTGGCGTGATCTTATCCTCTGTGTCTTTCCCGGGACTGTCATGGATCACACGATTGAATGTTTCACTTGCACTCACGGTCATGTCATTCTCAACCACTACCTGACATGAGAGAAACACTGCGGGATGATCGAATTGGGTTGCACCAGATCTCATCATTTTCTCAAAGCGATCGTGTTGCGCCTGAGTCTTCTTTGTTGGCACTCCCTTGTGAATGGTGACCCTGCAGGTAGTGCATTTAGCATTCCCCCCACAGGTATGGACTATGTCGACCTCATTATCGATTAGGGCTTTGAGTAGTTTTGTCCCCTTTTCCACCTCAAACTCCTTCAGAACCGTACGCATGAAATCGACAACTGTTACTTTTGGCATAACCCTGAAACATGAACACCCTCTCTAAAATGCCTTTTGTGCGAGCGATATTTGAGATGTTATC
>SDNZ01000066.1 GCA_004524565.1 Candidatus Thorarchaeota archaeon
CCAACTGCCTTTGCTCCTTTAGTTGCCAATTCTCTTGTCAGATATCCATTACCACACCCAGCATCCAGTACTGACAGCTCACTTACATCACCGATTAGGTTCCATAATGAAGGATCAATTACAAATCTTCTATTTAGATCTCCAGTCATTTCTACCTTACAGAAGTCAATCCAATGTTCTGCATTTGCTTCCCATTGTTCTTGACCTTCTGAATAATCAATCTCATTCTCCGGAACTGCATATCGTAGTATACCAAATCCAACTCCTGATTGATTGATATTTTCTCGAAGCTGGACGACTCGATTTGGAAGTTTGAGTGCCTCTGTAAGTTCAATCTCCTGTCCTTCACGAAGCTTCTTTGGTGACCACAGCGGATTCCATGGGTCCTTCGATGCTACATTGGATTCTATACTTCGATTTCCAAGTTGCCACGGATGAACGCCTTGAAACTCAGAATAAGGAAGACCGAAGTGGGATTCACCGCAAGCTTCACAGCTGAATTCGTAGGCATAGGTTATATCCCAAAATTTCATCGGTTTCATTGTAGGTTTATTGCAATTTCCACATACCAATTCCTCAGTCGATGGACACCAGTATAACCAATCAAAGTGATAATGTTTCTCACATTTGGAGCATTTGAATCTAGCATGCCATGCGCACCTAAACACATAGTTCTCGAATGTAAACACGCCTTCACGAATTGGGTATCCCTTTTCAAAAGCCTCTATCCTTTCGCAGTAATAACATGGCTGATAATCTGCGGCTTTGTAGAATCGCATGATTGGCGAAATGTGTACTATCTTTTCAGTGTTTACGTTTTTTCAAAGTGAATTCCTACTAATAGACTATCAAGCATCTTATACTAGTTTAATTCGAGGACTGACACTAAGTGGTCAAGTCTCCTGACCACCTTGCATTCTTCGTCAAGTTCTCCTGCTATTTGGAGTGCATCAGGGTTCCCTTCAATAATAGAATTCAATCGAGGTCCATTCGCATCGATTTTCTTTATGTGGTCAAAATATGATTCCACAATCTTTCGTGATGTAAGATTTCCAGATTGCATCATAGCTTGAAGCTCAAGAATTGAGTATTCATTCATCGAAGTATATCCTTACAGTTCATCATAGAGAAAATAGAAATTATATGTCATCGGATGTTTATGTTGTCGACTTGCGTGCATTATCGTATATTCTATCGAGGTCATCAATCGTTGATTTTGATAGCACTGACCCGGTTTGTTGATTAAGTATTTTGTTCACCACCGATTTAGCTCTATCAACCGCAGTCTTTTGACCTTCTTCCACCCAAGTAGGTATATTTAATCTACACAAAATCTCAGATGGAAAGAGATGTTTGGTTCTATAGTTCACTCTTGTGTGTTTTTGCTTAAGGTAATCTCCACCTGGTCCCACACTACTTATCAAATCATGAACCTCATCAATCATCAAATTATCAGACTCCTGGATCAGTCTGAGAGCGGATCCACAGAATTCATTATCTATGACAAGTTTTTCTAGTGATTGGCAATTTAATTGGGATAACATACCCGGACCTGAAATTACATTGATTCTAGAGAGAATTCCCATGATGAGACCAAGACCCGTTTCATAACCACTCTGCGCATCCTCAGTCTTGGATTCAGATGTACCTAGATATGCATGCGTTGGTATACCGTAATGTTTTCCTATCTCATTAGACATACAGGCAGTCATAGTCGCTTCAACAGAGCTAAACCGAGGAGTACCGTATCGCATGTCCATACTTCCTATCGCACCTCCATAGACCAAAGGCGTACCTGGATTGACAAGTTGAGCAATCACAATTCCACTTAGGATTTCCATATTCTGTTGAACAAGAGTACCTGAAATAGTAACAGGACTCGAAACTCCCATGAGCGGCGCAGGTACAATCTGAGCAGGGATACTTGCCTTTGCGCAGTCGATAAGGTTCTGACACGTAGTATCACTCCAGATGAGAGGTGATGACGGACAACAATCAAAGATGGCCTGAGGTTTGTTCGCAAGCTTATCGGAATCCCCAGCAACGGTTTCTAACATTTGCCGCATGAAGTGAAAATCGTCTTTTGAAAATGCACCAGTTATGATAGGTTTAGTTGAATTTTTCAATATCACATAGAGTCGGTGAAGTCCTGCTATTTCAATAGGGACATCAGATGGAATCAGAGCTGTGCTTTGAGCCTTGATATATTCAAGCTGTTCTACAACTTTGACAAGATCGTGTATGTCTTTTGATGTTCCTTTTCGAATTTCCCCAGAGGTTCTATCCTTGAAAAAAGCTGCAGAAGATCCCGGATTGATGAGCACATTGTCTTGACCAATTGAAAATGAGTCTGTTCCATCTCGAGAATAAAGAGAGAAATTCGAAGGAACAGATTCGAGACTCTTCATCACAAGTGATTGTGGAAACTTTACGATATCTTCTGAGATGGTGCATCCTGTTTGCTTTAGTAGAATCTTGGCTTCTTCATTGGAAATGCGAACACCTGTATCTTCTAATAGTTGTAGAGTAGTAGAATGAATGGAATCGATTTTATCTTTGGTCAAGTAAACAAGTCTTGTCATCTGTTTCAATCTAATGGAACTCAAACACTCCTAAAAGTGTGTTCAACAGAATGCTATGTATCGTTCATGAAGAATTACGTGCTTCAAGGTCCTTGAAAAGAACAGCCAAGTAAATGTAGTTAATTGAGCTAACGACAAGACTTGAAATCAATGTGACAATGAAAACTACGATTTCTGGAATGGCAATTACAAATGGAAGAATGAAGCTCATACCGACAGCTATTGCAATATCAATCATAATGACTGTGATAACCATCAATAATTGTCCAAAGAAAACATGCCAAAAAACACCTCCTGTAAGTTGCCACGACCTTGATAGTGCATTTATTGGAAATCGTTCTTCTGCAATGACAATTGCTAGTGCCGGTGTTAATCGCGCAGCAATGTACAGAATGAAGAAAATCATAACAAGTGTGATCAGACTATCTACATACATCATTAGAACAGCTGCAAGTGTTAAACCGACTAGAATTAGAGATTGAAGGAGTTGAACAGCAATGAGAGGTACTGCCAAGGAAACCGAGAAAGAGAGCGATTCCTTAATGGAGCTGCTACCTGGATTCTCATAATCAGTCTTTGCATAGTGAATTGCGCCACCTGCAATAATAGCGTAGACACCAAGTCCGACTAGAGTCAGTACAAATAATGGGATAAGAAGATGTGAGGGGATTATAAATAGAACTAAACTAAATACAGAATCAATTGGAGACGATCCAATAAACTCCATTAAAGCAAAACCTGTTATTCCAAAAATAGAAAACAAAATCAATCCTTGAACAATGGCAAGTGCTACTCCAGTTAGCCCAACAATCACAATGTATTGTGGCAGATTTCTAGCCCAAAGATTGACCGTATTCTTCACTAAACCAAGGATACCTAACTCATATTTACTTTGCAATCTATTTGGTCGGTTACCAGTCTTCGAGTCTTTTACCATTGTTTACTCCAGACTGGAAGGCAAGGTATAATCCATTTATCTCTTTCACTTGAAGAGCTATTCTTCTTTTCTTAGATACCGAAGATTAAAAAGACTCCAGACTGGTAAAACCATAGGTGGCTGTTTCTTGGCATTTGATGAAAATGACGTCTATATAGAACGACAGGGTTCATCGTCTAAACTCTTTACTGAGTATAGCTTGAGTGCAATACTAACTTTGGTAGGTCTGCTGGGTTCATTCATGAGTGTGATAGGTAATGCTTCTTTGGTTGCAATACTATCTCTAATATGGATACTCACTTCCCTGATTGATATTCTCACCCTCCTAGCGATGATACTGTCTTTGATTCCGATTCCGCTTGGAATACTGCAAGTACATCAAGCATACAAATTACACAAAGTGACTGATCACAATTATGGGACAATCAAAGTTGTTGCTATTGTCATTTTGATATGTAGTTTTGGTCAAGCCTTACTTTATGCATTTTTCACACCAATTCTTGGGCTACTAATTTTGTATGCGCTTGGTGGACAAATTGCATTTAATGCAATCGTCCTGTACTTCCTTAATCAACCAGAAGTTAGAAGTGAATTTGAATAGGAATTCATGAAGAATCAAGAGATGAGTGGGAGATATATTAAAAAGAAGCCCCGTACTTTGTTGAATTAACATTTGGAGGGTGATAAATTGGCGGAAATACCAACACCATCAACTGGTTATTCAGCATCTTCTGGTGAAAGACCACTAGGTGTAACCATACTAGCATTACTACAAATGATTGGCGGAGTCATTGGCATATTTGGCGGAGCTACATCGATGCTCGCAGCTATGCTACTTGGCCCCCTCGGATTACTCTTTGTGATCATTGGTGCGGTTCTCCTCATCATGGGTCTCTTAGGGTTAATTGTCGGTTGGGGTCTGTGGGGATTGAAATCTTGGGCTTGGATGTGGGCGATGATTGTAAACATCATCAACATCATTCTCGCTATTGTTCAACTCAACATTATCAGCTTGATAATTCCTCTAATCATTGTACTCTACCTCAATCAGAGCGACATCAAGAGCCGATTCAGGTAGATATTGTATACGCTAAATTAGTATGCGGATTCTTCGGAATCCGTTTACTTCTTTTTTCTTTGAGTGTTTCATATCGCTAATCAATAACGTTATCACTCGGTGGAAGTTTCGCACAATTGATTTCATAGGTGATACATAATGCAACTTCCGATGATCATAGTCCATGGAGGCGCTGGAAATTGGAAAGATGACAGAATTCCAATTGGAATGGAATTTGTTGAGAAAGCAGCAGCAGTGGGTCATGCAGTTCTTGTGAGCGGAGGTTCATCTCTTGATGCTGCTGAAGCTTGTACAATATTTATGGAAAGTTGTGGTGAATTGAATTGTGGAAGAGGTTCATATCCGAATGAGGATGGTGTACTAGAACTCGATGCCATGATTATCGATGGCAAGAATTTAGACTTTGGTTCTGTAGCAGCTGTGAAGGATATAGAAAATCCGATTTCACTGGCACGATACATCATGGAGAAAACGAAATACAAATTCTTTGCAGGGATTAATGCAAAAAGACTCTATGATGAAATGATAGCGAGCGGGTATAGAGAAGAGAAAGAACTCGGAATTGTTAGACCCTCTTTTACACCCGATGTCGATACGGTTGGATGTATTGCAATAGATGCCGAAGGAAATATTGCTGCTACTTCTTCTACTGGTGGTATCAAGAATAAGACTGCTGGTCGCATTGGTGACAGTCCAGTTATGGGATCTGGTGCCTATGCAAACGACATGTGTGGTGCATCAGCAACTGGATGGGGAGAACATATCATGCGAGTTGTTCTGAGTCGAATGACAGTGCTTTATGTTGAAGAGGGAGCAGATCCGATGACAGCAGCTCGGAAGGGAATGAAGATGTTCGAGGAGAAGACAGGTAGTGAAGCTGGCATCATCGTTGCAGATAAGACAGGAGTCTTTGGATATGCAACCAATGCAAAGGCAATGCCAATAGCGGTCATACAAGGAATATCAGGCAAGAAAACTGCGACATCTTGCCAAAAATGATGATTATACTGTTATAAAGGCCCTTATGCCTTTCTATTTCGGCTGCGCTGATGTCTGTTCTTTATAATAGAAAAAAGCCCGTCAATCTTACAATCTATTAAGACACTAGGAGAGAATAATTGTGAAACCGACGCGGATACTAACAATAGCAATTCTTGCGTTCATGTTAATTGCACCAGGTCTTGTGCAACTCAGTTCCAACTCTAATGCGACCAATTTTGATATGACGAAGAATTATGCTAGAAGTTATGATCATCATGATCAAATATGGATTCAGAGTGATGAAGAGTTCCACACCCAAGCTGCAGCAGAAAGTTGGGCGGGAGATGGAAGCTCTGATTCGCCATATGTAATAACTGGATACTTGTTCGATTGTGAATCCCAACCACTTCGAATCTGGCACACAACAGTACACTGGATTTTCACTGGGAACGAGATATTTGGTGTTGGCAGCAACATCCAATGTGGTACATGGATTGAGGATGTGATAAATGGTGCGATTGTGGGAAATGAGGTTCATAATCGACATGCAGGATTGGCAATATCTGAAGTTTCAGACTTCAGGGTAGCTGACAATTATATACACGATTGCTGGGGAAATGGTATAGAATTCTTCGGTGAAATGAACAACACTATCGTAGAAGATAATATAGTAGAAAACATCGGTGCAGCCGGAATCTACTCTATTTCATCTCGAGATTGCATTGTAGAGGACAACACAATTTCCAATTGTGATAATATTGGAATTGCGCTTCTAGGTGTATCTCCAAGATGCACAGTTACAAGAAATACAATTTCCAATTGTGATTCCACTGGGATCATGATGGCACAGACTGAGGATGGATTTGTCACTGACAATATAATTACCAATGTTGAAGACCAAGGAATCTACATGAGTAGACCCGACAACTCCGAGGTCTCTAATAATACGATAAGTGCTGTTGATGGCGTAGGAGTCAGAGTTACGCTTTCAGAATTAACCAATTTCTTTGATAATGAAATTGAAGATTGTACTGCTGAAGGTTTTCGATTAAGCTCAGGAAAAAATACGACAGTCAATTGGAATTCAGTTTCTAACGTTTCTGGATATGCAGTAAATCTTGAGGAGAATAGTATCAATTTTACTGTGAGATTCAATACTTTCACAAACATTAGTGTTTCGTGTCAAGTATGTGATGATGGTACTTCAAATACCGTTTCACATAACTACTATGATGATTGGTCTTCGCCAGATGCAAATGCAGATGGCTATGTAGATTCGCCATACATATTTGATGGCGATGCTGCAAATCAAGACAGTTTTCCACTAGCTGTTGCTGGAGTTGTACCTACGACTGGAACCACTTCTGCTTCTACGACCAATAATACCGAGAATCAATTACCTACTGAACTGATCCTTATGGCTGGAGCTGTAGGTGCCATTGTTCTAGTTGCAGGAATTTTGATGCTCAAACGTAGATAGGCATTTCATATGAAATAATAGGGAGTCAAACGCCTATGACTCCTGCTTTTTTTTTCAAATTTGGAATAATGTTGCGCTGATAGTGTTTCTTTATAATTCCATTCCAACCGAAATCTACAATCCAAGACCACATTAGGGGTTAAAGAATGAAATTCAAGAAAATAGTTGTCTTCCTTTTAATTTTGACAATGAGTTTAGCTTTCACTTCAACACAACATATTGTTAATTCAACTCATTCAGATGAAATTAGTAAGGAGAAAGTCTACTCAACAAGTTACACTCCACATGATCCAATATGGATTCAAAGTAATCAGGAATTTGAGGATCAAGCTACTGCAGAATCATGGGCTGGAGATGGAAGCGAAGAAACACCATACATCATTACAGGATACTCTTTCAATCAAGAGACTCAACCACTTCGAATTTGGGATACCGATGTTCATTGGAGGTTCATTAACAATAGAGTTGATGGACTAGGAGATGATATTCAATGCGGAACATGGATTGAAGATGCAAGTAATGGTGCAATAATTAACTGCGAATTTCTCAATCGTCATAGTGGTATGGTCATAGTTAACGCTGCGAATATGACGATTAGTGGAAACTACATTCATGATATGAGCTTGAGAGGAATCGAGATCACAGGAATGACTACGAATTGCGAAATAACAGAAAATACTGTAGAAAACTGTGTGCACCACGGAATCCTAGTTGGCGGAATGACTTCAGGTACACTATCTGAAAATGTTGTTACTAATTGTGGTGGAAGGGGAATATTTGTTAATAGTGGTTTCCATAATTCAGAAATTAAACAAAATGTGATCACGAATATTGATGGAAATGGTATCTATGTGGGAATGGCTACTTCATCTGAGATATCATTCAACACAATATCAAATGCTGATGGCTGTGGTATTGAAATAATCGGTTCAAATATGTGTACAATCAAGAATAACTCAATTGATACCGTTAGTGAAGAAGGTATTTCCGTAGATTACTGTGAGCTCTCTGACATTTCAATGAATGAAATATATAATTGTACAGGTATTGGTCTTGAACTCCTTGGCACCTCAAACAATACAATTCATAAAAACACGATTAGTGAATGTGATGATTATGCAATTTCACTTAATTCTGATACAGAATTCTTCGACATCAAATATAATGTGTTCATAAACAATGGCATAGATTGCCAACTTTATGATGATGGAGATGACAATGTTTTCTGTTACAACTATTTCAGTGATTGGTTGACACCTGATACAAATAGTGATGGTTTTGTAGATCTTGCATACGAAGTGGATGGTACTTCGGAAAATACTGATGATTGGCCAATTACACAAATTGGTATCTTTCCAACAGTCCCAACGTTGACAAACACAACAGGCACAACTACTCCGGTAACAGACACCCCACTAGATCTTACTATGATTTTGGTTATTGTGGGTGGAATAGGGTCTATTATTGTGATAATTACTGGAATTCTCGTGATGAAACGACGATAGACGAATCTTTCTATTGTGGAGGTTCTAAGTGAACCTCCCTTCTCTTTTTAGATTAAGGTACAAATGGTAATGTAACATAAAGAAAATTAGTCACGATAATAACAGGTTGAAGAACTGTGTAGAGAAAATCTATCAAGATATTATCATCATGAATGCTGACTATATCATTGAGTAAAAGAAATGTAAATACAACTCCAAGAATTAGATAAAGGACAATTGCTATACCAATCTTACGCAGTACTCCCATAAGCTAACTAACCTCCGTTTAGCAGGTTACAAGTTTAGTGATATAACCGTGTAATAAATTTGACTTGCGAACTCGAAACTTCACTTGATAATTCTTAGTATCTTAGTTATTACTTGCTACGAAACAACTCCTTTTATTCAATTGATATTTGTTTATACTCACATGGTTAGGTGACTAACCCCGACTCGGTAAAGAGGCGTATGGATCCAGCATTGAAGCTCACAATCCATTTAGCTTTCTCGTATCAATGCATCAATCTGACTCTTATGGTACAGGAGTCTGTGGATTCAATGTGTTATTCGATACCGGGTCGGACCTTTTCTTGAATCCTACACGTAACTACTTGTGTCAGGCCCACCTGTCAGTTGAGAGAGGACCATATCATAATCAGCATATCCTCTAAGACCAGGAAGATTTCCAACAGGCTTCCCTTCCTTAAAGACAATGACCATTGGAACTGATTGTACGCCAAATTGACCGACCGTTCTTCTGTTCCTATCAATATCGATCTTTGCAAAGTATGCCTTGCCTTCATAGTCCTTTGCTAGTTCTGCAAAGATAGGGGCTAGTGCCTTACAAGGATTGCACCATTCACCGTAGAAGTCTACAAATGCAACTTTTGTCTGTTGAATTATCTGCCAGAAATTGTGATCATGAAGTTGATTCACCAGTCCATTCGCTAATGGCTCTGCTACCTTTGGCTTCTGAGCTTGTTCCATTAGAATTTTCATTTTCCTTCGCCGAATCTCTTCCAGTTCATCATCACTTAACATGAGCTCACCTCTACGGATGTGCATAGAAAACACACAACCGTTTAAATATTCTTTGGTAGGAAAACGATGAGAATCTCTTACCTACTCGAATCGGTTTATAACCCATTTAGGAATCGCAAAAGTATACGTCATGGAGTGACTGAGATGTCAGCGAAACCCTACAAGTATTATGCAATGCTAATTATAGCTATGGCATTTTGGGGAGGGTCTTGGGTTTCTGCCAAGTTCACAGTCGCACTTGCTCCGCCAATGACAATAGGTTTCTTCAGATTCTTTATTGCGAGTATTCTGTTTCTACTACTTCTCTTGATTACAGAACCCGAATCACGACGTTTCTTCAGAAGAGAGAATTTGAAACTCCTTTTTCTTGTGGGACTCACCGGCATCTTTGGGTATGGAGTCTTGTTTCTTACAGGTATGCAATTTACTACTGCTGCTCAGGGATCAATCATCGCGGGTTTTAATCCCGCTACTGTAAGCATAATAGCCCATCTAGTACACAAAGAACGACTGAAGAAGAAATGGCAATACACAGGATTCTTGCTAGCTTTTACAGGTATAATCTTCGTTGTTGGTATTCAAGCACTCATTGATTTTCAGATAGACTATCTAATTGGGAACCTCATTATTCTGGGTGCAATGATTACATGGGGGCTATATTCGTCCGTTGGAAAAGAAGCTATGAAGACAATGACTCCACTAGAAGTTAATACTGGAGGAGCCCTAGTGGGATCAGTCCTATTTGGAATAGGCGCTTTGAATGAGCAAGTGTGGGCATTGCCTGCATTGGTCAATCCTTTCTTCTGGATGAATGCAATCTATCTTGGAGTCTTTGTTACGGTGGTAGGATTTCTATTCTATTTCATTGGTATCAATAAACTCGGGGCAACTAGAGCAGGAGGTTTCATAAATTTAGTTCCAGTTTTTGGAACTCTCTTTTCTGCTCTATTCATGCCTGAAGATCCAATCTACTGGACATTCGGCGTAGGTTTAATGCTAGTAGTCTTTGGAATTTCAATTATTAATTTCCCAATTAAGGAAACTAAAAGCGAAGCACAGCCTCAGACGGAAGAAAGATAACTAGATAGCTATCATTTCAGTACACTGGTGCCGCACATGGAAGCCTACAATAAAATCCTAGAGCGATCGAAGGAGCTCTTCATCCTGCAGAGTGCAACTGGAATTATTAATTGGGATTTAGAAACCAATATGCCACCTAGAGGATTGATGTTACGAAGTGAGCAATTGAGTCTTCTACGCAAACTTACTCATCGAATGGCAACGGACCCTCAAGTTGGAGAACTCATTACAAAAGCGGAGAGGGAATCTGATTCATTGAGTGAAGAACAGAAGCGTAATCTTTACTTGACAAAGCGAGAATATGACGCTCTGACTCAGGTCCCCGAAGAACTGGTGGGACAAATGGCAAAACAACGAACCATTGCCATTGAAACGTGGAAGAAAGCTAAAGCAGCCAATAACTGGAAAATGTTCGAGCCAGAGTTAGAAAAGATGATTGATCTTTCTCGTCAATATTCGACTATATTGGCTGAAGTTCGTGAGATTCCAAATCTCTATGATGCTATGTTAGACCAATTTGAAAGAGGAATGAGAGCAGTTCAAGTTTCCAAGATATTTGGTGAGCTGCGAGATAAATTAGTACCATTAGCTACTAAATGTGCTGAAGCATCCACTAATATCGACACATCATATCTAGATAAGATAGTCCCTGTAGATACTCAAAGAAAAATCGCTATTGATTTGTCTTCGATTATTGGGTATGATACAGTGACAGACAAAGCAGGGGGACGTATTGATGAGGTTGAGCACCCGTTCACTTCAGGATATTATGATGATGTTCGTATCACGGTGAAATACCATGAGGACAATGTATCTTCGATGATTTATGCAATCCTACACGAAGCAGGTCACGCATTGTACGAACAAAATCTCAATCAGGATTGGAAGTACCAGACAATTGGTCAAGCGGCATCCTATGGAATTCATGAATCACAGTCCAGATTCATTGAGAATAACATAGGAAGATCTTCAGAATTCATCAACTTCTATTTACCAAAACTGAATGAGTTGACGGGAGGTCTATATTCAGGCATTAGCTCCAATGATTTCGCAAAAGCAATGAATCTAGTAGAACCTTCACTGATTAGAATTGAAGCTGATGAGGTCACCTACTCACTTCATATCATAATCCGGTACGAGATTGAACGAGACCTTTTCACAGACAAGATTTCAATATCAGAACTACCTCATGTTTGGAATGAGCGTTATGAAGAATACTTAGGAATTAAAGTTCCTGATGACACAAACGGTGTTCTACAGGATACTCATTGGGGAGCAGGTTATTTCGGATACTTCCCAAGTTATGCGATGGGAAATGTCTACGATGGAATGTGGATAGAGAAACTTGCCAAGGATGTGCCAAACTGGCTAGATGAAGTAGGTAGAGGAAATACAGTACCTGCAATTGACTGGATGAAAAAGAATGTGCATTACTATTCCAGTCTTTATGATCCAGCAGATCTAGTCAAGGAAGTAACTGGTAAAGACACCACAGCAGGACCTTACCTGAAGTATCTCGAAGACAAGTACTCAGATTTATTCGAGTTCTAAAAAATTGTAGAGGGCGTTTTAATCGCCCTTTGCAATGATTAAACTTAGTACATGTCATAACCTGAAGATGCCAATCGCTGTTGATCAAACCCACTTCCGCGGAACATGCTAGTTGATTGCATATACTCGCGATAATCATCACCAAATCGTTCGATTAGTATTTTCTCTTCATATGCCGCGTATATGTACCATAAAGCAATGAAAATAGGAACCACAGGAATCAACGCGAAGCTTCTCGTGAAGCAGACATATGCAATATTCATGTAAATGCATGCTGCTCCGATAGGATGTCGAATTACAGCATAGATTCCTTTAGTTGGAAAGGACGAACGAGTTTGTGCGCTTTCTCTAGTTTCTGGGTATTCATGAGCTCCTCTCACCAATCGAATGAATTTCATTGAGAAGTATACACCGCCACCAACGAATATAAAGTCCCAAAGCTCCACTGATGCAGCCATATATTGCATGGTCAATAGAAGGAGAACCGAGAAATTGAGAACTGCAAGAATCATCGGGAGGAAATTATTTTCAGTTACTTCTATTTCACTCACTAGCAATCCCCTCCATATCAGGAACTGGTAACGGTATCTTAGAAACTTCATATGAAGCGCCTAGAAATTCAACATGACCTCCAATATCTGATGGTTCTCCGCCCATCGGTCTCAAAATGAAGTCTGCTGATTTAGTTTCGCCGGCATTGATAGTACCCAATCTCTGCATTCTGAATGAACCAACCTCTGCATCAATACCTGATGGAAGATCCAAGTCCACAACGACCATATTGATATGAGAATTGCTTCCATTTTTTATCTTAACAGTCAATCGTAGTAATTCACGTTCCTTTACTATTTTTGCTGCAACACTAACGCCAGTTTCTTTAACCGCCCTCTCTCTGCGGTCTCTTTCCTGCTGTGCCTTATCTCTAGATATCTGATGTCGACTAGCACTTGAAGTTTCAGTTTGAGTTCTTGGTGCAGCAACCTCTGTTTTCGGTTTTACCTTTGTTGTTGTCATCGTAGTCCCCGTTAGTATTTTCATAACTGAGGGTATTTCATAGACTACAAAGACCAATCCGCATATTATTAGAAATGACCAGATAACTGTTGAAAGAATTGTCCTTCTCAAAGCTATGTCTTGCAACACCAGTAATATTGGATCTAATAGAAGATGAAGAAAGGTGGATATATCCTCCCAAATATCACCCTGCAGTAGCATAGCTAGTTTCGGTGCAATGCTTAAGATTTCAAGTGTCATTGATGAAGCTCCCATTGTGTGGATATTTCCTACCTAATTGAAACATAAGTGAAAATCAACACACCTTCGTATAGATGTTGTCCTGAGAGGTTATTAATCTTGCAACATCTCAGAATGGAACACTATCATTGACAAAATCAAAACAGTCTTTACTGAATAAACTATCCTCGTACAGGGATGTAAGAGTAATCTACTCGGGAGTAAACGTAATGGAGTCATATGGAAAACTGCGAGAGAGAGTAAAAACTGCAATTCAACTTCAATCTGTAACAGGTATCATACAGTGGGATATGTATACGAAAATTCCACCACGAGGTCTCGAACAAAGAGCTGAACAACTTGCAGTTATGAGTCAAATTCAGCACCAGATGATGACAGATCCCGAAATTGGAAAGATACTCTCTAATATTGATAAGGATTCAGAAATGCTTGATCAATTTCAACAGAGAGAGGTTGAACTTGTTAAGCGAAACTGGAAAATTCAATCTGCATTGCCAGAAAAATTAGTTACTGATGAAGCCAAGCAAAAAACAATCTCGACTTCTCAGTGGAGAAAAGCCAAGACAGCGAGAGATTGGAAAATATTTCAACCAGAACTTGAAAAACTTTTAGTCATCTCTCGGGAGCGAGCAGAACACCTAATAGAACCAACAGGTACCAAGGCTCCCTACGACGCATTACTTGATCTTCATGAACCGGGAATATCATCAGCAATAGTGACCAAGGTTTTTACAGAGCTCAGAAAGGGCTTGGTTCCCTTGGTGAAGAAATATGAAAATAAATGCCAAGAAGTAAATTTGAATATTAATAATTTTAGAGTGTTAATCGAAGACCAAAGAAGACTAATTTCTGATTTGGTGAATTATGTTGGATTTGATACTACTTCTGATAATGCAGGAGGCCGCATAGATGAATCAGAGCACCCGTTTACCTCTTCCTACTTTGACGATACTCGCATGACTGTTCATTACCAAGAGGACGATGTATTCCAAGCTATATTCGGAGGTCTGCATGAGGCGGGTCACTCGATTCAAGGGCAAAGCAAGAATCCAGAATGGAAGTGGATGTTCCTCGGGGACAAGAGTAGTGCAGGAATAAATGAGTCACAGGCCAGGTTTGTTGAGAATATTATTGGGCGTTCGCCTGAGTTTTGGAAGTACTATTACGAGAGATTCCTCGGTCTTACAAGTGGAGTATTCAATGATGTTTCTAGAGAAGATTTCGTCAGAACTGCAAATGTTGTTAAACCAAGTAAAATACGAATTACTGCAGATGAGATGACCTATGCACTTCACATAATCATACGATATGAGATAGAAATAATGCTATTTTCTGGAGAATTAGAGGTTGCAGAGATTCCACAAGTATGGAATGACAAGTATGAGAAGTATCTGGGAGTCAAAATTGAAAATGATTCAGAAGGAGCACTGCAAGACACTCATTGGGCATGGGCCTATTGGGGGTATTTTCCAACCTACTCACTCGGGAATATTTACAGTGGAATGATATTGGAGACATTGGAGAAAAATGTTCCAGAGTGGAGATCCTCACTTTCTAATGGGTCAGTAGAAGTCATCATTAACTGGTTAAGAGAGAATGTGCATTTCAAGGCAAATCTCTACAATCCTGATAGGATGTTAGAAGAAATCACTGGTAGAAAGATTATGGCAAAACCATTTATTGAATATTTACAAAAGAAGTATGTTACTATCTTTGGCTAAAGGCAATGATGATTCAACAAGCTTTATGCACAAATGGTTCAATAAATTTCAAGTGAATTCTCTTGCTACGATATGAAGGAAGTATTTGGAGACCTCCAAGTGAAGCAAGGAGCCTTATTCTTCAAGCGACAGTGGGATGTTCTCACAACGCATGTATATTCTGTGTATCGTATAAGCAAAAGAAGTATAGAGTGCGTGGAGCTGAAGGTATCAAATCAGATCTCGACTCACTCCCTTCATCTTACAAAGAACGAGTATCAAGAGTGTTCCTCGCTGATGGTAATGCTCTTGCGATGGCAACTTCTGAATTCTTGCATACACTGAATTTACTCAGAAAGGAACTTCCTGCTCTAGAACGAACTGGCGTGTATGCATATGCAAAAGATGTACGAGATAAGTCCGTTGAAGACTTGAAAGAACTACACGAAGCAGGACTCGGTATTGTGTATCTAGGTCTCGAAACTGGGGATGATGAACTCCTACGTTGGGCTAGAAAGGGAATTGACTCAGCTGAGAACATATCTGCATGTAAAAAAATTCGACAAAGCGGAATTCCAATCTCTTTGACAATTATCTTGGGTTTGGGAGGTCTTGAAAATTCAGAGAGACATGCAAAAGCTACAGCTCAAGTCTTGAATGAGATTGATCCTGAATACGTAGGTGCTCTGACTCTCATGACACCATTAGGTACACACATTCACGAATTGGTGAAATCAAAGGAGTTTATCCCAATGAATCCGATGGATATTCTTAGAGAGCTCAAGATTTTAGTTGAAAATCTCGAATTGAGTAACTGTATTTTTAGGACTAACCATGCATCTAACTACCTTCCCATTCGGGGAGTATTGAATTCAGACAAGGAATCTATTCTTGAGATGCTTTCTGAAACAATAGATAACGGAGACACCAGTAATTTTCGTCCAGGGTATCTTCGTGGGCTCTGATCGTAAAATAAAAAGAAAGGAGAACTTGGATAGGGATTCTATCCAAGTTCAATCAAATTAGAGTATCACTTCTTCTTCTTCATGACTATGACGAGGATAATCACAGCAACAAGAACTGCGGCTCCAATGATCAGTAACAGCGTTGGATCAAGAGGCATTCCGGGTATTGTTTCATCAAAGTTGTCAAGTTCGAATGGGTCATCCGAGTCATCGAAGCTGCTAAGCTGTCCATCTGATACCTCAACACGAATCATGTAACTATTACCATCATCATGGAGTGTTGTGTTCCATGCGTATTCTGGTACGAGAAGGTCATCTACGAGAAGACTCCAATCCGACCCATTGTTATCACTAATGAAGACATTGTACATCAA
>SDNZ01000067.1 GCA_004524565.1 Candidatus Thorarchaeota archaeon
CGAGAGGGAGTGAAGGTCAATACATCTTTGTAGCGCCTGAGTTCAATATCGTCATCGCTATCACCCAAGGTGCGGATGATTATGGTGAGGATATTCACGAAGAGATCCTTCAATATATCGCGAATTCGATAATCGACGCAGAAACAACAACGAATACAGAGATGGACCTTCTTCTTCCAATCATTGGAATAGGTGCTGTTGCAATGGTTGCAGTCGTAGTATTCTATGTCCGAAAATCATGAGTCATTCGAATCTTCTGAACGACATTGTTTTTTATTCTTGGAACCCTATATAGTATGAAACTGTGAATAGCTCCCTGAGGGATTTCAATGAAGTCCAAGTCTTCTATTTCGATTCTTCTTGTTATATTGATGACTAGTTCACTCTTTGCTCTGGCTACAATACCCACAACTAACATCAGTAGCCAAATCCTTGAGATTACTCAATCCTCTTACAGAATAGCAGAAACACCAAGTATCTCCCAACCCCACATTCTTGTCTACACAGAATATACCAACATGAGTGTTGGAGGAGAATACTACAACACAATGAACGCAATCAACACCACCTATGGGACGGACTACCAACTGACTGCGCTCGTAAACTACACACTCCTCGATGGTCTACTCCCTGGGAAGGATATCCTTCTTATTCCTGAGCAAGAATTCGCAAGTGTCGCCAAAATGAAAACAGTGGGGACTGCATGGACCTCGCCCCTCACAACATTCGTAAATGAAGGTGGTGTCGTAATCCTTCTGGACTTTGGAAATGCGTCTGCTCCAGGACTCGGTCTACATATCTATAACGAGTCTAGTCTCATGAAGTTCGGTCCTGTCATTGGCCAATACCCTGGACCTGAGATAACTGAGATGCATCGTAATGTATTCGGAGATGCACTCTGTCGTCGTATCGAGTACCAGTGGACTCCCCGAAACAACACCTTCGCTGTTCAGACTCATGATGGAGTAATTGCAATCGATGATTATTCCACAGACAATCCAATTGGAGTTCACAAGTCTATGGGCAAAGGTCATGTTGTCTTTCTCGGGTTTGATATGTACGACCCTGATGCCAACCAAGAACAGATCGTTGGCAATGCCATCCGTTTTACCAACTATGTGATCTTTGACGATGCACAGAACACTGAGGCCACATGGGAGTTTCCACCACCTCACATCGATGGATTCGCGTTGGGAGCTTGGGTTGATGACCTAGTTGAAGATGGATTCGCTGTGGGCAGAATGGATAATATAGTCAACGCCACTCTCTTGAATGCATCCGAAATCTTCGTGTGTCCTCTACCGTACTGGACCCACGACTACGGTACTGCTGAAATTGCAATCATAGATGATTATGTTGCAAATGGCGGTTCTGTCTTTATCTTCTCTGACTGGGGAAGTTATGGAGATGAGTCTAGAGACCTCGTGAATAATTTTGGGTATGACTGGGCTCGAGATAGTCTATGGGATTCAGATGATTCATTGAACCAAGTAAGTAGAATTGCATATACTGGTGATAATATCATCAATCACCCAATAACTACGGACATTAATCGAGTAGAATTCTATGCAGGTGATGGCTTTTCGACCCTTCCTGCCAATGCAGAGAAACTCATAGTTACAGACTGGGATGGCACATCATCTTGGGGTGCTGCAGGGACTGCTGCTGATGGAATCACAGCAATGGCTGTTTCAAAGTACGGTTCTGGAAAGGTATGTGTTGTTCTTGACAGTAACTTCTTTGATGGAACGGAAGACGCTGATAGCGACACGGTGGACAATTACTTCGATAGCGATAATGCCGAGATTCTCATGAATACAGCTCGTTGGCTAGCTGGAGGAAGTCCAGATAACGATGTCCCACTAATTTCTAGTTTGGCTCACTCTCCCACGAGCCCACTCAATGGGCAATCAGTCACAATTGATGTCAATATTACTGATGCTGATGGATTAACTAATATCACCTGTCACTATCGAGTGAATGATGGAACTTGGACAAATGTGTCGATGACGCCCGATGGTGGTGATGCGTATTCTGCGGATATAGGCAGTTTCAATGAGGTCGATGATGTGGATTATTACATACGATCCTTTGATGCCTCTGCAGATTCGATGGAATCAGTATCATCCGTTGCGCATTTCACAGTGGTCAATCAGGTTCCATCAGCACCTATCCTTGATGATCCGGGATTAAATGATGATGATGGACTCTTCAATCTCACTTGGTCTACTTCATCTGATCCTGATGGCTTCATCGATAGGTATCAGATCGAGATGAGTAATACCAGTGGATTTACTCATATCTTAGATAGATGGAATGCATCAACTACTGAGAAATCACTAGCCATTCTCATTAACGGAACCTATTATTTCCGAGTGCAATCAGTTGATGATCATGAAGCAAAGAGTATCTGGAGTAATATTGAATCAATCGAAGTTGGCATCCCAGTTGACCTTACAGGTCCAATTATTATAGACATCACTCACTCACCCTCTAATCCAATTCAGGGAGAGTTTGTAACAGTAAGTGCGAACGTCACTGACTTACATGATGTCAAGAACGTGACCTGTTACTATCGAGTCAATGGTGGAAGTTGGACCTCTGTGAATATGTCCCACGCTACTGGGGATATCTATAATGCAAGCATTGGAAGCTTTCAAGTCGATGATGATGTCGACTACTATATTCTTGCCTTCGATAATTCGACTAATTACAATAATGCAACCTCCGGTACAGGGTCTTTCTTCATTGAGAATCAAGAACCAACCGCACCTTCTCTTCTCGATCCGGGGACAACAATCTCAATTTCCCATATAATCGTAAATTGGACCGCGGGGTCAGATCATGAGAATGCAATAGACCACTATCAACTTCAGGTCAGTATATCTAGTGTGTTTGCAACAACGTTCGGAGAATGGAATGTCACTTCTCTCAGCTTCAATGTTACAGATCTGATCAGTGGCACCTATTACATCAGAGTGCGTACAATAGATGACCATGATGTAGCCAGTCCTTGGAGTAACATTCAGTCAATTGAAGTTGATTTAGGACCAACAATCACAACAACAACAACAAGTCCACCCACTACAACTACTACCACTGGTGGTGGATTGTTAGATTCTGATATCCTCGACCTAATCGTTCTGATAGTTACTGCTGGATTTGTGATAATCATAGTGGCTGTAATTATTAGCATTTTGAGAAGTAAATCTAAGCAACAGTATAATTTTGATTAGACGGATTGGTTACTGAAGCATCATCTATTCGTAGCGGGTCTCACATAGATTTGAAAACTTCTCAAATCCGAAAGGATAAGACTTGGGCACTCGCAAATAAAATTGAGGATTCAAGGTGAATTTAGGGTACAGTCCAAGATTCAACGAGCTAATGGCAAGAGGTCGCAAGAGACCCGATCTCATCGAATTATCGATGTGCGATCCTCCAAGATTTGGATTCAAGCCCGATCCGAGCGTTTACGAATTGAGCAAGACAAGTATCGAATTTGGCTATCCTCCCGTACATGAGGAATTGACTGCAGGGATTATCGAGCGTACTAAATCCTATACAGGGGTCTCTATAGGCCCCAGTGAAGTGGTCATCTCAAACGGATGTGGAGCTGCTTTTGGAATCTTAGCAATTGCTATGACGGGAATGTCTGTAGGTGTCGAGTGTCCATTTTACTCCCCAACCTACGAGTATTTCAGAAGGACCACTGAACTCTGGTATATTCGATGTAAACCTGAACTGAATTGGGATATTGACTTCGACCTACTTCGCAAAGAACTTGAACAGAGAAAGAAATCAGGAGCACTCTTCTTTGTTAGTCCATCCAATCCAACAGGTCATGTCCATGATGAACAGACATGGCGCAAACTTGTGGACCTAGCTGGCGAATTCGACCAAGTTCTCATAACGGATGAAGTCTATGATGAGATGAGTTTCGTTCCCTTCAAATCTCTGTTACCACTGGCTAAAGATGTGCCTATCATCTACATGCACGGATTCAGCAAGGTATGGCGAGCTCCAGAGATTCGCGTCGGCTTTACTCTTCTACATGATCCTGAAGAAAAAAGTGTAGGTCTCTTTGATGATATCAAGAGTATAGCAAAACTTGGGTTTGGTGTGAATCCTTCTTCACAGATGCAGGCAGTGATGTTACTGAAGGAGACCATGGAATATCGAAGGAAGCAATTTGATGAGATTCAAAGACGTCGAGATGCATTGAATGAGGTTATCACCAACTCGAACAACCTCTCCAGTATTATTGCTGGTGGTGCTACGTATCAGTACATTGAGACCCCTTGGAATGATTGGAAGGTCTGCTCAGAACTTCTTGAGAAGCACAACATACTGATATCGCCAGGAAGTGCCTGTGATCCCTTCATTGGGGACAAGTTCGTTCGAGTAGTATTCCTAAATACCATCGAGAATATCCAACATATGGTCAAGTGTTTGGACAAACTATTCTGAAATCCAACAAGATTCAAATTCAAGCCCTGCTGCTTGGTATCTATGGTAGAGATTCAGGCAATACCCACGAAGTTCATTTCTGAAGGTGAAACAATCAGAGGCCATTTTGTCACACCTCCCGGAGATGGTCCTTTCCCCGGCATTGTCAAGTTTCATGGGCTCCCCGGTTCACCAGACCAGATTGTTGGTCTTGCAACCCATCTCGCGGGAGCTGGATTTGCTGTTCTCACCTTTGACTTTCGAGGATTTAGAAAGAGTGAAGGTATGTTTACACTCAGTGGGCAGATCAAGGATGCAAAAAGTGCAATCACTCACCTGTTGGAATCTAAATTAACGCTAGATTCTTGGTCAGGAATTTACGCTGCAAGTTGGGGAGCGGCTGTAGCTGTCTGTACTCTGGCTGAAGATGATCGGACTAATGCAATATGTCTAAGAGCTCCTGTCTACGACACCTTGTGGTTTTCTGAATCCCCGATGATTCGCCCTGCTATGGAATCCATTGCAGATATTGCCCCCTCTCAGATTCGGGGTATCACGGACCCGAAGATTCAGGATGAGTACCTGCGTCGAATGATTGAGGATTCCAGAATCTACAACCCTATGAACAAGGTCTCTAAGATATCCCCTCGACCATTATTGCTAGTCCATGGCACCGATGATGTTGGTATACCCTTAGCAGGCGTGAAGCGATTATACGAACTTGCTGGAGACCCAAAGGACTTGGTCATTGTTGAAGGAGCAGACCACAATCTATCTGACCCCCGTGCGTATGAGATCACAGTGAGGACAATAGTTGAGTGGTTTACCAGACAATGGACATCAGGTTCTCCAATTTAGATAGATTATGCCCAGAAATCATCATCTTGGGCGGCTTTGTACACTAACTGTGCTTTTGTGATTACTTTCCGGATGGCGTCATCTTTGTCTTCACTCAAGAGGCGCATGATTTCAGGATAGGTGTTCATTCCAAGTCTGATGATTACGTTGGCAAGTCCTGCCCGTACTCCCTTATGCGAATCCTTTGCAGCCTTCATCAGGGGTTTTGCTAAGTCAGGGTCATTTCGCATAGCCAACATAGTGACTGCTTCCATTCTAATGCGAGGGTCTTTATCATCCAGCTGCTCAATAAGCCACTTTGTTACCTTTGGATGTACAATCGTTCCTAGGTCCCGTATCTTTTGCTCTTGGAGCTTGAATGATGGAGTATCGACCTTCAGAATCGCATCTATTGCTGGAAGGTCTATTTCACTCAGTGCTTCCATCGCAGAAGAAACATAATCTTCGTTATCCATTTTACAGATTTCTTCGAGGTAGGGAATAGCTCTGACTGAATGCGTCACACCTAAGGCTCGAATTGTCTGTATGACTGGTGCTGGAATGCTTTCAGCTCTTGGAAGTCTGAAATACTCCCCTATTCTGGATGATACGATATCTTCTAGCTGGCGTTCAGAAGATTCCCAGATTGATCTGTCACGAAAGAGGTGGCTAGTTTCTGGGAATATTTTCAATAGTGATGCCAACACGGGGACAGATCTCTCTCCCATTCTCCCAAATCCAGTAACTGCATGCTCTCTAAACATACTAACCAAAGCCAAGAGTATCTTCTTCTGCGTTTCATCATTGACCTGCAGGAATGCATTGTAGAAATGAACCTCGCCTGTATGGATAAATGCCTGAAGGTCAAGAAGCAACAGTCCTATCATGAAGATGATTGCGTTGTCAGTCTTTGTATCTGCAATGTCTCCAGCGATGTTTGCTAATTTGGGCATTCCGAATCGTTGAATATACTGCCAGAATCTGTCTAGTGATTCAGGAGTATTCATCAGAAGTAGTGCTTTCATTCCTGCCAAATTTGTCTCATCATTTGATGATGCGACTCGGGTCACTATCTTGTCGATATATCGATGTCCTCCAAGTTTACCAAGCGTCAAGCACGCAGTTGCTTGAACCTCCAGTCCCGCATTGTAATCAAGAATTTTTGCTACATTGTCAATGACATCAGAATTTCCAAGAATACCGAGACCCTTGAGTGATAAGTTCACTATCTCCTCGTCATTTTTATCAAGCCCGAGTAATAGTGGTTGTAAACTGTGCGCGTGTCCAGAAGCATAAATGAGTTCTATACCCTTTTTGCAGATTTTTTCGTCAGGATCATAGCTCATTGCAGCTCCTCTCAGAAGATCTCTGTGATTTGCTGTGCAATTTTGGTAGAGTGCAAGGTATCGCTCTTCTGGACTACGCTTGACTTTCCTTTTTTCAGTGACTTCTGTGTTAGATAACAATCCTAACTCAGATATTCGCTCGAGCACAACTTTTGCCCGTTCTAATGGAGATCTTCCTCCTACTCCAGATTCCAACATGAGTTCCATTGTGATAGGAAGTTCTAGAAAGTCAAACATATCCACAAAACCGTCATCCGTCAGATATGGTTTAGACTGGTCCATCTTGTCTTTTCGTGCTTCAATTATTGATGGCACAAAGACAGAAAATTCAACTGAAGTCAGACTACTTGGATGAAGTAAATAGACATCCCCGTTTTCAATCTGGTCCTTTAGATACTCCCCCGCAAAGGAGATTGCAATTTCTTTTACTGCATCCCAACTTTCAGGTTCTTTCTTTGCAACCCTTTCAACAAACTCGGAAGGATCACATGCTAGACCCTGTAGTTCTGGAATTCCGAAAAGGTCGAGGATTGAATCAATGTAGATTCCCCATGCAGTGACATTTCGGAATGAAAATGCAACCTGTCGCAGTACCTTGGGAATCCCTAATGATCCTGCTGAAGCTAGCACCTCTTCTTTCCATCGGGTTGTTTTTCCCGAATTGAGTAGTGCAGCTTGCTCCTTTGCAGATAGAGAATCCTGCCAGCTCAATCCTTCACTAAGAAGCTGAACGAGAAGGTTCTCTTCCATTATTCTTCTCCCTCAATTTCGCCAGTGAGTAGTGCCATAACTTGTTGCTCAAGTAAGAGATGCTTTACCTGACCACCGATTGCGCCTACAACAACTTCGTTGGTCAATTTATCAATAATTTTGTCAGTCTCGAGTTTTTGATAGATCTCATCAAAACCCTCCAACTTGATTTGTATCTTTGATTCAACCATATCTCTCGCAACTCTTTTGACTGCGTCTGTCCCCTCTCTTCTTTTTATCAGCAATAATAGGGACCAACCGAGCTGACTACCTGGCTTTTCTCTAAGGAACTCTGTTAGAATATCAGAAGCCTCATCAAATTTCTTGAGCCCAATCAGACTCCTTGCCCTTGTAATACTTTGAATGTTTTTGGAATCTAATACTTGCTGGAGTAATTCGTTGGCTTTCCTTTCTTCCCCTTCTTTACTTAGTATGTTAGAGAGAAGAATCATTGCATCATGATTTCCAGCTTCTGCTGCAATCTGAAGATTCATTCTTGCATCTTTGTGCTCGGTATAGTTTTGGACGCGCCCCAAGATAGCATAAATGTCAGGAGTGGCTTGCTGCTGTCTGATGTAGTCGCTGCATGCGTCTACCATCTCTGCATAATCATCTCTCTCTAAATGCTGAACAAGTTGTATTAGCAAGCCTCCATATGGTGAATCTATGCTCTCCCCTGCTTTTTGATATAGTGCCTGGGCTTCGTTCTCTAATCCGAGAATTCTAAGAATAACCGCAATGGCAAGCTTCTGCTGAAGCCCCTCAAGTTTTATCTCCTTAGCAATTTTGATTGCCTGCTCTTTAGCTTCATCAATCAGATTGCAAGTCACTAATGCTTGAAGGTACATCATATTTGCATGCGGATCTGCTGGAGCTCTCTTGAGAAACGTACGTGCTGATTCTAGATATTGGTCACGAGCCTCTTCGGAGTCTAAATGTCTACTAGGTAGCTTTTGAGCTAGCACCATATTTACCATACTATTGAACGCATCCTCAGGAGCTGCACTCTCTAACCGCTGCTTGTACTCCATCACAGCGGCAATATCACCTGTCTGTAGTAGTGCTGCAGATAACATACCAAGTATTCGCGGGTTGTTTGGATCTTTTTCGAGTAGTTTCTTGAGATCAACACTCGCGGTCTTAGGATCAGTCTTTGAACGAGCTATTGTCACAAAGAGTTGAATCTCGATATTGTCTGGGTCTTTCTCGAGGAATCGATTTCCATGTTTGATTACTTGGTCTGAATCGAACTCCATTAGAATTCTCAATGATCTGCTTTTTTCCTCGCAGTCTGCTTTGTCAAGGAGTTTGATTCCCTTTTCTACAAGTTCCTTTCCTAGGGACTGATTTCCCACTCTTAGATATTCTCTACCATTTAGAATTTGAATTAGGCCGCTCTCTGGATTTGATTTCAGACCTTCTTTGAGAACCTTCATTTGCTCATCATTGCGACCTAGCGAATCCAGTGTGCTAGAATATGCAAGGACTGCCCAAGGGTATCCCTTTTCCTTTGCAAATATTTTTTCAAACCAAGATACTGCTTTTTCAAGTTCTCCCTGATTTCCGTACACAACAGCGAGACCTGTTAGTAATTCGATATTATTTGGGTCAATTTCTAGTGCTCTCAGGTAGACTTTCTCTGATTCAGCTAATTTTCGTCTTCGATTGAGAGCTTTTGCCAGAATTCCTAATACCTCGGGATCATCTGGTCGTGCTGCTGCCACCTTGGTGAGTGCTTCTTCGCAGTTACCAACGATGAATCTATCCGCTGAAAATTTTCCAAGGTCAAACCATTTGTCCAAATTTTCAGGATCTTCTTGTGTTGCTTTAATTAAATCTTGAAGTCTTGTAACCCCCATAGATTACTCCTCCGATAAATTATGATGGATTACAGTATAAAATCCCCTCAATAAAGTTCTATTGTTTTTTGGAATTGTATTATAACAAATTTGAATATTGAGTGATTTAATCTTAAACCATGTACCTATCATAATTCATTACTTAGTTATGTAAGGTAACTTGGTGTTTTTGTCCTGATTAAGACCGAAGCTGGGAACGCATTCTCAGCGTGTACTGAAATTTGTGAAAATGATGAAATAGTACTATATTCAATTTGTATTGAGCTTATTCTAACAATGACTAAACTTTTGAATAAAGAATCCGTAATATTTACGGCAGGGTAAGCAAAAAGGGATGCATTACTCTATATGATCGCAATTGTATTGATAAAAACCGAGGCTGGTAAGGCCTTCTCAGCTTGTACTGATATTGGAAAATTAGACGGTATAACCCGAGCTCATGTTGTAACTGGACCATATGATTTAGTTGCCGTTGTTGATTCTTCAGACATAAGTCTTCGATGTCTTGTGGCTGCTATACACGATACAAAGGGGGTACAACGAACACAGACCTGTATCGCTGTGTCCTGAACTAGGATTACTTCTTCCAATGTGTACGTCGAGAATGTTATTACCCATTCTATGCAGTAGAGACATTATGAAAAGTCATACTAAATATCTGACATTCAACGTACCTGTACGAATGGATTTTGTGCACATCACTCCACAGGTTGAAGATGCAGTCAGGGAAAGTGGCGTACAAGAAGGACTATGTCTGGTAAATGCTATGCATATCACTGCAAGCGTCTTCATTAATGATAATGAGAGTGGGCTTCATGATGATTACAAACGTTGGCTTGAAGAACTTGCTCCTAATGAACCACACAGCCATTACAAACACAATCGTACTGGTGAGGATAATGGAGATGCCCATCATAAGCGACAGATAATGGGTCGTGAGGTTGTTATTGCTATCACGAATGGTCGATTGGATCTGGGTACGTGGGAAGCAATCTTCTATGGTGAGTTTGATGGCCGCCGTAACAAGCGTGTCCTCATCAAGATAATTGGGGAATAGATAATAGACTATTTTCCTTGATGAAATTCGATGACTGACCGAAGTGACTCCTTTAGGAGAATTCAGAAAATAGAGAATTCCATTGAAGATGCATTATGGGATAGTGTCCAAGACGAGGACTATGAGAAAGCACTTGAAAAATACCAGATCGCAAAGAGAGACTTGGAATCATTAGAACTAGACACTCCTCATGATGAAAAAGAAAGGAAACGAGTTCTCTCATATTGTCTTATGCGAATCAATGATGTAATGGAACATCTTGACCAATCTGAAGGGTCAATCGAACGAGCAAAGGAATCGCTGAGATTAGCTGAGGAATCAGAAGACAAGGTCCAGACACTACGTTCAAAATTAGCAGTTGGAGTGAATTACCTGAATCACGGAAATCTTCCTAAAGCTGAGAGTTACTTCACAGATATTATTCTTCAAACACATGATGAAACCGACAATCAAGATATAATCCAAGTCTATGGATGGACCCTTATTGTACGGGTGAACATTCTCCTTGGTAAGAGTCTGTATAATCAGGCAAAGGAGCTAGCACTCCAATCTCTCGGAGTCCTTAGTGGAATCAAAAACTATGCAGGTCAAAGAACAGCATGTTCTCTTCTATCGAAAATATACCAGATTGAGGGAGATGACGAGCAGTCTTCGTTCTATCGAGAGAGAGCTGAGGACTATGCGCAGGCAGCGAAAGAGCATAGGAAATAGTAATTAAAAAAAGAAAAGGAGGGGAGTTACCCCCTCACAACTTGAATCCTACACCCGTGTTTCCATCATATTCCTGCGGCGTGTCTCCACCACCATGAGGATACGCGGCAAGAGCATAATCAAAACATGATTCCATTAGGGTGTTCGGATTACTTCCGTAATGATTCACAAGACCATATTCTAGGAAATAGTACGTCCATGCACCGTTTTGATGAGATGGATCATCATACCCATATCCATCATCAGTGCAAGTGGTCGTCATATACACCTTAGCATGGTTTCCTAGCGCAGCAATCTCGGGAATCATTCCGCCACTGTAGCAATGATCTATGAAGATGAAGATCTGACCAGCATCCCAGGCACCAACATAGTTGTCAAGCTCAGTGTCGTAGAGATTACCATCCTGTCCACTCTCTCCACTTCCACAGTCCCACATGCACAAGTATGAAGATCCAGTGCCTGTACCATCACCATGGCCTGAGGTAATGAATGCAACCACATCGTCGCCATCAGCGCCGCCAAGCCAAGATAAACATGCCTTGACATTAGCTTCATTTGCAACTGCGTAGTATGAAGGATAGTTTGATGTGTGAGTGTCCCCTAGGACACGGATGTAATCATAGTCCATCACATTGTTCAGGTAATTGTACCAGTCCGTGGCATCTTCGTCACAATACGACAGGTCATTGATAGCTTTGTAGTCAGAGATACCGACAATCACTGCCCATTTTCGAACAATGCCATCACCATCTCCACCTCCGCCACCACCATAGGTTATAGTCACAGTAAGTCCGTATGAACCACTGCCGCTATAGGAGCGGACCATGATGTACCAAGTACCAGCTCCAGGAGTACTGAATGAGACTTCTTCTCCACCGCTAGTGTAGCCTCTCCAATCATAGGTACTGGTAGTCGGCTCAGCGCCTAAGCGACCATAGAGATCGAAATCAGCAGAACCACAAGTCAATACTGAGTACATGCTCTCTGCATCAGCATCAACTTGGATAGTCCACATCTCTGTGGCACCAGTCGCTGCCAGTGAGCTAGTCGCTGTCACTCCGTTCTGTAAAACATTGTCGCCACCCCCACCATTAGCCACAGTTACAGAGATTTGTGAGTAACCTGTGTTACCGCTTGGATCAGTAGCCTGACATCTAATTGTGTGAGTACCATCTGCATAACCAGTAGTGTCCCAGTTATAGGATGATGATGTTGACACTTGACTGCCATCAATCAATATTGCTCGAGAACTGATTCCATTTGCATCAGTTGCTGTAAAGCTAATGGTTGTAGTGCCACTAACTGTTGCACCATTTGAAGGACTATTGATGGTGACTGCAGGAGGAGTTGTATCAGAACCACCGTAAGTTATGGTCACTGTAAGTCCGTATGAACCAGAACCGCTGTATGAACGGACCATAATATACCATGTTCCTGCTCCGGGAGTATTGAAGGTGACTTCTTCTCCTCCACTTGTGTAACCACGCCAGTCATAGGTTGAGGTTGTTGGTTCCGCACCAAGTCTACCATAGAGATCGAAGTCTGCTGAACCACAAGTCAGTACTGAGTACATGCTTGCTGCATTGGCATTAACCTGGATTGTCCACATCTCTGTAGCACCAGTTGTTGCCAGTGAGCTGGTCGCAGTAACTCCATTCTCTAGAATATTATCGCCGCCACCGCCTCCTCCACCTTCGTATTCAATCTGGTCTACCTTAAATCCATATTTCGTGACTGAATAGTCTGTATCTAAACGAATCTTGATGTTATCACCATAACTCCAAGCTGACCAACCTCCAGAAGAATAGGTTCCAGTTAATTTGTGAAGTTGGGCTCCTGAATAGTCATAGACATACAAATAATCATAATTACTCTCAACGTCAATCTGTGTGAAGTGCACACGAATTTGCGTCGCACCTGCCTTCGTGACAGTCCATGTGTAGTCGAAGTTGTTGGCATATGGATGTGCGGATTCAACAACATACGACTCCACAGTTCGTGCATCACGGGCGATAGTGCTGGTATCGGACATCAGAATTTCAGAATTGTTTTCCCCAATTGGTGCAGCACCAAGCATGAAGCCCGATGCTGCGAGGAGAGAAAAGATAATGAATACTGACATCAGTAGTTCTCTTTTCATAAATACTAACCACCGCGAATAGCATTTTGTTAACAAAATGCACGTCATTGGTTTGGTATTCTAGTATATATTTCTGCCCATTTTTTTACCATATTACCATATTCCCTTTTTGATGTTTCGTTTTGAGAAATTCAAGAGATTCAGCTGTCTAACTGAAGGCAAACTGTTTTGAGGCATCGAGTAAACGGTAAGAATTAATGAAGAGCCTTTGTCCCATTTGCAGACGTCTTTTGGAGACCACTGAGACCATCGAGTCTGGAAATGTTTACATCCATCGAACTTGTCCGGAGCACGGTACAACCAAGACGAAGGTTTCGACTGATGCTGACTATTGGACAGAGTCACTCAAGTACGACCGCCCTGGATCAAAACCTTGCGATGATCAAGGTAATCCCATTAGTCCACATCCATTCCTTAGTTCCTAGAATGTTCATTCTCAGACCTCAAAATTAGCAATAGTTAATTCTCACTCAAGTTTATGCATGATATAAGTTACAATATGTAACCAGAGCGACCACTATTCACTCATCTTTCTCATATCCAAGTCCCCGATTCGGGACCTTATCCTCGCGCCAATCTGGTCTATTTTCTTTCGGATACTGGCTATCTGCATGTTCCTTCTTGCAAACTCATCTTTCCTACGTTTCTCTAACGCCTGATGCTCTTCGTAGGCTGCAGCCCATTCTTCTCGTGTCGTCTTGAGCTGCTGTTTCAAGTGTTCGAACATGATACGTTTCACATGGACTGTATTCTTCAGAGTGAGCATATCTGTTTCCAGTTTTGCTAATGTATTTGCTAACTCTTCTTCAGCAGCTTTCAGTTCACTTCGCAGGGATTGCAACTCCGTCATAGCCTGACCAATTTCCTCTTCTTCCAGGTATCCAGAATCAGAAGAAAGTAGGGTGACTGGATCTATATCTCTAAGGTCTGATCCTTCTACAGGTTCTGGTGTAAAGGATGTCTGTGGAGTGGGCGATGTAGGTTGACTTGATACTGAGGCAGCTGATTCTTGCTCTGAGGTCTCTATCTTGTGGGATGCTGGAAAGCTTGTAATTGATTGATGTGTTGCCTCAATCATCATTCTTGTCAGAGCCTCGAAAGTTTCATCGATGTTCTTGTCAATCTTTGCAGAGGTCTCAATGAATACTGCTTGCGTACCTAATTTCTGAGCAACACTCTCCGCGAATGCCTTACCCTCTTCGGTGGTCACTACATCCACTTGGCGAAGTGTACTTCTCAGATCGATTTTGTTTGCTACGATCATGAGGGGGGGTAGTTTGCTCATGAATCCATGTGCTTCCACCAACCATTTTGAAGCACTATCGAATGACTTTCTATCATCCACTGCGTAGACCAGTATGAGTCCTGATGAACCCTCATAATATCGTCGTCTAAGATTCTGAAATGCGACCTGACCAGCTATGTCCCAAATCACGAGATTCGTTGGACTGCCCTCGAAGAGAAGCGATTTTTGGGCAAAATCTACACCCAGAGTTGGGATGTAACTCCTCTTGAATCCCTCTTTCAAATATGTACGACGAATGCTGGTCTTTCCGACGTAGCCATCACCTATTAGGCACACCTTGAATTGCCGACGAATACTTCCGCTCATAGGTCTAATTTCCCTCATAGGTCGGTGGCAGCGCCGTTAATCCTATCCCTTTCCCTCCTTATAGCGATAATTCCGATGAATTCTGTTCGAAAAATCAATAGGTATAGCAGTTGCTAGAACCTGATTCTATTAGTATGAAAAGCAGTGCAATTGATGATGGAAACGCGGGTTAATTGGTGAGTGTCTGTCGAGAGTGGCTAGGCATATCTTTTACACCGATTTATTAGTGCTATTAAAAGTGGACTACTTTGCCCACTTACTCCTGTTCGCTATACCTATCGCCATGAAACATAGTCCCATTCCCACCAAGCCGATGAAGGGAATTATACCAATCGTACTAAAGACAGAACCTGCCCCAATAAAACACATTCCAACGATAACAAACATTTGGTATTTTGGTTCTCTTGTTTTCTTATCTAATTCCATTGTTAATCGCCACCTAAATTAGGTGTGATAATATGTTTCTCTAAGTATTAAAAGAAAAAGATTGACGCAGGTTTTTCTTTATTCCTCCCGCATCTTTTGAACAGCCATTGAAATGCCTTCAAGTGTCTTCTCAATATCACTCTCTGTATGCGTGAATGAGAGTGCTCCTAGTCCATGATACCCAAAGATACCTTCCTGCATGAGATGTCCCTGGAAGATATCTTGTTGTTTATGATTAAAGAGAGCTCCAAGTTGACTTGGAGTTCTGAGGGGTTTGTCTAGAGCTGAAGAGAGATAACTTATGAAATTGATAGAACCATATCCTGTTCCAATGAGTGGTGCGTTCATCTCCTGAAGCATTTCGTTCAATCTTGCTCTGAATGAATCACCCATCTTGTTCAATCGGTCATATTCATTCCTCTTCTCATACAATCTCTCAACTACTGCAATTCCCGCAGCCATGGTCAAAGGATGACTTGAGAATGTTCCACCTCCAACCCATCGTCCACCCTTTGCTCCAGGAACCGCAAGAGCCATGATGTCCTCTCTTCCGCCATAGACTCCGAGAGGCATTCCTCCAGCAGCTGCCTTTCCAAGTGTCAATAAGTCCGGTTCTGAGCCAAATAACTTGTCGCCAGCTGTTCCATACCTCAGACGGAATCCTGTGATAATCTCATCATGAATGAGTAAGATGTCCCGTGAGGCGGTCTCTTCTCGTAGATACGCAAGGAAATCATCCAGTGGCGGGATACCTCCACCAGCACCTATTACTGGTTCTACGATAACTGCAGCAAGGTCTCTCCCATGATTCTTCAACATCTCATCCAGACTCTTCCGATCATTGTAGTCAAATGATATTCCATTATAGAAAGCATCGTCTGAATATGGATGGCTCATGTGGAAGGTCAAAGCATCATTCCCCCCATGCCAACCGCCCACTGATTTGCCAACGAGTTTTCGTTTTGTGAATAGTCTTGCCAGTCTAACAGCATATTGCGTCGACTCAGCCCCTGTGGCAGTGAATCGCATCTTCTTCAATAAAGGAACAGCTGCTTTGAGTTTCTCACCATATCTGACCTGAGGTTCATTAGGAATTCCAAAATGATGCCCTCCTTCAACCTGGTCAATGATTGCTTTCTTAACCACTGGATCATCGTGACCCAAGATGAGTGAATAGTGCGTCATCCACCAGTCAATGTACTCGTTCCCATCAACATCCCAGATATGGCCTCCTTTCCCATGGCTTACGTA
>SDNZ01000068.1 GCA_004524565.1 Candidatus Thorarchaeota archaeon
GATTTCATTGGTAATTCAATCATCTCACGAATCTTCACTAATTCCTTACCTAGTCCACCTATGTCTTCATAAGTCACATCAGGAATTGAAGTCTGCTCTACCTTCGCAGGTTTATTCAATACCTCTAATTCGGTATCAGGAGTAATTCGACCATATTTTGGAGGAATCACTGAAGTTGCTGTGAATTGCAGTCCTTGACCAATAGAGGATATTAAAATCACGTCACCTCTTGCTATTGGCCTGTTCAGAATCTGTTGCTTCAGGTATCCATCAAAACCTTGCTGGAAACGAACTGGTTGACTCGGAGCAAGGACAACTCTTGTTGCATCAGGGATATCGACTTTGCGTACTTCAACCATCTCACCTAACCGCACACCAGCATTACTACGAATTAGGCCATCCATTCGTACCATGTCTAAAACTTCATCTTCTTTGAGACTGGGCCAACAGACTGCAATGGTCTCTTTTACACCTTTGAGGAGAACATAGTCTCCAGATCTAACTCCAAGGTGGTTTCTAACATCTGAATTCAATCTGATAATGCCACGACCCTGATCTTTGGGCATTGCAGCAGCTACTTTCAGACGAACAGTATCTTCACTCATTTTCAATCACTCAATTATTCTATTTTCAAGTATCCGTCTTTGAAATCTACATCACCGATGGCTTTCTTCAATTCAATCTCCATGATACCATTACGAAGGGATACTCGTGAATTATCAATATCAACATCAAAATCCAAATCGAAAGTGATTTCACTTCCTTCGGTTTGGTCAACTATTGTCAGGATTCTATCTTCCACTTTCACATCAACCAGTGTGCTATCGTTCTCCATTTCAACCAAGAAGAGAATCCTATCTTCAAGGTCTATTACCTCAGCTTCAGGTTCTGTACTGGGGGGAGATATGTCACCATTATTTGAATTATCAAAAGGCGAGCTGGTCCAGTAGCTAAAAGTTCTCTCACCATCAGAAATCGATTCCATGGATTTCATCAGATGTTCAAACATCCTACGAAACACTGACTCAAAGTCATCATCTATCATGCTAAAATGGCCTCCAGTGTGAAGCCCCTGGACGACTGATGTCGCCCATGAGTCACCTGTTCGTTCGGGGCTCCTTTCTGTACAAGTGCTAGTCAAGCACCTAAGGTACCATTCGGTACCTATGATACCACTAGGTACATTAGTATATAAACCTTAACATCGAGTCCAAACTGTCCTACATCTATAGCAAGCGTTCTTTTCTGAGAATATCTTGTGCAACTAGAACACCTGATACTGAGGCTTGCATGAGACCTCGAGTAATCCCAGCACCATCACCAGCTGCGTACAAATTAGTAACCTCAGTTTCAAGATTCTGATTCAACTTCAAGCGAGAACTATAGAATTTTACTTCTACACCGTATAGAAGGGTTCCAGCACTTGCTACACCTGGACAGAGTTTGTCAAGGGCATCGAGCATTTCTAAGATTGAACTTAGATGGCGATATGGAAGAGCAAAGCTGAGATCACCTGGAGATGCACTGATTAGCGTTGGCTTCACAGGGCTTCGAGCAATTCGCTCTTTTGTACTTCGCTTTCCTCTTCGTAAATCAGCCAGTCTTTGAACGATTACTCCATCACCTAACATATTCGCTAGTCCGGCAACAGATTGTCCATACCTAATGGGTTCCTTAAAAGGTGCAGTAAACCGTGTTGAGACAAGAAGAGCAAAATTCGTGCTGTTAGTCTTGTCATTCGCAAATGATTGGCCATTGACAGTTAAGACATCATCGTAATATTCAGTTGTAACAACACCACCGGGATTGAAACAGAAGAGCCGAACCTTGTCATCAAACACCTTCGAATAATAGACTAGTTTTGGCTCATACAAAGTTTCAGCTATGTCGTGCATTACTGGTTCTGGAATTTCTATGCGTAAACCGATGTCTACGTAGTTGTTCTCGGTATGAAGGTTTAGTCTTTTTGCTTGTCTTGCTAACCACTCATTCCCAACTCTTCCAGGTGCTGCAACTACATACTTGGCAGTTATTGTATCTCCACCGTTCGTAACAAGTCCCTGAACTGAATGACTGTTAATTTGGATATCCTTTGCCTCAGTATTGAAATGGACAGTAGCTGATTTCTGGACAGCAGCATACATGCGGCTCATGACCTCAATACATCCCTCACGACCCATGTGACGTACTTTTTGTGGGATTAGCTCCATTCCAATCAGAGCAGCTTTTTGGGAATACTCTTCAATAGCATCCTCTTGGGAACCAAAAATCTTCGCAGGGGCTCCATATTCGAGGTACTTGCTATCGACATATTGAATTAGTTCCATAAGTCGTTTATTCCCGATGAACTCATCCAACCATCCACCCACCTGCGTCGAGATTGTAAGCTTCCCATCTGAGAAGGATCCTGCCCCGCCCCAACCTGCGAGGATATCACAGGGATGACATTTTTTGCAACCGGGAGCTGCATCAGAATTTGGACAATTACGTCTCTCAATACTCTTACCACGCTCGATAATGACAACCCTTAGGTCAGGCTTGTGTTGAATTAGTTCTAGAGCGCAGAAAATTCCAGCAGGTCCACTACCAACAATTGCTAC
Source organism: Candidatus Thorarchaeota archaeon (assembly GCA_004524565.1). GTDB lineage: Archaea > Asgardarchaeota > Thorarchaeia > Thorarchaeales > Thorarchaeaceae > SMTZ1-45. The sequence continues at coordinate 2,601 of SDNZ01000068.1, forward strand.
GTCATAATCCACGTAATTACTCTCCGTGATTCCCGGCTAGCTCCGGCACGAAATTACTTCCTCTTAAGATTTTAGTACCAGAGTGTCCACTAGGAATACGGATATATTACCTCGAATTCAGAATATCAAAGAAGTTAAACAGGTGATTCAATGACAACATGCTCCCTCTGTGGCAAAGAAGATCTATGCTTCACATGCCCATATTGCAAAGGCGTGTATTGTGGAGACCATAGACTTCCAGAAGGACATGGGTGTCCCGCTATGCATCAGGTTCGCGAGGATGCAAAGAAGAAAGTTGCACGTTCTGTTGGTGATGAAGAGTACGAAGATAATCAAACTTGGGCATCAGTAATGCCAAAGAGGAACCAAAAGAGGATACAAAAGAAAACACGAAGACGCCGTTTTTCAAGTCAAGAACTAAGAGACTTACTCATTGCGTGTGTTCTAGTTACACTGGTTGGGATATCTATTTTGGGTTCACCTTATGGCATTGTGTTAGCATTACAGAGATTTGCTTTCTATATCACAAGCTCCTTCTGGTGGGTTCCAATCGGAATGATCTTGATTTTCCTCTTATCATTCATTGGACATGAATTGGCTCACAAATTCACAGCACAACATTATGGTATGTGGTCGGAATTCAGGATGACTTCGATGGGGTACTATCTATCAGCTATTGCTATCATATTCTCTGTACCCATTTTTGGAACAGGCACTGTTTACACAAGTGGAACAAACAATAGAGATCATGATGCAAAAGCAAATCTTGCAGGACCTCTTAGTAATTTCTTTTTTGCTTCATTGCTTGTAGTTGTAGCGATTTTTGCTACTATTGCTCTATCATCTGCAATGCTGAGTAACGTGTTGTTCTTAGTTCAATATGGGGTCATAATCAATGGGATTCTAGGGCTTTTCAATATGATTCCATTTCAGCCATTTGATGGAGCGACTGTCAAGGATTGGAATCTCTCTGTTTGGATTACTCTGACTATTGGACTCATTTCAATGGTAATCATTGGCTATTTAGTGATACCAATGTTGTATCTTTGATAATATAACTGAGATAATACCACGCTTCATAGCAGAATAATACCGAGGACTCATTAGGTCAGTCTGGAGGCCAAATGATGCTCACACCACAGAATTATAGTCAAGATATTGTTGAGCTATCAATATCAGCTTGGTTCTATCGAAACAGAGCAATAGCAGGATTTGACAACCCAGCCCGATCGCTCTATGTTTCTGTGCGAGAGTTAATGGAGAATAGTCTTGATGCATGTGAGGAAGCACAAATTCTTCCAGAAGTGACTGTACTCCTCAAACGTGAGAAAGAAACCCTAGGAACCGATGTACTTAGTCAAGGACCAGAAATATTCGAGCTAGTCGTGAAGGATAACGGAACGGGGATTCCACGAGAGACTATACCGCTCTTACTGGGGAAAATGCTTACAGGAACAAAATTCACTCATAAACAGAGCAGAGGCACGTTTGGTCTGGGAGGAAGTTTAGCCCTCCTTTATGGACAGGTAACAACTCAACGACCAATTGAGATTGTAACAGGACAGAAGGGAGTGGGTTACGGGCATCGAATAAAAATGCGACTTGATATTGAAAACAATTTACCCATTATTACTGAAGAAGAAAGAGTCCCAAAGTCTATGGATGAACATGGAACTATGGTTTCCTTTTGGCTACAAGGAGATTGGATACGAAGTAAACGAAGAATCATTGACTATTTCACACATACTGCAATAATTGTACCTTATGCATCACTCTTCTTTGAAACTCCGGATGACGAAGTAATCAAATATGATAGAGTAATTCGGTCTATTCCGAAACCATCTATTGAATCAAAACCGCATCCAAAAGGAATCGACGTTGAAATGCTCAAGAGCATGATTACTTCAACACGCAAACGTACACTGAAGTCATTCTTCATAGGGTCATTCCAACGAGTAGGTTCAACTATCGCTGAGGAGTTTCTCACTTCGATAGATTTAGATCCAGACCGAACTCCTGAATCAATGGATCAGGAAGAACTTGTCTGTATGATGAATGCTATGGAGAAGTTCAACAAATTTCTTCCACCATCAGCAAAAACACTCTCCCCTGTTGGAACCAAGGTACTTCAAGCAGGGGTTCAACGTCTCGCTCCTGAATTTGTAATCTTTCGACAACGTTCTCCAAGTGTGTATGAAGGGCATCCTTTCATTGTTGAAACAGGAGTTGCGTATGGAGGCCAACTTCCACCCGGAGCTAACGTCATCCGTTTTGCCAACAGGATTCCACTTCTCTATGATGAACGATCAGATGTGTCCTATAGAGTCGTAAGAGACCTTAACCTCAGGAGCTATGGTCTCAAGCAAGAAGATCCCTTGACCTTCATGATGCACATCTGTTCAACAAAAATACCCTACAAGACAATAGGAAAGGAGTACATTGCTGATATTGATGCAGTCCGTAAGGAAATCGATCTCGGTTTCAAGGATTGTTTGAGAGAACTCAGCAAGAATCTCAGAACGCGAAATAGAGCCAGCATACATCGCAAGCGAGAGTCTCGTCTTAGTGCATACTATGCATTCACAGCTGAAACGCTCTCCACTGCAACTGGAAGACAGGTGAGTATAGAGAAATTAATGGGTTCACAAGGAGGTTGTTCTCAATGAGTCGTCTATCAACAAGAGTCACTTCCCACGATGTTGTTCATATCATTGATGAGGTTCTAGGGACTCTCTCGGATACAATTGAAGACGGAGTGTTTCCAGAGATTGGATATTACGGATCCTCCAAAAAGAATGTAAAATATTCACAGGAAGCTGGATATGTCCCAATCGATGAATCACCCTCTTTTATTGATGGGAGAAAAGTTGAGAGCGCGAAGACGATAGCAGGTCTAGTCTATGGTCTCTCTCGGTTCAAAGAACATCTTGAACAGAATATGTCAATGAGCTTGAGGGATTTCTACTACATGCACAAGGTCAAGAGTGTTCAAGAAGTGCTCAAAATTTCAGAACAGACTGAAACCAATCGGATGATCAATCTTTGTGAGAGAGTGATTCGTCACGGCGGAACATCAGTACCTCGAGAGGAATTGGGGGTCGTCAGCTCACCAAAAGGTACATTCTATGGGGATGTCGCACTATCAGACCTTTCAGGGAAGCAGCTCAATTGTAATGCAGCAGGAGAGTATGGTTGGTTCATTTCAAGTAGACCCTTTGATGTAAAGATACATGATATCAACATCGATGCTGCAGTATTCGTTGAGAAAGAAGCAATGTCTAGAAACCTGATAGAGTTAGGACTTCCTGAGTCGCTCAGGATTGGGGTTGGATCATTATTTGGTCAACCCGGAAGAAACATGCGAGCGTGGATTAGAAAACTTGCAGATGAGGAAGTGCCAATATTGGTATTGGTGGACATGTCACCCTGGTCATTAAGGATATTTTCAACTATCAAGAGTAACTCAATAGAACTTGCAAACATCCGAGGTCTAGCAACACCAGAAGCAAAATTGCTAGGTCTCACAACCGATGACTTCTGGGAAAGAAACGGAATGCTCAAGGATATCGAACACTCACTTGAATTAATGAGTAAATCTGACGTGAAATGTGCTCAACAGAACAGAAACATTCCTGCTATCAGCGAAGACCCACTTTTAAAGAAGGAGAATGAAATTATGCTCAAGAAAAAGCGGAAGGGAGAGCTTGAAGCATTCAAAGCCTTTGGTCTACCTCTCGCGGAACTAAAAGAGATGTACATCGACTACCTTAAGAAGAAATCAGCAGACACTGATGTGAAACTCATATAAAGCAGGTTGCTATGTCAACAAGTGAGGAGTGTTTCTATGACTGATAGGGAGAAATTGATAGAACAAATAGACGACTTCAAGAGCACCGTAGTTACACTGATTGATGAACGTGATAAACTACAGAGTGAAGGAGAAGAACTTCGTACTGCCAAGCGAGAAGCCGAAGAGAAATCCTGGGCTGCTGAAGAGAAGCTTAAAGAAATTGAGAATGACTTCCAGAAGACCAAAGACGAAAAGGATAATGCAGAAACTGAGCTTGCTATGGCAAAAGCTGAGCTTGAGAGTGTGAAAACCAGAGCTGAAGAAGCTGAGTCATCAAAGACTGAAGCTGTTGATGCTATTCGTGCAGAAAGAGATGAACTCAAGAAAGAGATGCAAGAAATAAATGACCAACTTGGAAGGGTATCAGAACTCTACCGAGAAGCTTCAGCAGAAAAAGAAGCTCTTGCAGAAAAGGTGGATGTAAGTGATCTCCTAGCAATTTACATTACTCTGATTGAGACCGTATTCTTTGGAAAACCACATGCTAGAATCCTCTATACACTACATGATGTGAAGACCGCTATAACACGAAAGAACATTGCATCAAGTACAGGAATTATGCCAGCTGCAGTTCTAAAAGCAGTTCATGATCTAGCCAATGCAGACCTCGTCAAATACGATGATGTAACTCAGGAAGTCGAGCTTACCAAGGATATCCTTAGAAGGGGCTAATTGTCCAAAATAAATAGAGTGAGAACTGAATGTCACCTCCATTCAAAATCGGTACAGCTGTTACAAATCACGTAAAGAGATACACCCTACATGAAAAACTGAAAACTATTCTTGGACTACTTGGACAAGATGGTCAGGAAGTCATCGACTGGGCCTATGAAGAAGGGGAAAGGAGAATCAGTGAAGATAAGTCACTAAAGAAATCAAATCTTGGAGGACTCGTCTTTGACCTTATCGGATACGAAGCAGCCATACGTCTCGTCAAGAACAATCAATCCAAAGGTCGAATGACCACAAAGAATGAAGTAAGAGTTAAGACAGGTCAGAGAGTGGAGATGCCTCTCTTGTATCGAGATGCAGGATTACGTCACCCCCAAGAGGCAAGAAACCTCCGACATAATATGTTCCATGAAGCCTTTCTTGCATTGATTATGCATCTCTTTCCTGATGTGACGACCTCAGTTCCGTCGACAGGAGAGGGTCTAACCCCAGACCTGATGGTCCATCATAAAGATCCTGATTGGACAATATCCGTTGAATACAAGGGATACAGGGCACTCACCCTTCTAAGTGAATCAGAGATTCTGAAAGCAATGCGATACCAATCAGATTTTGGTACAGCCTGGTTGGTTACTACAACTCCAAAGAGTTCCATTTCACAGTATAGTAAAATCCTCAATGCCCAAGAAGTGATCAAGATGGGGCTCGAGAGATTGCAGAGGATGTACAGAAGGAAAGCATACACCACTGAACAGAAAGAGAACAGAGGTATTGCTAAGAAAGGAATATCTCATTTGGAAAAACAGAAGGATCTCCAACTCAAGTGCAAACTGTATTCAGCAGAGGAACTTCTTGATTCTATGCAAGATAACAAACCTCTCAAAGGAGTAATCATAACTACAGGTTTCGAATTTGTAGAAATGCTCAAAGAAGCAGGTCTTCTTCAGGAAGCTGATAATGTGCTTCGAGTGATGAAACTACCAGCAGATTCCCTGCATAGTGATAGTGTAACTTCAGTCCGTCTAATAGGTTAGAGAGCTCAAAATAGCCCATCTTGCCAAGCTTTATCAATGGTTTTCCTCCCTTTTGACAAGTCAAACAGACATAATATCTAGAGGGATTTAAGTTGGAAAATCACAGCGCCATGAAGTTACAGGATCAACTTATGATACTCCTCAAGGACCTCTCAAATAAATCACCAATTTTGGGAGCCGCTATATTTTCAGTAGAAGGACTTCCCCTCGTCAGTCATTTTCATGCTGGAACTGAAGAGGTTTCAGTCGCGGCTATGGTCGCAGGAATTCACGCTGCTGGTGAACAAACTGTAAAAGAGCTGAAACAGGGAGACCTCAAGTCAATCATCATTCAAGGAGACCTAGGTACAACCCTTGTCATCAATGTTTCAACCGACTATTTACTCACCGTCACAGCTCCAGATAATGCAGCACTTGGATTAATCTTCAGCGATGCTAAACGTACAGCTAAAGAAGCAAGAATAATCTTGTATAATAGTAATTGATCTACCATGACGACTCTAGAAAAATATCCATATCACCATCATCCATGTTATTCAGAGTCGCGAAAAGATTTGTGGGCGAGAATTCACCTTCCAGTTGCAAGAATTTGTAATGTCAAGTGTGTGTTCTGTGACCACAGCGTTGGAAGTTCATGCCACACCTCAAAGCCGGGATACGCCGCTTCTCTCATGAATCCAAAGGAGGCAATATCGAGGACTATGCAAGAAGTGGAAATGAATCCACGATTGAAGATTGTTGCAGTTTCAGGTCCAGGAGAACCCCTAGCTAATGAAGAAACTTACACAACACTGGAAGGTATAAGATCTCGAAATACGGAGCTTTTCTTTTGTCTAAGCACAAATGGAGTACTTGTAGAAGACACCATATCACGGCTTGAAAAACTTGGAATCACTACTATCTCTGTATCAATGAGCGCTATCTACCCTGAGACAGCTGCACAGGTCTACGAATGGGCTTTGATTGACGGAGAAAGACTTCGAGGTCAAGAGATGGGAGAAATGATCATCATGAAGCAGCTATCGGGTATTGAAAGAGCAGTAGATTCGGGTATCACAGTCAAAGTGAATACTGTCCTCATACCAAACATCAATCTGAGTGATATTAGCAGTCTTTCGAAGCAGATCAGTGAATTAGGTGTTTCACTCCAAAATATTGTTCCACTAGTCCCCAATGTTAATACTAGCAAACTTGTTCCGCCGACTAGCGAAGAATTGAATCAAGCTCGTCAGATGGGTTCAATAAATATCCCTCAGTTTACTCATTGTAAACAATGTCGAAGCGATGTAGTAGGTATTCCTGGGGATGACAGAATCCTCTAGAATCAGGGAGCTGTTTTCAAACAACCAACTTCGACTAATTTATTGATCAAAAACCATAGAGCATTCCTGTCATATGGCAGTGTATCCAGAATTTTACTGATAGCTGTAACACCATCAAATTTGCTGAGCAGGTCTTCAAGAGCTTGCCCATACTGAGCTCCATATTTTTCCAGAACTATTGAAGGACAATCGTTTCTCATAAGCACGTCTTTATCGGTTAACCTGTGTTTGAATTCAATCCACTGATATCGAGAGAGAATCGAAATGAGAGCTAGAACCTCTTCATCAGAGAGACTCATAAGGTCCATAATCTCGGCTACAGTACGCTTTCCATTAATAAAGGACTCAACCTGTTCAAGTTCAGAATCAACTTTGCCAACTCTAAAAGGAATTCTTACACCGTTTTTCTTACTCACAGGAACCATATTTAGATCTGCGGATTGAAATGGAAATTCCTTGACGACGGTTAATGCGAACTCTCGAAATCTACGAACATCACCTTCAAAGTGACGGAGCTTATCGCCATGTTTGGATTCAACATCATCAAGGATACGTTGAAGTTTTTCTCGATATGGTTTTTCATCAGGGACTGGATCGACAACGAGTAAAACTAAAACACTCTCTCCTACCTGAATTAGAATGTCATATGCCGCTTTTCTGATTGTTCGGATAGGGGTTTTTGCAAAGATAATTACAGCTGTGACAAAACCTGCAATTAGATCGGGATCTACAGTGAGCTCTGCATAGGGGATATTCAGGACTGATTCACCACCCTCCATTCTAATGAGGGAAATGTATCGGACCTTTGAAACATCCAATGGCATTAGAGCTTATCCTCCTTGTTATTGTCGCTGTATCCGAGTACTCCAGCATCAATAAGATTCTTTGCTACTAGCTTTACAGCTTGCATATTGTATGGCAATGCTTCACAAATAGCAGCCAATGATTTCTTTCCATCACATTGCTCAACAATACTTGTTAGTTGTTCACCATATACTCCAACTAGGAACCTTGGTGGATCCATCACTTTAATTAGAATTGAAGTGTCTTCGAGTTTTCGAGTCAGTGTAATCCATTGGTATCTATCAAGCATTGAGAGGATAGCTAATACTTCTGAGTCTTCATACTCTGATTGATTCATAATTTCTTCAATTGTGCGTTTACCATTGATATAACCAAGAATTGTCTGTAGTTTTTCATCGGTTTCACCAACACTCCAGGGTATCTGTGCCTGATAATCAGGAGTTGCTTCAGATTTAGTTAATAGGCGTGGTATCATATTCAGACTGAATTCTCGATAGGGGTAGATTTGCAAGATGTCTAAAGCAAATTCTCTGAATGGTCTAATGTCCCCTTTCCATGCTTGCATCTGACTCTCGTAGGTTTTTTCAAATTTTGCAATTACTTCTTTCAGTGCGTTGCGATATGGTGTGTCATCATCTACACGATCTACAATGAGTAATCCGACTACATATTCACCTTCTTCTATTACGACTACATAACCTTCCTTAGCGAAGTTCTTCAACTGACGATTTTCAAATATGATGACTGCAAGAACAAAGGAGGCAACTAAATCGGGATCTACTGACATCTCGCGATAAGGGATGCCAATTATTGGCTCACCACCTTCTTTGCGGACAACAGAAAGATAGCGGACCTCTGGTTTCTCCTCCACATTATCAGTCATTATCTATCACTCAGTAACTTCACCCTAAATAAGTTATCAGAGGAAATCCATTAGACCAGTTTGTGTCATCATAGTAATATCTGAATCCTGATTTATTGAATATCCAACGATTTGCTTGAGATCTACAACTAACAGTGATGTATCAATTGAAGTCACCATTAGAGATCCCTTCATCCCTTCTACGGTTCCAATGATGGTTCGTCCTTCGATTGGTTGAGACCGCTTCCTCCAGATAGCGGGTTGAGTCCTTAACTCTTCAAGCGAATAGAACTGTGAGAGGTCTTGAAGGTCCACATCAGGATTCAATTCGAGATGACTTGCTCGTTCAGCAAAATCGTGCACTAGAGATTGAGCTTCGTGTTGTTCTAGTTTCTCCATGAGTGCTCGTGTCTTTCGTTCTGATCGGACCTGTTTTGTTACTCCCTGCTGTCTGCCAATTCGGTCTTCAATACGACGGGCAGTCCGTCCACCACTAATCTCACGTAGCACACCAGCAAAATCTGCACCTTGTTCAACCCAACGTGTGAGTGCTCGCCCTTTTGATGACACACCTACTTTCAAAGTCTTATCGTTGAAAACCACAGCATACACAACGTAATCAGTAGCTTCACACTGTTGTCTTCTTGCGTCAACCGCATCGCAACGTCTACCATCACAACGGATACACGGATCAGCAATATCTCCTGCAGAACAGGGCCCACATTTTTGTCCACTATCGAGAATAACAGAGTTTTCTGGGCAAGGTATTAATTTTCCCGCTTCATTGATACTTCCAATACATCTCTTTGGACCTCGAATCTCCCATGAAATCTTTTTCCTCGGGGATAGAGGAAGAAAACTTGGAGTTTGCTCTCCTTCTCTCCAAATTCTCAAACCTGATTCGAATCGTTTTTCATCGACCATTCGCCAAGTAACATCAGCAACTTGCATAATTAAACCTCAAAAGAATCGTGATTTGCCTTTCCCACGCACCATCCACTTGATGCCAGAAATATTGAGGTCAGTGTTACATTTAGGACAACGTCCTTCCTCATTGAGATTATTGGATTTGAGAAATACAGAGTATCGTTCCACAGCTTTGAAACCACAAGAGGGACAGTATGTATTTTCATAATCATGTCCAGCAATGTTTCCAGAATACACAAACTCAAGACCAGCATCCTTAGCAATATTAAGATGTTTTTCGAGCATGGAAACAGGGGTCCTTGGAATATTCGTGAGCTTATAGGTTGGTGAGAAAGCAGTTATATGAAATGGAGTGCGGGAACCAAGATTCTGGACCGTCCACTCAGCCAGTTGCCTTGTATCATCCGGATGATCGCCAACTTCAGGGATTATGAGATTAGTAATTTCGATCAATATATCCTTCTCTTTCATTCGTTTCATACATGCGAATATAGGTTCAACTTTTGGTACGAACATTAGTTCATTGTAGAATTTCTTGTTTCCACTTCCCTTGAAATTTACTGAGGCTGCGTCGAGATAAGGAGCGATATAGTCAACTGCTTCAGGAGTCATGTATCCATTAGTCACGAAAGTATTGTACATTCCCTTCTCATGTGCGATTTTAGCTGTATCGTGGGCAAATTCCATGAATATAGTTGGTTCAGTATAAGTGTAGGTAATCCCACCACAGTCGTATCTCTCTGCTAAAGTAACGATATTCGTTGGTGTGAGATTCTCGCCCACAGGAGTCTCTCGGTGTGCTGAATGATAGTTTAGACAGAACTGGCATCTAAAGTTGCATGATGATGTACTGATTGAAAAGGCATTGCTTCCGGGTGCAAAGTGGAAGAGAGGTTTTTTCTCGATTGGATCAGCAGCCATTCCGTCAATCAATCCATACACAGAAGTGTATAACTTTCCATTTTTCGCATGACGGACCCGACACTGTCCTGTTTCTCCATCATGAAGGACACACCTTCTTGCACATAGATCACAGCGGATACCTGATTTCGTGTTGGAATAGAGTACTGCTTCTCTCATCGCAGTAGTACTTTCAACTCGAATCTTATCGGTCTTACGGTCAATACTTTTCAGCCGCAATATGAGTTTAGAGACACGATTAAAAGGAAAGAATGCAATGAAGACATGGTTTAATCAATGTCCAACCCCAAAGATCTTGAAAGGATAGGTAATCTCTTCAACGCCTCATCAGACCAAAGTAAGTCATTCTTTGATCGATGTTCGAAAACGAAATTCCTTGCTGTGAAGGACTACTATAGAGCTGAGAGCGAATATGTTAAGCTCGCAAAAAAGACACTGAGTGTCAAGACCCTAGGAATTACTGGAAAGAGTGATTGCTTTGGATGCCTTTCAAGTGTGAAGACAGCACTGGAATCAGGTCAGTTGAATCAAGAATACATCGATGCATTAGAAAATCTTAGAACCACATATTTGGATAGGATGCTTCGACCTGCATTTAGACAGTATATTCATAATGATGCAGTCAATAAGCAAGCTCTTGAGAAAGTATATACTAATGCAATGAAGATCGAGAGTCTAATCGAAGTTGTTCAATTCATGAACAAAGTTCAGGACATAGAATGATTACTCACTTTTTCCCATGCGATCTCTGTGAACAAGTGTAGAACCATCAACGACCCAAGCAATTCCAAGTGTTTGAAATTCTTCCGCCCATTTCATTACGATGGCAGGAGCTACACCTAGAGACCGAGCTATCTCACGAATTGACATCTCGCCATGTTCTTCAACCATGAGATATGCCTTTGTTTTCTCAGTGCTGTCCATGAGACCCATATATCCTTCAATGGTGTCCTCTGAATGGGTCAATTTTGTTTTGACATCTTCAAAGTCCGTGGTCATCCGTTCAAGATTTGCTGTTGTTCGCTCAAGTTCGGTTCTAATACGTTCTAGTTCTCGTGCTTTGTCACCAGATTCATAGGAACGAAGTCGGGCACGTAATTCTTCCATCTCTGAAAGTCGTGTACCAGTTGAGCCCATCTCTTCTTCTAATTGACGTATCTTTGTTTGAAGGTCTCCAATTTCTACCTCTTTTCTAGAGATATCACCATGATATTCAGTAGCTTTCAGGTCAGCAGCCTCTGCTCGAGCTTCAACTTCTTTGATTTTCTCTTCTAGAACATCCTTAGAAGCCTCAAGAGATTTCACATGCTGCCGAAGTTCTACAAGAACTTCTTGATCTACCTTAGGAGCAGCCTTGAGACCCATCAATGTATCCTCGAGGTCATCATTTCGAACCTTGAGTTCTGCTACATTTCGTCGCAGCTCATCATTCTCTTTGAGACGGTTCTCTAACTTCTGTTTTTCCAAACTAAGCTCGTGCTTTAATTCATCAACTTCTCGCTCGAATTTAGATAGTTTTTCCTCAATCTCTTTGGGAACCTCTATTCTAGGTTTCATTCCAACTTTTGTAGACAGATACTCCATCTCGGTAGTAGTCCTCTGGGTATAGTCGTCAACACTACCTTTCAGTGTAGCCAATTCTTCCAGAGTTAGTTTCATCGATTCCTTCATTCCTTCAGTGATGTCCCTCATTTTTTCAAGAATAGGTGTAGACATTCCAGAAGTTAGTGATTCCTCAACACGAGTAAATTCACTTTCAACAATTTCTTTGACTACTGTATCAATGAACATAGACTGTAGATTCGTTTTTGCTTTGCGTTTGCTTTTCGAGATAATGTCGCCTCGCATGCTGACAAGATTGCCCTTCAGACCTACAAGGAAAGATAAAACAACTGGAACCAGGTCTCTCTCTATCCGATCAATAGTTCCATCAACAGTAAGGATATTTCGCTCCAGCAAAGAGAGACTATCTCGAAGTCGCTCGATACTGGTATCTACTTCCATTCGGCGGCGGACCTGATCAGCTGATTCTACTCGCATCACATCACTTGACATTCTTCCAGATTCAATGAGTTCAGCTCTCATTTCATCATCAACGCCAAGCTCTGTCAGGAGACCATCTACAACGCCCTTACCGTCTCTCTTTTCAAAATCTTCTTTGTCAGGATCCTTTGCCATGCGATAACCTCGCTTTCCATATCCTAGAAGGACAAATGGAATGATGGGGTATACAACAGATAAATCTATTCGCGGAAAGCTCCGAGTATCTCTGAATAAGGAAAGAGGTTCTGAGATGCGCTTACGGATAGAAATGCAGGCTAATATTCATAATAGAGGTACTTCTAAGCTGAAAAATGGTGTAATGACGTGGCATCTTTTCACAGATATGGATAATCAATTTGTCGAGATGATAGATGTCTTCCCACCAGCCAGGGTCAAGGAACGCGCAGAAAAGAATATGGTTGCAATTATAAAAGTCCCAGAGATAAATCCTGGAGAGAGCTTCTCACCAACTGTGATCTTACGAATTGATACCACAACAAGAGATTGGTTGATGGAACCACAGGAAGCATCCCAAGAAACAATTACCCGAAATAGAGGAACATATTGTGCACTTCAAAAATATTGGGAAATTGATGATGATATAATTCAGGAAATGTCTGAACGAATGGCGGAGAGGACTGGTGATGATGAGTCATACACGAGACTTGCGTATGATATCGTCAGAGATAGTGTTAAGCTAAAGACCCTCCTTGATGAAAGGAGAGGAGCAGCAAGAGCTGTTCGCGAGAAGGAAGGAGATTGTGATGAGCATGCAGACCTTTTCATTGCGCTTCTTCGAACTGTGAAGATACCAGCTCGGAGAGTCGTTGGTCACTACTACCGTGGAAGTGGAGATCCAGAACCACATGCTTGGAGTGAGGTATTCCTTGAGAGAAAAGGATGGATCCCAGTAGATGCAGCTTTGGGAAGCTTCGGAAGGATGAGTGAGAATTATTTCTCACGTATAAGAGAGGGATTAGTATCAGAGAGACCGACAATTCAACTAAAATGGAGTGGAATCGCGACCCAACCACCGTCAGTTGAAGAAGAAGTAAAAATGTCAATTCTTACAAATGGAAAGACCTAGAAATCTCGCAGCTTTCCTGTTTCTGAGAGCTGTACAAACAGTTCTGCACCAAAATGCCAGCAAGAGTGGGTATCAAAGATGCAACATCGTATCTTCGGTAGAAGAGGAGCATCAAGAGCAGCTCTTAGAGTTCCTGCAAGATGTATTGCTATCATCTCGCCATATGCTGCAACTTGTGGTAAAGAATCTAGGAAACGTCGCTTTGTAGATTCCAGCGGACCTGGTTTGTAATCAGACACCTGGATGCATCCATCAACGTATCGAATCAAATCAATATGCCCTGTAATCTTGTA
>SDNZ01000069.1 GCA_004524565.1 Candidatus Thorarchaeota archaeon
AGCTATTGAGAGGAAACTAATCACTGAGATAACCGCCAAAACTTTCGAAGCAGAAATCATTAGCTCTAAGACAGGTGACATAGAGAAATTGGTCTCAACAGGTATGGAAGGAATTGGAGACCTTACTCCTGAAATTCTTGCTAGTGGAGAGTGGAAAGAAAAATCATTCAGACCCTATAATGTGGATATTACACCAGCATACTCGAACTATGGGAAAAAACATCCGTATGCAGAATTCAACGACTGGCTTAGAGAGATTATGATAGGATTAGGTTTCACAGAGTGGTTTGGCCCATATGTCGAAACAGAGTTCTGGGGACATGATACCCTGTTCGTACCACAGGACCATGTTGCAAGAGAGGTACAAGACCAGTTTAGGGTGGTTGCACCCTATGACCATGGCCATATTGTTGATAAGAAATACTACAAAGCTGTGAAAGCAGTTCATGAGAATGGTGGAGACACTGGCTCTACCGGGTGGGACTGGCCATATAGTGAAGAGATAGCCACAAGACTCTGTCTTCGACCACACACTACACCAGTATCAATGAGGTATCTCTACGAACATCGAGAAGGACCTCAGAAGATGTTCATCATTGATCGTAACTTCAGATCAGAAACACTCAGCGCAACACACGCTCAGGAGTTCGACCAATGTGAAGGTATCATTATGGATAAGAAAGTGACGTTGAGAGACCTGATGGGTTACCTCACATCAATTTGCAAGGCAGTTGGTATTGAGAAATTGAAGTTCAAGCCAGGACAGTTCCCATTCACAGAACCAAGTGTTGAAACCTTCGGAAAACACGATAAACTTGGTTGGATAGAACTAGGAGGCTCAGGTCTCTTCCGACCAGAAGTAACAAAACCATTGGGAATAAAGGACAATGTACTTGCGTGGGGGCTTGGCTCAGGACGCCTGTATATGGCAGCGATGGGCATCAATGACATCAGGGACCTTTTCTCACGGGACCTGAATTGGTTGCGAAGGAGCTATTTCGTGAGTTAGGTGATGAAAATGATAGTAGAATGTAGAATTGATGATATTCTCTCACTGATTGGAAAGAAACTCACACTGGAGAAACTAGAAGACACTCTATTTCTTATCAAAGCTGAAGTTGAGAAAATCGATGGAAATGTTATCGAGATCGAGGTCAATCCTGATCGGCAAGATATGCTCTCGACTGAGGGTATTGCTCGAGCTGTACGATCATTTCTCAAACTCGAAACAGGTCTCAAGAAATATCCAGTAAGGAAATCTGGAAAAAAGGTCATTGTAAAACCAGGTCTCAGTAAGATTAGGCCGTTCATCTGTTGTTCCATTGTGAAAGGAGTTCCTGCGGATGATGAATTAGTCAAGGAATACATGCATCTTCAAGATGCGCTTACTTCAACACATGGAAGGAACAGGAACAAGGCCAGCATAGGTCTCTATGTGTATGATGAGATTGAATTCCCTGTGATTTACGCACCTCAGATCCCTGAGAAGATCAAATTTGTCCCGCTTGGTTATGAAATTGAGATGGATGGTCCAACTATCATGACCAATCATGAAAAGGGAGTGGAATTTGGATATATCATTCAGAACCACAAGAAATGGCCATTACTCTATGATTCGAAAGAACAAGTACTAAGTCTTCCGCCAATCATCAACAGCAATACTCTGGGAAGAATGACTGTAGACACAAAGAACCTGTTCATAGAGGTCACAGGAACACACCTTCTTACAGTTCAACAAGCACTGAACATTATCACTGCTTCGTTAGCAGAGCGAGGTGGAAAAATTGAATCAGTCACTGTCGTATATCCTGATGACACAACGGATGAAACGCCAGATTTCAATCCTCAACAAATGATGCTATCCCATGATGAGATTATAGATCTGATTGGGATTGATCTGACTGGTGACCAGATAGTGCAATCTCTTGAAAGAATGGGCTATGGTGCAAAATCCTCAAAGACAAATCAGGTGCAGGTACTCATTCCGAAATATCGTATGGATATTCTGCATCCGGTAGATATCATTGAGGATATTGCAATTGGGTATGGATTTGATAATATTGAGCCATCTATACCGATGACAATGACTATGGGTAAAGTTAGTCCAGTGAGACGATTGAAGAACAAGGTGAGAGACCTTATGGTGGGATTAGGGTATCATGAAGTGATGAACTACATCATGAGCTCTCCTGAATTACTCAATGAAAAAATGGGCCGAAATGAACCTTTAGTAACAACAGGCAATCCAAAGAGTCGTAAGTTCTCTGTCCTAAGAAATTCACTCCTCCCTGTTCTTCTGGATTTTACATCACAGAATCAACATGCAGATTTTCCACAGAAGATCTTCGAAGTCGGAGATGTAATCATTCCCAACGAAGAAAGAGAAACAAGTGTAGACCAGATTCCATGTGTGGGTGGATTGATGACAGATGCCAAGGTAAACATAACCAAACTATTGTCAGAACTTGGTTTTCTGCTTAGAAATCTAGGATTGGAAGGAAAATTTGAATTCGAATCCGTTACTAACTCCGATTTCATTATGGGAAGGTCAGCAAGAATCAAAATCAATGGTCAAGTAAGAGGCTCCTTTGGTGAAGTATCTCCAGAGATTCTTATTAACTTCGGAATTGGATACCCTGTCGTTGCCTTTGAGTTACAACTTCCAAGAGATTTGAATTGGTAACCTAAACAGAATGAATCAAAAGAGGGAATCTCCGCAGAAAAGGCATATAAGTATCGAACTGTGAAGGGAACAATGGAAGGTCCCACAACCAACCGTAGGTGAATCTCTAATGGCTCAAAGAGATGATTCTTTAGAACTGACACATGACACCGATTCTTCAGATGGCTCTGATGGATTCAAGTTTCGAGTTGTTTTACTAGGGGAAGCAACTGTAGGGAAAACCTCACTGTTACGTCGTTATACTGAAAACGTCTTTGACGAAGAGTATAAGCAAACACTGGGAACAACCTTTGCTACTAAGGAGGTCCAAGTAAAGGATGAGGAAGGCGAAGTCAGGAGTGTCAAAATTTCAATTTGGGACATGGGAGGACAGTCAACCTATAGAGAACTTCGAAGACAATACATGAAAGGATCTTCATCTGCCATCATCGTCTATGATGTCACGAAGCCAGAGAGTTTCATGGGAATGAATAATTGGTTTGAATCATTCCGTGAAGTCTGCCCCGAAGCCCCAATATTCATTTGTGCCAATAAGGTGGACCTTGTTGATAAACGGATGGTTCCGCAAGAACCCGGATTAATGTTGCGGGATTGGTTCCAATCAGAATACTATGAGACTTCAGCAAAAGATGGAACAAGGGTGAATGATGTATTTGAGCGATGCGCAGAAGTCGTATTATTAAAAGCAGTGAGTGAAGGGAAAGGCCCCTTGATTTGAGGCGATATTTGTGGAAGTAAGAGAATTCATGACATCACTCATTGTCACAGCAGAGATTGATACACCAGTAAGTGAAGCAGCCAAACTCATGGCATTGGATGATGTTGGAAGTCTTATTGTTACAAAATCAGAAGAATTAGCAGGTTTAGTTACACGTAGAGAGATCATTGGTGCACAATTGTTTTCGGAGGAGGCATATCAAACACTAGTTGTTGGAGATATCATGACGACTCCAGTTGTAACAATTGGACCAGATGCTGACTTGGGACAAGTTATTGGGCTAATGAGTAAAACGGGCAGACATCGAGTCCCGGTGATAGAGGGAAATGATATCATTGGCATTGTGTCTGCGTCTGACGTAATTCGTGTACTAGCAACAATGAAACTCATCGCTGACGGGTTCGCTGATGATGAGGATTAAGCAGGTCTATATTTTGGAATCTCCTCTTTGAGGTCCTTCTTCAATTTGAGAATGTCTCGGGCTTGCAATTCCTTGCGTTTTGGATAGGCACTCACGATTCCAGCCCATCTATCAATCTTGACCATTATTGGATCACTAGGCACAATCTTCATGATCTCAGTCTTTACTTCATTCATTGTATCCATTACATCCCCAGAAACACAGCCCATCTTCAAGGACTTCACGATTAGAGTAAGTTGCTCAGCAACCTTCATTGCGCGGTCTGGAGAAATGGATGAGCTCATAGGTGCAGCAGGTTCAGCAGCTACGACTGGTTCTGCATAGGTCTCCGCCGGGGTGTGTTTTGGAACTGGTGTAGGAACGGGAGTAGGGGTATGAATAGGGTCGGGAACAGGTGCGGGAGCTGGTGCTACTGGGGCTGGAGGTGGTGCAGTGGCAACAGCTTCAATGCTTAAAGCCACCTCATTGAGAAGTTCCATCATATCATTCTTGAGCGATTCTACCGATTCTTGAACAAATACTCTTACAGCACCTACTTCTTGAACAACCATCTTCGCATATTCATCGGTGTTATCAACAACTGGTGTTGCTGCTTGAGAAGCTGCTGTAGGCATATTTGCTATAGCTTGAAGTATCTCATCCTTTGCTTGTCGAACTTCGGATTTGATCTCGGTGACGGTTCCTAAAATTGTAATCATTCTTTTTAGTGTTTCACCAAGCTGATTGATGCTTTCTTCCATCTTATTCAAACGACTGAGGAATTGTTCTGCCATGTTGTTTCACCTTATTCCGATTCTTGATTACATTCGCAAAGTGGTTTCTTAAACAATACTGCGATAGATACCTGACCAATTTCTAACAAAGTATGTGCTGTGATACTCAACCTTTAGTGGGTATACATTCCCAGAATGCTTAATTATTCAAAACTTGCATTTCATCGTGGTAGTGAAATTTAGGACAGCTGAAAAATGTCAACAGAGAGTATCTCACACATGTTCAAATTGGTCGCCTTGGGCGATGGAGCTGTGGGCAAGACCAGTTGCATCCGCAGATACACAGAAGGCAGTTTCAGTGATCGCTATATTGCCACTATTGGGACAACTTTTGCACTCAAGACCCTTGATGTCGATCTACCTACAGGGAGTAAAGTGACTGCAAGGGTGGTTTTGTGGGATTTGGCAGGTCAGCCAACATACAACGAACTCAGACGACGCTACATGGCAGGGGCATCCATGGCGATAATAGTCTACGATGTTACACGACCTCAAACATTCCTAGATATTGGTGAATGGTATACCAAGCTCATCACTGTGTGTCCCAATGCAGTTGTTGCTGTTGTTGCGAATAAAATAGATCGACCAGATAGACTAGTACCAACTGAAGCAGGAAATATGGTCAAGAACTGGCTAGATGTTTTCCATTATGAAACAAGTGCTAAAACAGGAGAAAACGTCAACACACTTTTTACTGACTTAGTTACAAAAGCCATCAGTAAACAGCAAGAACTGGGACCGTTAGACTCAGCTTTTGCTGGAACACAGCCTCCTAGACCGTTCAAACTGGGTGTTTAGGAAATTCTGCAAAGGGGATTGATGGTAGTAGTGATGCAATATCTGAAAGGTGCGGTAGCTCATATATTCCTTCTAATAGTAAATTTTTGCGTGTTGTTAGGAATTATGATGAGTGCTCAAATTCTTGCGAGCCCATCAACCGATTTACCCATTCTAAATGCATTGTTATTGGGATATATGGTTGTCCACACAAGCATCCTCCTCTCGATTCAGTTGGGAGTGCAGGTGTCAGAGTTACTCAAAAAGAAATTACCAATCCTGCTCATAACGTATTATTTTAGTTACGATGACCACGAATCAATTCCAGAACCTATACTCGATCCGATAAGGAGTAAAATTGCAGTTCTCATTATTCTACTAATAATCAGCGGAGGAGTCGTGTTATACCCAATCTTTGCAATTGTGGGTATGCTGCTACTCTGGGTCAGGTTACCAATCATCGTTCTGAATCCAGCACAAGTCATAACGTACTTCACGATATTCCTGAATTTGGTTCCGCCGCTATTGCTGATTACTGTAGCAATAATTGTTGTGTCTATTATAATGATTGAATTCAAACGTCAATAGAAATATCGGGTAGAACATCAGGCACTAGGATTGTATCAGCTCTATCTGGACCCTGAGAGATTATTGCTACTTTTGAGCTTGTCCATGATTCGATCTTCTTTAGAAAATCCAACATTGTGGTGGGTATTGATGAATAGGCATCAGAATCTGAGACCTTGGGTAATTCAGACCACCCACTTAATTCCTCATAAATCGGGATTGCTTTTGAGTATTCAACCGAGCTTGCTGGAATAGTTTTCAATTCAGTGCCCTCGATCTCGTAACCAACACAGACCTTCAATGGATTGAGACCCGTCAATACATCAATTTTAGTCACTGCAAGATACTTCGCTCCATTCAAACGTACTGCATATTTTAATGCCACAAGATCCAACCAACCACACCTACGTGGTCTTCCAGTGACCGTTCCGAATTCACCACCACGTGCTTGTAATGCTTCACCTGTAGCATCTTGCAGCTCCGTAGGAAAAGGACCTGCACCAACTCTTGTCATGTATGCTTTTGTTATTCCGAGAACAGAGTCTAACTTTGTTGGAGCTACGCCGGTTCCAGTTGATGCAGCTGCTGATACACAATTTGAACTTGTGACAAAGGGATAAGAACCGTGGTCAATATCTAATAGTGTACCCTGAGCACCTTCGAAGAGAATGCGTTTTCCTGCATCAATAGCAGAATTGAGATATTCACTTGTATCACCTACAAATGGTGCTATTTGTTTCATTGTTTCTGAATATGCATCAAGTGATTTCAGAGTGCTATCCTCAATTTTTTCGTGATGTAATTCTTGAATTCTTGAAGTTGAGGTCTCAGCGAGAATCTTCCATTGAGGATTATCCAAACTAGTAAGTAGGTCTGATGCTCTAACACCGATTCGTGATATCTTATCAGCATAGGTTGGGCCAATGCCCCGTTTGGTTGTGCCAATCTTCTGGTTTCCCTTTGCGTTCTCCTGAAGTTGATCTATTTGGATGTGATAAGGAGTAATGAAGTGAGCTCTATCACTCACAAGAAGATCTATGTTAAATCCAGCAGACCGTAAGCTTTCAAGTTCTTGTAGAAGAACAAAGGGATCTACTACTACACCATTTCCAATGACTACCTTTTTGCCTCGCAGAGCTCCAGTAGGCATCAATCTGAATTTGAAAACAGCATCTCCAATGATTACAGTGTGTCCAGCATTGCTACCACCTTGAAAGCGGGTAATAATATCAAAGTTCTCAGATAGAACATCAACAATCTTCCCCTTTCCTTCATCGCCCCATTGCAGACCAACAACCACGAGATTTTCCATTTTCCTCACAATCGATTTGCCATAGATTGTACTTGATAACCATTGTGTCTAACAAATTTTGTACGGGCAAACGGTCGTATTTAAATTCCTGATAGTTAATAGAACCAAGACTGACTTTGAACAGACCAGATGTTATCGTAGTTGGAGCAGGAAGCGCAGGTAGTGTTACTGCTAGACGTTGTGCAGAATTGGGACTCCGAACACTTCTCCTTGATAGAAAACCTCAGGAAGAAGTTGGTCAAAAGGTGTGCGGCGATGAGGTCAGCAAATCACATTTTGAAGATACAGGTATTGAATATCCAAAAGATGATGAAATATCTACTCGTATTGCTGGGGCAGACGTATATCCACCAAGTCTGATAAATGAACTGAAAGTTCGAGGATGGACAGACTTTGATGGTTGGACTGTCAACAGATTGAATTTTGGACAGAGGTTGTTAAATGAAGCAGTACGAGCGGGAGTAATCTTCCGTTCAGGTATTCATGTTGGTGGTCCCACAACCATCGGAGATCAAGTGACTGGAGTTCAGACCAAAGATATAGCAACTGGTGAAGAGAAAACCATCAAAACAAAATTAGTTGTTGATGCAAGTGGTTTTGCTGCAACAATTAGGAATAAGCTTGATACTCCACTAATTGAGAATAATATCGATAAAGGGGATATTGCACTCTGCTATAGAGAGATACTAAAGCTGAAAGTTCCCTTGGCAGAACCTGAAGTCGCTAGAGTCTTTCTGGGAGAAGGAACTGCACCTCAAGGATACGCATGGATTTTTCCGAAAGGTTTGCAGGAAGTCAATGCAGGTATTGGTGTTACTGGAGGAGAAGGGAAAGGTTCTCCGAAAGCATATTTTACAGATTTCAAAAATAGATACCCACTCCTATTCGAAAGTACGGTCATAGATGGAAAAGGTGGTGCTGTACCTGTTAGACGCCCTTTGAAAAGCCTCGTTGGAGATGGAGTTGCATTTGTAGGGGACGCTGCTTTACAAGTGAATCCGATACATGGTGGGGGTATAGGTGCAGGAATGCGCGCAGGAATCATCCTCGGTGAGGTGGCACGAGAAGCTATTGCCAGACGTGACGTATCAGCAAAAGGACTCTGGACGTACAACACGCGATATCTGACAAACTTCGGAAGGAGACTGGCTTCTCTTGAGATCTTCAGAAGATTACTGCAAGCGGTGTCTGATGAGGAAATGGACTATGGATTCGAAAGGCGAATCCTTGAAGCTGGAGATTTAATGGCTGCTAACAAAGGTGATGGTTTCTCACTCAGCGCTGCAGATAAAATGAAGAGAGTACGGCGAGGAGCAGGAAAAATAGGATTGCTTCTAAAGGTTCAGAAAGCTGCTAGTTTAATGAAGAAAATGAACAAACTTTACACTGCATATCCGTCAACACTGGATGGACTTGATGCTTGGGAAAAGAACGTTTTAGATATTATTGCGAATGCAGTGTTTGAATAGAAAAAGGGGAGGATGGTTAGGAACCATCCAACATTTGTTTGGCAAAATTATACGTCCCGGATACCTTCTTTCATGACAGTAAATACTGCTTCTCCTTCAGGGAGATTTGGTGAATCCACGAGTCTACAAATTCTGCGTTCACCTTTTGACTTACGAAGATAACACCGAGTCTGTGGGACATGAGCTAAGACATGACCACCGACTGGAGCAGTTGGATCACCGAAGAATGCATCTGGACGAGACATTACTTGATTTGTGATGTAAACTGCCATGTTGTTAATCTCTGCGCCTCTCTGAAGATGGTGAAGGTGTTTGTTGAGTTTCTGTTGTCGTGCAGCTAATGTACCTCTACCTGTGTATTCAGCACGAAAGTGGCTAGTAACTGAGTCAACAACTAACAGTTTGGCATTTTTCTCAGGAGCCATCTCCATTGCTTGGTCACACAAAAGTATCTGATGATCTGAATTATAGGCACGAGCCCATACAACATTCTTTAGGACCTTAGCAGGGTCCATTCCAAGAGCCTCAGCCATATCTACAAGACGTTCAGGTCTGAATGTACCTTCAGTATCAACATAGATAGCTGTAGCACTAAGACCGCCTTCATCTGGTGGTCGTTGAATCATGACGGATAGCTGATGAGCAATTTGTGTTTTTCCAGATCTAAATGAACCATACATCTCAGTAATGGATTGAGTTTCCAATCCACCGCCAAATAGTTCATCAAGAGCCTTTGAACCAGTCGAGATTCGACCTGCGATTTTACGTCTCTCAAGAAGTAAATCAGCAGTTTCAAAACCGATATCTAGCATCTCGCGGGCGGCTTTGATGATTTTCGTTGCAGTGGTTTCTCCAATAGCTCCTGCTGCAGCTAGTTCGTTGGGTGATGCTACAGCAATGGCCTCTACATTTTTGTAACCAGATTCTGCCAATCTTTTCCCAATAGCTGGACCAACACCAGGAAGATCCGTTACTTCAATATCTGCAACTGAATCACTTGAACCTATATCAAACTCAATGGATTCTGCTTCGCCTTCTTCTTCGAATTTTTCATAATCTTCTGCATCTTCTGCATCTTCTTCGACATCTGTCTTCTTCTTCGGTGACACTATGAAGACCTCCCTCAGATACTATTCGAGCATCTGCATGTGGACAGAATGTAATCGAATTCCAGAGTATAAAAATGGCACTAGTGCTCTTTCCGAGTAAGGAAACCATAAGACTGGAGCTTTGGAGAATTACTATTCACTAATTTCGGATGATATGGCAAATGATATGTTGAAACCCTGATGAGGATTTTGTAAGAGTGACAAGGATGAATTCGTCTTGTGGTGCAATTCGGATTCCACCCATATTTGTTTGAATCTGGATGAAAGCTAATTCTCCACCTTCTTTGACTCCTCGTACTATCTCCCAGGTTTTACCAATCAATGCGCTTAGAAGAGCAGATATTTCTTCAGCACGCTCCAGGGATACACCCCAGGTGTTGATGGGAAATCCTTCTGGACTAATGAACAATGCTGCATAAACATCTGGAAACTTGTTAGTGATATTTTGGATAATTCGCTCGAAGATTTCACGTTTTGGCATTGCTGGCATTTTTGTGTACATCCTAGCGGAATGACTAGTTCCCTTGAAAAAAACGTATCAGATAGCAAAGAAAAGGTTTGTTGTCATATGTCCAGCTGTTTTTGGAGGTTGAAGTTTGAGTTGCATGCAGATTCTCTGAAAGGAATCTGATAAAAAAGGAGGAATTATAGGAGAGTCAATGACATTTTTCCCCCATGAAATATGGAGATGAACTACTTGACCTACAAGGTAGACGTGTTTTTGTGGCACGTGCTATATCTCGATTGACTCCAGCACCACTGATCAATCTCTATGTTGGGATAATTTTCTCTCTTTACTCACCCATTGGTTTGGGTCTTATTCTTACACCTCTTTCTAACATAATATTATGTATAATTATGATGGTAATCTTGCCAATCACTCCAATTCTCCATTCAGCTCGGAAAGGAAATGTGGATTTGGATGTTTCTGAGTGGGAAGATAGAACAAAATACTTTCTTTTCTCGCTACCATTTTATGCGGGGGCATTCATTATGTATTCAATACTTGGTTGTGTGATTATGAGCGCTCTTGCAGCTGCATATTTCACAGTCACAAGTGGAGTCACAATTGCAAATCAGAAATCTAAAATCTCCGTACATGGAGCTGGAATTGGTGGACCTGGAACTGCTCTATTCTTCGTTTTTGGATGGATTGCTTTTCCTGTAGTCATCATGTGGATATTGGTTATTTGGTCGCGAACGGTTCTTGAGCAGCATAGTTTATCACAGTCAATTGGAGGAGTGTTTCTCGGAATCATCATTACTCTCGCTACATATCCCTTTGTGTACATTGTCTAATATTATATCTAGCTATCCTATACGAAAACAGTTCATATGCATAACCTAGGCAAAGTACTTGCTAATCTCATTCGTACTTCATAGTTTGAGAAAAAACAACAACAACAGCGGATTGTAAAATGGTCGACCATCTAGAATGTCCGGAATGCGGCAAGAGTTTAGGAATAGGATCAACTTTCTGTATTGGATGTGGTAATAAGATTCCGGAAGGTCTCAAACCAGTAACTGCTCCAAAACTCGACACTTTGCCAAGTGTGGAAGAATCGGGACTAGATGACTTTATAGAACCAGCTTTAATCGATGAACCCACACTCCCAGAACCGGAACCAGAAATCGCACCTACAACAGAAGACCTCAGCTGGGATGAGGAAATTCCAGATTTACCTGTAGGAGAAACTAAGATAGACCATGGAGAAACTATGACGAGCGCACCTGCTTCAGTGTCTATTGAGAGTAAGCCAGAAGCCGGAGAACCTGTAACGAGTGATGAGTCAGTATTATCATGGGATGAAGGTGTAGAGGAAGTCAAAGTAGGTATGCCTTTCACCGAGGTAGAACCTCCTAGAATCGTTGCAGAAGCTCACGCAATTGAAGTAACCACAGAAGATGCTCTTACACATCTATTTCCCGAAGTGCGTGACGATGCAACCAGAGACGCGGTCTCTCATCTCTTTCCAGAAGGTAGAGGTAGTACAAGTGCAACGTTCATTGATGTAGTAGTTGGAAAACCTTCAAAGATTTCAATTAAGTCACCCTTGAAAGAACTTGACCATGCATCATGTCCAAATTGTGGGGTAGCCATCACTTCTGATGGATTTGAATATCCTGCCTATGTTTTTGATGCCATGGGAAAAGCACGATCAGACTTTGGCGATCAACTTCTAAAAGACAATGAACATGAACGTGCCATAGAATACTATGAGATGGCAAAAATGCTCTTTGAAAAATCTGGAACAGAGAAGAACATTGCAGAAGCCTTGAGGAGGATTGATATGGGTTATGATGCAATGGCTCAATTCCATTATGATGAAGCAGAAGCTCATTTGAAAGAAGGAGATTTCGAATGGGCAGTTGTTCAATTCAAGAAAGCTAGAGAGCTGTACATGTTTACAACGGATGCCAAAAAGAGAGCGCGATGCGCTGAAAGAGCCCGTGAAGCTTATGCAATCTGGGGCAAAGCGTTAGAAGATGAAGGTGACAAGCTCGCAAAAGAGGGGAAAACCAGGGATGCTCTTGCTAAGTACCAAGAAGCTGCCGCAAAGTATAGAGAAGGCGGCGACTCAAAACGATTGAAAGGTCTTGACAAGAAGATTCGTAAAGCCTAGAAAGAGAAAGCTCACTTAGGTTTGAACCCAGTAAGCCGTAGAATGTTCTTTCTGAAAATCATATCTATATCATCTTCAGAATAACAGAATTGTGGGCATATTGACTTCACAGCATTGTATTGCTCTTCGAGAATATTAAATCTGAATCCTCGTGGGAAGAACGATGAATCAGTACCAAAAACTACTCGCTCTGCAGTTCCTGCTTTGAGTGCTTTTTCAAAGATCTTTGTTATTGTAAGATCGTATGGTTGATACTTCATCCAGCTGTTACTCCCGCTAGTATCCATAACTACGTTATCAGTTTGATACATGAGCATGAGAACTTCTCTGAAGAAACCTGCTCCAAAGTGAGCAATCATGAAATTGAGGTCGGGAAAATCCTGAGCTGGTTTCTGAATATCCAATGGATTTCCAAATCGTAAATTAGCTGTAGAGCCAATAGTAATCCCAAAGTGATGTATCGCTAGGAGTTTATGTTTTAATGCAGCCTCATAGATGGGATAGACCTTCTTATCGTAAACATGAAAATCCCAAGAACTGGGATAAAGCTTGATTCCTTGGAAACCATCCTTTGCAGCCCGTTCTACTAGTTCAATGGCATTTTCTTCTGCAGGATTGATGTTTGCATAACCAAGAAATCGACCGGGAAATCTCTTCCGAGCTTCATTAAACTCATTCCAGGTTTCAGGACTGATCATCATCCCAATTGCGGATATTCCATACTTGTCAAGTTCGTCAATCCACATTTGGCCAGCATCCCAGCTTTCGTCAGGAACTGTCAGAGTTCCCATATCTGTATAAGTTCCTACTCTCTTCTGCATCCGTTCTAGAGAAGCTCCACTATCTAGCCATTGTTTTATCGTCGCATATGTGAAGAAGTGAGCATGCGAGTCAACTACTTCAATTCCGACCTTAGAAACTACCATCTATCGTTTCACCTATAATCGTAGAAAAACTATTGTTAAATTCTCAGGAAGGTCTTGTAATAAGACCTCACCTATGGTCGTTATTAGATCCAGTCACCAGTTTCAAGTTTTCTTGGAAGGTACTCATCGGTCAGGTATTGGAATGAATGGCTGGCAAATGCCTGTATCTCTGCTTTCTCTTTGATTTGAAGCATTAGCTGGAGATCTTTGACCCATGCTTTATTTTGCTGTACAAATGGTTCCTTTAGCATATCTTTCACACGTTTGATATCAGCTGGTTGCATCGGGATTCTAACAGCTTTCGGAACATTGTACTCATCTAGGTCTCTACTAAGAACACCTAGTAGCTTGAGTTCTGGTGTAGCGATGAAAGGTGATTCGTAACTCAGACGTTTACTTCCACGTAAGAAGACAGAGTAGATATAATGTCCATACGGATCAGAGTCTACTAGCGCAAATGCAGGAATTTCCAGTTCCTTCACTAGCATCTTCAGAAACGCTCGAGTAGCGATATCACCAGATCCCTTACCGGTAATTACAATGCAAGGTTGGCGATTCCAGTACTTAGCTTCTGCAAGACGCATCACAGCCGCATCCTTCTCTGATAAAAGAATGAATTCGGCATCACTTTCAACAATCTCTAATTGATCAAGGAAGGGAGTGACTGCCCAGCCGCCTGTACCCATCTTGGTAAGGTCTATGATATCACCGCCATCACGAATTGTGACTCGGCCCATTGCAGATCCACGAGCTGAGGCGACTACATGAACACTATCACGAGTTGTTCTTAGCATTGATGATACATCTTCAATGATCTTGTCGCTATACTTCTGGTCTCGGAAGAGATTCACATCGCTATAGAAAACTTCTCGTTTCGTTGCGTGTAGATTTGCTTGTAAGAGATTGAAAACAATCTCCATAACTCGAGCAGTTCGTGTTGCATCTACAACTGAAGCAAGTGAATGATATGGTCTGGAAATAGTTTTCATCCCCAGAAGCAATAGGTCGCGTATTTCATCCCATACTATATTGTCTCCAGATCTGCTTGGAATCTCAAAGGCAGGACGACCAGTCATCATTGTTTCATTTAATATCTCAAGAGCATTCTCTACCAATCTTTCAAGTGTATCATCAGGACTTAGAGATACGACCTCTACAGTTTCCACTTGTTCAGGATCATCCTCACTTCGTGGAGCCTTAGCACGAATATCTGCTGCAACCCATTTCTCCTTCATTTCCGTTGTAAGATTAGTTACAGATTTGGGAACTGGCAACCCAGAAGATTTCTTGATTGGCTTGGGTTTCTTTTTCTTCGGTGGTGCGGGAATCTTTGCTTTCTTCCTTGAAGGGACTTCTATTGGCTCAGTCTTTTTCTTGGATGCTTTCTTGGCTTGTTTTTCCTGTATTTTGGGAGGGGTGTCTTTCTTCACTGGAGCTTTCTTCTCCTTTGGTGGCTTTGTTTCTTTTCCAGCAATAACAGTCGGAGTAGATGAATCACCAATGATTCTATCCATCTCACGTTGTTGCATCATGTCTCTTGCTTCAGTAACAATCTTTGTTGCTCCTGCAAGACTCAATCCATCTACCTTAGAAGCAACTGCATCAGGTCGAGACCTTGATAATCGAGCAACTGAATTGTAACCAGCTCGTTCAAGAGCAAGTGCCATTTTGGATCCAACACCTGGAACTGAACTAAGTGGAATTGTTGGACTTGGCGTATCATCTTCAGATATGATTTCAGAGTCAGGTCTTGCAGGTTGGTCCATCTGTCTAAGTAAGTCTTTTGCGGCTTCAACTAGATTTATGGCACCAGTAATGCTTAGTCCCTCAATTTTCTTTGAAAGTGATGGTGCACGAGACCTTGATATTTTCTCAACTGAATCATATTTTGCGGCTATTAGTTTATCTGCTAATTTTGAACCTACACCGGGTAGTTTTGTAATTGGAATTCCAGACTCAGAAAGGGTAGCAGAATCAGTTTTCTTCTCAAGGGGTGCTTTTTTAGAAACTTCCTTTTTCGGTTTCTTGGATGGAATTTTTGCCTTTGGTTTGGTTTTCTTTTCAGGAGCTTTTTTCTTAGTAACTTCTTTTCCAGGTTTCTTAGATTTTGTTTTTGCTTTTGGTGTGGCTTTCTTCTTCGAGGCAGCTTTTTTGGCGGATGGCTTCTTAGCTGGAGTTATCTTTTCAACAGCCTTCTTTTTTGGTTCCTCCTTAACAATATCACCAAGAGTCGATTGGATAATTTCAGGCTTTTTCTTTGATTTCTTCTTACTCATCAAGTGCACCTCCATCTTCTACGAATTCTTCATCCGCTTCATCATCTAAGGGCATATCTGCAACTAAATCTGTGCCAATACCATCAGTTTCAGTTTCTTCTTGGTCGTCTTCAGTTTCAAAACCTTGGATAGAATCTCGCAATCTACTAGCAATTGTTTCAACATCGTATTTTGGTTTCTTCTTGCCATCATTTGCAATCGTTACAAGACTCTGAGCAAATTGATCAGCATACATAGCAAGAATTCCTGCACGCTTTGCCTTTCTTCTATCGGTTTCTCTACGTGTTATGAATCGTCTAAATTTACGACCTGCATCTTCAAGAGCAAGTTTGATTTCTCGAAGTAGAACTTCATCTTCAGCTAGAGCTTGCTTTGACTGACCCTTGAACATTACGTGCACATACGCACCACAAACGTGAATGAATACCATAATGGGACCTCGAGGAATTCCATTATCAAAAGTTTGTACTTTGTAATTCTTCCAATTAACCAAAGTAGTTGCCTTCCATGTAGCACAATCACTATTATCTCGCAATTTTGGAACTCTATTTACAAAACGCCACAACACCATCGGAGCAGACGTTGCAGGTTTTATTTCACCACCATAAGCGATACAGACTTCAACAGCAAAAGATAGACCTTTCCCAGAAGTTGGTTTTCGTGTTACGGCGGAAGTAAAATCAGGTTTATACGCTAATTTGATAGTTTGCTCGAACACTTCCTCTCCAACGGTGAC
>SDNZ01000070.1 GCA_004524565.1 Candidatus Thorarchaeota archaeon
CTCCATCGAAAAGTGCCATCCAAGGAGCTTTCTTGTAGACAACTATGTATTGAGCGCCATGGTCAGGTGTGACAACCTGAAGGACTTTTCCATCATAGGGTCCAACCCAGTTCTTGACTGTTTCCTGAAGGTCTTCCTTTTCTTTGACCTTACTCATTAAGAACTCGAAGAATTGTTGTAGTTGAGACATTTTTACTCCTCCTTCGCCATCCAGTCATCAATCGCTTCAATCATGACTGCATCGATAGTAGTATTCCAGAAGTTACCCTTTCGTTTCTTGACGGTGTCAAGGAATGCATCGTACCTGTCTCCATCCATGAGATGCACAATGCGACCTTTTCTATCATTGATTAATGACTGATGATACATCTTCTTCGTGTTCCAATATTCGTGTTCGATGTCACCTTCTTTCAGTCGGGGATAGAAAGGCCATTCACCAGTAGGATGTTTACGGAATTTCTTAGAGTCCGATTTCCATTTCTTGACTTCATCACCTGTAGCTTCTTTGAAGCCGGGTCTGAAGGGCCATTGTGGTACGTAGCGGAATCCCTTGACTCCATCTACTTCACCTCCAGTCCATCTTCCAGTATATACCCTTGCACCTTTGTTATCAACAAATTGCTGCATAACGACTTCAATTAGACCTTCGGGGGTTAATCCAGCCTCTTCAGCAAGTTTCTTCATATTTTCTAAGGTATCGCCTTTAAAATCGACATCCATTCTATTTGTCCTCCTTGAATGCCAAGCGTTTGTAGGGTTTGCCCCACCGCTCTTCATACATAAGCCCCTCAAGTGGTGGTCTGCTAGGACCTAGAGCTCTTGGAGATATCCGCTTTCCAATGCAAAATGCTGTAATCGGAGTCCATATTGGGGGAATTCCGAGCTTGTCACGAATCAATTGTGCGTGACGTGGATCAGAACATACAAGTGCTTCATACCCACAACCGTATCCAAGTTCAGTAGCTGTCAGCCACATATTCATCATTGCCATGCCACTTACAACGGAACCGAATAATTCGTTTGGATACAGATAACCTGCATCATGCCAAGATTCACTTGCACACACAATAATCACAGCATCGCTCTTCTCAGGATAACGGAATAGCTCACCATCACGTAATCGAGCGTAAACTGCCGCCCTGTAGGGATCGCCAATAAACCAGTTCCGACCACTTGTGAGCTCGAAGGGAGCACCACCAAACGCAGTCTGGGCCATCTCTTGGGCTATGTCAGCCAGGAACACTTTCATGTCCTGATCATCACGGATCACCACAAAACGCATCATTAACATATTCTCCGGACTAGGAGCATGTCGTGCAGCTTCGAGGATCATCTCAATATGTTCGTCGGGTATCTTCTCACCAGTGAACTCCCTAATGGAGCGTCGCTCACGAATCCACCGCAAAGACTGTAATTCATCAGTAGTCTTAGTGGTATCTTGTGATTCACCGGCGGCATCCGACTTTTCAGCATCTGAAGCCATTTGTACACCTCTAATTATTAGTAATGTAAAAATCGATAACAGATAGCCGGCATAAATGTATTACCTTCAAATGAAGTACAGATTATTTGGTTCAATTTCGTAACCAAAATGACCAATACTGCTATGCACTCCACATATTGTGCGGGTTACATCCTGAATACTAACCTAGTATTGGCCCAACTATACAAGATGACATATGGTGAATACAAAATCAATACTTTAGAACGCACAGATTCCTCCCGGCAAATGTGCGTTCTATTATTTCTACACTGGGAGCGCTCTCTGCTCCCATTCCCACCTGCTCTTTTGGTAACAATAATTTACGATTATTCTCCAATGGTAATTTTGACATCCACTGCAGAAACACCTTTGCCATTTTCATAACCAAAGGCAGGATTGATGTCAAGTTCTACTATTTCTTCAAAGTCTGTAACTAATTGACTGATTTTGAGAATAGTGTCCTGAATTGCATTGATATCACTAGGAGCTTCACCACGAACACCACTCAGGAGTTTGCCCATCTTTGTTTCCATAATCAATTCAGAGGCATCGGTTCGAGTCATTGGAGCTAATCTGAATGAGATGTCTTTGAGAAAGTTGACGTAGATTCCACCAGTTCCAAACATAATGAGAGGTCCGAATTGTACATCTCTAGAACAACCTATGATCAGTTCTTTGCCTTTCTCAGCCATTTCTTGCACATCTACACCATAGATTTTGGCTTCAGGCATGTGTTTCGTTGCATTGTCTAGAATCTCATTGAAATGGATTTCGATTTCTTCAGGTGTTTTGAGTCCTACTACTATCCCACCAATGTCACTCTTATGGATGATATCAGGACTGGATATTTTGAGAACAATTGGATATCCGAGTTCTTCTGCCAATGACTTTGCTTCTTCAGCGGTTGTAGCTAGACGGATTCGAGCCACAGGAATATCATAGGCTTCTGCAATTGCATGAGCTTCATTTCCCAAGAGTACGCTTCGCTTGTCTTTGCGTACCTCAGCAATAATTCTCTCAACCTTCTTCATATCTACTTTGAATTTCGGAATCTTCTCATCCTTGAGACGATCTCTGCTGACAGTGTACTTGTATAATTCACTAAGAGCATGTACAGCACGTTCCGGGAAATCGAAGACGGGGATACCACCTGTCGTTAGAACTATCCTAGGGTAGACCATTGAATTTCCACCCATGAATACAGCGAGTAATGGTTTGTCAGGATTCTTCTTGTGCGCATCCACAATGACCTTTGCAGTATCAGTTACTTTGGTCATTGCTTGAGGTGTAAGAAGAACCAGAACGGAGTCTACATTTTGATCTTTTAGTGCAGCCTCTATACATAGTTCATAATCCTCTGGGAGAGCTGTTCCTAAAGCATCGATAGGATTGTTTACAGATGCAGCAGATGGAAGATTCGATTTCAGAAATTCAGTAGTTTCTGATGTGAACTGTGCAATCTCCAACCCACCTTCTTCACAAGCATCAGTGGTAAGGATCCCAGGACCTCCAGCGTTAGTAATGATAGCTACCCGCTTTCCAGTTGGAAGATTCATATCATCAAAGACAGAGGCAACATCGAATAGTGAAGCCATGTCTTGAGCTCGTCGAACTCCGCTCTGCTTGAAGGCAACATCATAAGCCATGTCACTTCCCGCAAGCGAACCAGTGTGGGAAGAGGCAGCTCTTGCGCCAGCTACACTGACACCAGACTTGACAATAAAGATCGGTTTGTGTGGAATTACCTTCTTACAGGCTTCCATGAACTTCTTGCCATCAACAACGGATTCAATGTATAAGAGAAGGAAAGTAGAATTGGGGTCTCGCCCAAAAGCTTCGATGAAATCAGCTTCATCAAGGTGAGCTTTATTCCCCAGGCTAACGAATTTAGAGAAGCCAATTTTTTCCATTAGACTCCAATCGAGAATACCAGTCATTAGCGCTCCAGATTGAGATGCAAATGCGATTGTACCTTTACCTGGTGTGCCAGCAGAAAATGATGCGTTGTATGGAGCAGCTGTATTTGTTATGCCAAGACAGTTAGGACCTTGGATCACCATTTCATATTTTTCAGCAAGTTCAACGAGCTTCTTCTCAACTTTTTCTCCTTCTTTGCCACTCTCTTTGAAACCTGCAGTGATGATGACAAGAGCTTTCACTCCTTTTTTACCACAGTCTTCTACTGTTTTCAAAACAAATTTGGCAGGAATTACAATCACAGCAACATCGACATCTGCAGGTACCTCTTCTATTGAACGGAATGCCTTTTGCCCTAGGATCTCACCTGCGTTGGGATTAATTGGATAAATTCGACCCTGATAACCGCTATCAATAAGATTACGCATGACATCGTTGCCAAGTTTTCCACGAGTGCTAGATGCTCCAATCACTGCAATAGAACGGGGATTGAATAGTACGTCAATTCTTGCTTGCCGGTCCACGATATCACGACCTAGGGAGGGTCACAAATTGGGGGACAATAGTAATTGAATATAACTTCTATCCTGACGGCCAAGAACTCAATTCATCTAATCCTTTTCGATAGGCTGATAGAAAGAATTCAAGATTCTGATTTGAGTACCGACTTGGTATTACTCACAACCATATTCATGTATGACAGAGAGCAGTATCAGGAGATTATTCATCATGAAACTAGTAACTTTGCATATCCCCGAACAATACGTCGAAGGACTTGAACGTCTGGTTGAAAACAACCTCTATCCAAACAGATCAGATGCTATCAGAATTGCAATCCGCGACCTGTTAAAGAGAGAGCTCTGGGGTTAGTCAAAAAACTCATCATAGGATTCAGATCAATTCACCATCCAAGATTTATTGAAAAGAGAATAGATTGTGCGGCTAAATAGATGGCGCGTCTATTAATGACAGTGTATCTATCAAAGAAAGCTTGATATCTATTCCTAATAGCAGATATCAAGAGTGACGGTTGTTAGAGACCCCCAATCTAGGAGCGTGTTGAATCATAGGGCATGATGCCTCTGGGCTGAAACTGAATCCATCAATTACTGGAAATCAGTCCAATTCGCAGGTTATCAAGGGGTGCCCATGCTATCGACAGTTTGGAGACGAGAAAGTCTGTCTGAATAACGATGATATCATTCCAATCAATGCAATTTCGGTAGACCCTTCATTCTTTGAACAAATCCGAAGTAAAGATGAGTTGAAAGAATACAAAAGTGACAAAGAGAGTATGTGCTACTTGCTGATGTACCTTGACAGATTAGGTGGTCTGTGCCATTGTATCAGTCAAGGACAGAAAATTGTCATTAACAAGAAAAGTATCAAAGCAGCAGAGATTGATAGTGCATTGCAATTTGTCACTTCTACAGATAGAGATAGAGACGGCGTAGTTTGCTCGGATTGTTTGTACAAATATTTGAGAACTCTGGGTGAGGTCTCTGAAGGATTCCTCACAGATGCAGAAAGGGAAGAGATGGTAGCCTCCTATGTTAGAGACGTTTCCGTTAGAATGGCGGCGGAACTCAGTGGGTATTCGTCTAATGGTTTCTCAGATAAGAAATATGAAGAGCATGTTCGATTATATATTAAAAAATTGAATCAAACACGCAGTCAGTGGGCAGCACTCACATTAAAGCTTAGAGAAAAGAACGGTGATAAGACTCTAACAGAACTTGTAGACCATTATAGAGCATTGTATAGACTTGAATCGGTCTTTCTATTTCAAGTCCTTTCTTTGGATGACAATCCAGATGAATCTGATTCGCTAGGCACTCTTCGTTTTATGGTTGGAATTTCAGAAAAGGTGATCCAGCTTAGTGATATGATAAGAGAGAAGACTCATGACCTTCTTGAGAGAGAAGCAATAAGTGAGGACATTCAAAAATCGCTTAGAAAACATTCAGAAAAGCGAAAAGAAACCGAGTATAAATTCAGTAATCTTGCAAAGGTACTCGGTGAAATCAGTGCTCATTCTGATTCATGATAAGTGCTAAATGGGTCCTAGTCATTATTCTAGATGCCTAATGATAGCAAGCTCATGATTTCGCATACCTGGAGGAGAATATCATGCTTGATGAGCAAGAAACATCTACTATCAAGATGGTCCGTGGATGTCCATGTTTCAAAGTCTTCGGTGACGAAAAGCTCTGTGTCAATAATGATAGTGTATTAGAAATAGACGCACTAGAAGTAGATCCGTCATTATTCTCGTTCCGGCCTGATAGAGAAAGTATGAAAGAAGAACAAGCAAGCGAAGGCAACATCTGCTACGCCTCTATCTTCGTAAATTACCCAGACAATAAAGTGTACTGCATTTCCCAAGGTTGGGTACTACGAATTCATGGAAAGGATGTCCCAGGTAATGACCTTGAGGATGCCTTACAATTCTTGTCAACCAAAGAGGCAAGTGCTAGTGCGGAGATATGCTCTGAATGTCTGTATAAATTCATTCTGACACTTGGTGACACGTTTGCACACCTCATGACGAAAAAAGAAAAAACAGATGAGATCAAGAAGTATGTCGACCAATTCTCACTAAAAATTGCAATCAAACATAGTCAAATGGATAACATGATGACGCCCATTGGCACAGAGGAAGATATCGAGAGAGATATTGATCATTTTGGATTCTTGCGAAAATACCTGGTTCAATTGATTGAGCAACAGCATTATTGGGCTGATCTGGAACAATTGTTTGCAGATGAGAATTCAGAGTTTTGGATTCAAGATCTATTACGTAAACGTGAACGTCTTGCTCGAATGGAATTTCAATTCTATAGTCAAACTTTACAGCTCCGTGACATTAAAGATTTCATTCTTCTCATCAAGATGCTACAGTATATCCTAAGGTCGTCAGATGAGATTCTGCTATTGAATGAAGAAATTCACGATGTTATTCGTTCTAGCAAATTTAAGGAAATTTTACAAAAAGATAATCGATTATCATCCTTGGCATCCTATGCAGAGAAGAGCAGAACGGTAGAGCATAATTTTGGAAATATCTTACAGATTCTCACAAAGATGTAAAATCTTGTTGGAGTTCCTATTTGTAGAATCTGATATCTTCAAGAATTGCCTTCAGAAGATTACTTACTGTGGGAGAGGTTTGATGCTCATTCCATTCTTTAGTGAATTTTTTGTATATCTGTATCTCTGGTAAGATAGATTCTGCAAGTTCGGTAATATCTTCCTCAGAAATCAGAGGTCCAGTCCCTAGTCCAGGACAGATATCTTTCTTCGCACTCAATCCCCAGTTTCTTTGCCCTTCTGATTCTGTGAACACAAATGGAAATGATCTACACACTAGGGGTCGAACAGGATGAATCATGCAAAGATCTTTTTTTAAAAATATACAATCCCCGTTCTCCATTTTCTTAAGAGCCATGAATGCAAGCCCACGCTCCGTTGCAACTGAAGAAATCCTCTCTAGGCCCACAGGGGTTGTTTGACCTTCAGATACAATATAGAAATCCAAAGCTTTGAGCATATCATCGGGACCTAATCCTAAGATGGCTGATATCTTTACGATATCACTACCTGTCACAGTGACAAGTAAATATTCATCACGACAACATGCACCACACTTGGTACATTCGAAATGAGGTAAGTCCATTTCTTGCTCATCCTGGTTCAAACTAGATCACCATGCAGCAGCATCTATGGGAAATCATCCTTTATCTAATCGTGGGTAGGAACTTGGCAAGCAGTGACATACCTTCTTCGATATCCTCAAGCGAAGTGGAGTAGGAAAATCTTAGGTAACTGTCATACTTCTCTCCAAATACTCCACCAGGAGAGGAGCATATTCCGATTTTCTTTAGAAATAGTTCAGCAAGTGTCGCACTACTGAGCCCATATTCAACGAAATTGGGAAATACATAGAAAGCACCTTTCGGATTCAAGCAAGCAATACCCTCAATTTCATTGAACAAGCGAGTAATTACATCACGTCTTTTTTGATATTCTTCCACCATTCTCTCAATAGAACTCTGATCACCTGTGAGAGCTTTTGCTCCAGCGTATTGTGTAAAAGATGCCGCACAAGAAGTGGTATTTTGTTGAATGCGAGCCATATTGGATATTGTTTCATCATTCCCAATAGCATATCCTAGTCGCCAGCCAGTCATAGCATGAGATTTAGAAAATCCACTAATCACCAAGGTATGTTCCATTGTTGGATCAATTTCAAGCATTGAAGTCTGCTTGAATCCATCATAAACAAGAGACTCATAGATTTCATCAGAGAAAACAACAAAATCATGATCCTCTGCTAAGTCGTGAATCAGTTTCATATTGTCATTGCTTAAGACCCCACCAGTGGGATTGTTAGGAGTATTAATGACAAGAGCAGAAACTGTTCGTGATATTTTATTCTTTAATGCCTCTTCATCAATTGCATAATTGCCATTTGTATGAACATCTACAGGTTTAGCGTTTAATGCGCGAATCATGACTCGATATGTGGGCCAAGCAGGTGCGAGAAGTAAAACATCATCACCAGCATCAATAGTAGCTAGGAAACCTGCGAATAATGCCATCTTCGCCCCAGGAGTGACAATCACATTCTTTGTTCCGTCAAAATCTATCCCACGTGATTTGTAAGATCCCTCTATTGCATCAAGTAATGGTGGAATACCACGAGCAGGAGTATATCTAGTCAAACCTTTTTTCAGAGCTTCAATACCTGCATTAACAACATTCTCAGGTGTAGGAAAATCTGGCTGACCTACTTCAAAATGGTAGATTTTCTTTCCTTCATTTTCTAGGCGTTTCGCTAAATCAAACATTTTGAGAGTTCCCGATTCAGGGATACGCTCCATTGTATGAGAAGTCCAGTCCATATCTGGTGCATCCTAATGTCTGTGAATCCACGTGTAGCAGTCCGTGAAGACATTTGGTGGGCCTAGTATACAGTGATAAATGCTTTCTGTTTGGTCAAATCCTACAAAGCTCAAATAATTTAGCTCTCTGTTCCTCGGTCCCACTGATTTTCATTCGGTCGATAAGAATCTCACCAAAACCAAGATCGTGAGCTCTCTTCAAATGGGTAACCTCCATTGGATCTATCCCGAGTAAATCTGAACAGAATGCATCCACAGCTACTGGGTCGGTACCAACTATAACAGCTCCAATCGCTCTGATGATGCCATCCTCACGGTTTCCGATAACCAATGAAGTGAGATCCATAATAGTCAACTGAGGACGGAATGACGTCAGGATATCAAGTAACACATCATCGATGTAGGAGTGATAGTGACGTTTATCGATCTCAGGTATCAGACCGAATAGATTCTTGATACCTCCACCAACTGTACAAATTCCGGGTTCTAACTTCAGGGTTGGAACATTTACTAAGAAATTCGGTTTTGAAAGAAGAGTAGGCATCTCCAGAGACTTAGAATGATGCCCAGCCATTTTCACTACCTGCCGCGAGATTTCAGAGAGATTGACCAAATCAATGTTTTCAGTGACAAGAGTTGTGTAACCTAGTTTTTCGAAAGCTTCACTTGCTGTTCTTAGTGGATTATCACTCTCAATTATTGAAATATGACCCAGATTGCTGAATATTCGTGTAACTGCTCGAACTAATTCAAGTTCGGTATTACCCACCAACTTCGGGTCATATATTGAGGGTTTGATAAGTATCTGACTAACATTAGCAGGAATATCTAGCGGGGTGGTAAGTCTAGATAGTGCAGCAAGCAATGCTTCTTTCGGAGTTCTCCGAAGACCAATAGAAATCTCAGCAGTATATTCCATGGTTCGAAAGAGTATATGTCCAAGGCTTTAAGTGAACGCTTTGTGTCTAATAATTGAAAGATGAAACTCACAGATAGTCAAAGGGAGAGATACTCCCGAATGCTTGCTCTCAGAGACTTCAATGAAGATGATATGAAATCAATAATGAACACCATAATCACTGTTGTAGGTGCTGGCGGACTTGGAAGTCCAGCTCTCCGATTACTTACGGCACTTGGTTTCGGAAAAATCAGAATCATTGACAGAGATATTGTTGAACTATCAAATATTCAAAGACAGACTATTTACAACACACAGGATATTGGAGAGCCAAAGGTAGAAGCAGCGGTTGAAAATTTAAAAATGGTAAATCCAAATGTTGAGTTTGAACCGTTGTGTGTTTCAATAGGCGAAGAGAATGCTATAGATCTTCTAAGGGGAACAGACATCATTTTAGATGGTCTTGATTCCTTTAAGGCTAGAAGAGCTGTCAATAGAGCAAGTCAGATACTAGGCATCCCGTATATTTTCGCTGGAGCTGTCGAATATTATGCCAATCTATCAACCTTTGTTCCTGGAAAAACTGGATGTCTGAACTGCGTGATGGGGAGTGCGGAAGACAATCCAGATAACACATGTGCACAAGTTGGAGTGACTCCTACGGTGCTCTCGCTTGCAGCAGCAGTCGAGGTAAACGAAGCGATTCGGTTAGCAATTGGACATGAACCCATTCTCGGAAATCGTCTTATGACAATAGATTCAGGGTCACTAACCTTTGATTTCTTTGACATAGGAAAGTCAGAGGAATGTCCGATATGCTCGAAGTCAGAACCAGCGAGTGCTGTAAAAACAAATGAAATTACGGTGACTCAATTATGTTCGCAGAGCTATAACATATCACCACCACAAATAGAGAGATTTGATCTGAATAATCTAGCTCAGAAACTTAGAGGATCGTACTCTGTCAAGTCAACAGAGAGAGTCATGATTGTGACAGTGGCATCAGGAGAAAGGATAACACTAATGGCATCAGGGAGTGCAATAATAAAGGGAGTCGATACCGCAGAAGAAGCGATACGACTCTATGAATTAATTCTCGGTAAGAACTCTTAGGCTCCAAAGAACAATCGTCTTGCTCTACGTTTACGTTCTTCCTCATCCTCTTCACTCTCAGGGGGAGGTGGGGGAGATGGGGGTTCCATAATTGCAGGTTCATCTTCTCCTGCTTCCATGACAACGGATTCACTATCATCAGTCGGAATTTCATCCTCAGTATCTTCTTCTGGAATTGATGGTTCATCATAAGGATTCCATTCCTTAGGAGGTTCAGGAGGTTCTTCACTTATTTCCTCGTCGAAATCTTCAGATTCTTGTTCAACCTCAGTTGGGAGGATATCGACTTCTGGATCAAGGGGTTCTGGTTCAGAGGATGGAGTTACAGCCTTCTCATATTCAGACCAAGTAAACGAAGGCACTTCAGGTGATTCTTCAGATTCTGATTCTGAAGCTGTTTCGGTTTCTTCTTCTAAAATTGACTCACTCATATCTTCTTCTGTCTCAGACTCAGGTTCCATTTCAATAGGTGAGCTTGGAGCAGATGGTTCATCAACTACAAGTGGAGTGGGTTCTACTAATTCAAAATCGGTCGAGAATTCACGTGGAGGACCCTCGATAGAGAGGTCACTCATTGATTCATCCTCTCGACGTTCGACGCTATCTAGTGATATCGATGATTCATCTGAAATATCAGGAGGTGCTGTGAAAGAGGGTTCAGGTTCAACAGGGCGGATCGGTTCCTCAAATGATGATTCTGGTTTATCCACCGCTTCCTCTTCTTTCTCCTCAACATCGTACTCATTATCATGATAGGTTTCTTCTTCAACAAGTTCAGGGGACTCTTCAAGGATGAGTTCATCTTCTTCATCTTCTTCAGTAAAACTGAGTCCTAACTTATCACGCAGGCATGATTCACATCTCTTTGCAGCAGCAATAAGTCCATCATGAATGAAATCCTCTAGGCTCTTGGCACGACCCGGATTTCGCTGTGACCACTTGTGGAAACTATCAACCATTCTTAGTGCGTCTCGTACACCCATCCAGTATTCGTCAGTCCTAATATTGTCATCTTTAGAGCTCACTGTTGACACCCATATTGTGTTGGCGCTGGAATCGAGAAAAGGGTATCGATTACGTCCGTGTTACAAGCTACTTGCTCTTAGTAGATTTCTTCTTTGTAGTCTTAGCAGGAGCTTTTTTCTTAGAGGTTGTCTTCTTGGGAGTCGTCGTCTTAGGAGGGCCTTTCTTTGGTTGAGTACGTTTTTCAAGTATCTCTTCTACTACCTCATCAAAAATGTGGTGTATCTCATTTATCTTAAAATCATCTAGGGGGAGTTTGACTTCTAAAACACGAGTAGGAATACCAGTTCCTAAATTCTCTCGAATTTCATTTCTATAGATGGACTCAATTTCAGGATCTGAACTCTGACAAATAATCATCACTGCACTTGCTCCTTTGTAAGTGAGTGTGAGAAGAATATCAAGAGCAGAATGTTTGGGACTCATGAAGACTGCGTGAATCTCAGAGGTATCAGTATCAATCTCAGTAGAGCCAATTCGAATTCCATCAACAGCTACCACTGGGTCATCAAATGTCGATAGCACTGCTTCAAGTAGCTTGTCATCAGGCCCTACGACAGTTATCTTGAATAGATACTTGCTGCGTTTCTTTGTAGTTGGCTTTTCATCTGGTGACATTCTTGTATCCCCCTAATATCATATGTACGCATTTATGGCGGAATCTGTAGGTACAGTCTTGCTCATTTACAGATATAACTTGTGCCCATAGCCAGAGTTCCATGCCTGTGCCATAAATTATTAAGGAGTCAGAGCAGGGACAATTTTCGAGATGACGATGACAACAGTAATTGAAGTATTCAAAGCATTGGAACCAGTAATGGATCCTGAGCATCCGATTTCAATCACCGACCCACAGATGTCAATTGTAACGAGGGAATACATAGAGGTCGATGGAGATTCTATACATGTTCAATTCAAGCCCACTGTCCCATATTGTCCAATGGGAGGGTTGATTGGAGTCCTAATTCGTCATAGATTAGAGTCAGTGTACCCGGATAGCAAAGTGAAAGTCGATCTTCTACCAGGTTCACACTCTCTTGAAGCACAAGTCAATGATATGATTAGCAACGATGAGAAATATTATCAGATTATTGAGCAGATGAAAAGCCGCGGTATGATGTAGTATCGCAATATTGAGGAATCACTGTTGAAGAGGTCTCAACATCTCTTTGTTATAGGAGTCCTGTTCTTCATTACTGGTATAGTTTTATTATTTTTGAGTAATGGCGAAATAGGAACTAGTACATTTTTCATCTTCCCATTCTTCTTCGTCAGTACATCAGATGTATTTGCAATAGTCCTATTTCTGATATTCACCTTTTTCGTTTTTGTAATTATGATGCGTTCAGTGGGAGTGTATTTCAATCAAGTAGAACCATTTTCAGACCATGAGTCGATGAAGGAGTATATTCCAGTTGGATCTAATTGTGATGTTTGTTCTGCACCACTCCCAATAGATGCAGTTTTTTGTTCCAGTTGCGGAAATCCTGTTGGTTATGACAGAGTTGCAGACCAATAAAGAGTGATACGGAGGGCATAAACCATGACTTCTTCTAAGATACGTGCTATTCATCTGGATGACTTAGAAAGTGTGATTGAGATAGAACAAAGCAGTTTTCCAAAACCATGGGATGAAAGTATTTTCTTTCATTTAGCATTAAGTGGTGGTAGATACCCTGTAGATGAGGATACCGTTGTTATTATGAATGTTCTCGGGAACAAAGGGTGTGTGATAGGGTATATTGTATGGGAGGAGTATAAAGAGGATAATCATGGACATATCCTAAACCTTGCAGTTCATTCGGAATATAGACAACAGGGAAGGGGGCAGAAATTATTGAGTTATGCATTTTCTTCTATGAAATCATCTGGATTGGAAACATGCGAGCTCGAAGTACGAGAAAGTAATCACTGGGCAAGACATTTGTATGAGAATGCAGGGATGATGGCAGTCGATCGCAGAGTTGGTTACTACGATTCAGAAGATGCCATCATCTATGCAATCACTTTTTCTTAGACCACCGTTCATTGTAAATTGTACAAACATAGACACCAGAGTGATGTACTCCCAAGAGCGGCACTGGGAATGACTCTGTGAGGTCATTGAATGTGTCGGGTCAACCGCGCGATACTGTCCTGTGAGGCGGCATTTAAAGACCTACAGGGATGTCTCAAATGTTTGTCTAAGCGATGTCCAAGTTTATCATACTTTTATGCATCAGTTGACAACCCTACCACTGACTAAATGAGGCCCTAGAACATCATGATAGAGCTTCAGATAGGTCTTGTCCTCTGAAACAATTGCTACTAGAGCCTCAGTTTCAGAAGCACCACCAACAAGGATTTCCTTATCATCTATTATCGATAGCAACATTGGAGTTTTGGTCTGCCATATTCGCCAGCCATCCAAGAGTTCGAGCTCAGGTTCTGGTTCATCAAGTTCTGGGAGGACCAATATTTTCCGTTTTGGTTTCTTGACCTTCGCTAGTTTCTTGAAGTCAATACAGGAGCGATTGGTCACGGATATTATCACAGAGTCTTCAGCTCGGTCTGCCATATCAATGATGTGAGCGCATGCTTCATCATTACCAGATAGATACCAAGTTCGTTCTGAAGGTCTTGCAAGCATATTATCACCGAGCTCATGGATAGCAGTAAGAACATCGATTGCACCTTGTGTAGAGCTGGTCACTCCATTGATCGTATCCAGAATTCGACCCTTCAACACGTTCATCTGATCTCTCTGGTCAGCAGACCAGCGACGAAGTGTCCGCTCTCCTTGTTCACTG
Source organism: Candidatus Thorarchaeota archaeon (assembly GCA_004524565.1). Taxonomy (GTDB): domain Archaea; phylum Asgardarchaeota; class Thorarchaeia; order Thorarchaeales; family Thorarchaeaceae; genus SMTZ1-45. Next base: position 14,128 of record SDNZ01000070.1, read on the forward strand.
AATGAAGATAGAGCTTCATTCCGTACTTGTTTCAAAGAAGAGGTCTTCTCATTGCTTGTAGTAGTAGCTTTCGTTACTGAGTCGGTTATCTCAAGGTTCTTCCCAGTGAAATTAGAATGAGCGTTTTCTACAACTCGTGAAGATTCAGAACTCAGTTTGGTTTTCAATTCCAAACCAATTGATTCAAACTTGCGAGATGCGTGTTGATTTGCCAGATCTGCATTCTTCTTGACCGATTCAATCACTTCGTCTCTCTTCGCGGTCATTTTGTTAGAAGTAGAGTCAATCAAGGCCTTGAGTTCTTCTGTTGCTGCTTCAGCAGCCCGACCTGTTTCAGTGAATGTCACACCGAGACCTTCAACAATCTCACTGTAGTTTTGAGATGTCTTTTCTGATATCTCAGATTCCATTTGCGAAAGCTCTTCTTCCAAGTGAAGTGGAATATTTGTGAAGGCTTCGTTACTCTTTGTTAGCGAAGCTGAAGCACTATCACCAAAATCATTCAATCGGTCAGTTACAATCGACTCGGTATTTTGAAACAGGGCCAAGGTAATCTCTTGGAACTGATCAACATATTCATCTCCACGCTCTTGTATTGCTAAAGATGCTTCAGATGCTGCTTTTTGCAATCCTTTCTGCATAAGAATGAGTTCGTTTTTCAGTTTATTACCATGTGCGTCGAGTGATGTTGCCATGTTAGATTGAGTGGAATCAACCCAAACTTGAGCTGCATCAAAAGCATTAGCTACCTCGGATCTTCGTGTTTCGAGATTAGCTAATACTTCCTCTTTCGCAGTACTTCTTCCTTTCATGCTGGAAGTTTGAATCTTCGCAACTGAAGCTTGGAATGCTTCAATACTTGCAGCAGAATCCTTCACTCTCTTTGTGGATAATCGATTTATCTTCTTACTAGTATTAGCCAGAGCACGTTGTTTGTGGTCTTTCTGTTCAGATACAAAACCATCAGCAATCGTCTTTGCTTTACTTGAGCTCTTACCAAGGGCAGCCTCTGTGGATGCACGAATATTATCCAATCGTTCAGAGATATTATCACGAGCACCATCAACTGTTGTATTGAATTCCGCTGATACCTGCTCCATGTTTTCAATAAATTGTTTAATGGTCCCTGATTCGAGATCGTGCAGATTCTGTTCCATACTTTTCACTGCTTTTTCAAGATCACTAAGAGTTTGGGCCATGCTGGCTGAAATCTCAAATCTTTTGTTGACTGAGAGCTCTTCAAGTACCTTCTTTGTAGTAGCAACAGAGGATGCTACCTCGTCTATCTTGAGGGCTAGTTCAGTAGAATACTCTTGCTGAACTTTCAAAGAATCTTCCTTAAGATTCATCACTTCATTTTTCAGTGAAGTTCTAAATTCCGAGTGGGCAGATGAGATAATGTCACGAGCTTCAACCGTTTGACTTGAGAGAAGTCCATTGAAGGTCACTTCAAGTCCTTGAACCATGGTCATGAACTGAGTTGTCATTTCCTCTAATCGAGTATGGAATTCATTACGAATTCCGAGACTGTGTTGTTCAATTCGTTCCATTTGTTCTGTTATAGATTCACCAATCTCCTTGTGAATCTTGTCAGCTTGGTTATTGATTGTCGAAACACTGCGGGTCATTCGTTTATCCAGTCTATCACGAAGACCTTCATAGAGCTCCTTTGACTCGCGTACTTGTTTCTCTGTTGCAGTTGTAAAGTTTGCAATTAATTCGTCGATTTCCATACCTACGTTTCTTTCAAAATCATGAGCTGTTGTCTTGACGGAGGTTATCATTGCATCATTCTTTGTGGAAGTTGATTTGATAACAGACTGGAAAGCAGACTTCAATCGGCTATTCATAGCTACTGCTATCGTATTTAGTTCGGAGGATTCCGTATTCAAAATATTGGATACATCTTCAGCAGTTTCTGTAAGCTTTGTTTCAATAGAAGAAACCGTAGATACAACCCAATTGTCAAGAGCAGTATGAAGCTCCTGATTTGTAGCATCACATGAAGCTAATTCAGCATCGTTCTGTTCCTTCAGAAGCTCGAGGATCATATTACGAGTATCTCCGAGTGTGGACTCACACTCTGATCCGAGAGTGGTAGCAAGTGACATGAGAGAACCATATTCTTCGTTTAATGATTCATTGACACGATCAATATGAGATGTGAGTGAATTCTTAACTACTTCTAGATATTTAGAGCCAGTTGTTGATACTTGATCAAGTGGGGAAGTGATGGACTGGGATGCTACGTCCATA